>NZ_VFPU01000001.1:637987-956981 GCF_006716885.1 Ornithinimicrobium humiphilum
CGGCGCTTCGGCACCTGAGGGCCTGCCCGCGCCCGCAGCCTCGACCACGCCCGGGGGCCTGCCCCCGCCCTGACCGGGGCAGTTATACGCTGCGGGGATGAACATTCGATCCCTGTATGCGGCGACGGCCGCCGCCGGCCTCGTGCTGACCCTGGCCGCCTGTGGTTCCGACGACTCCAACGGCTCCGGCGACGGCGACGCCTCCGGCCTGGACCTCGTCACCGACGGCACCCTGACGGTCTGCTCCGACGTCCCCTACGCCCCCTTCGAGGACTTCGACGAGTCCTCCCCGAGCGGCTTCACGGGCTTCGACATCGACATCGTGCAGGCGATCGCCGACGGCCTCGAGCTCGACCTCGTCGTCAAGGACTCCTCCTTCGACGGTCTGCAGTCCGGCCTGGCCCTCAACGCCGGCGACTGCGACCTCGCGGCCTCCGCGATGACCATCACCGAGGAGCGCAAGGCCAACCTCGCCTTCAGCGAGGGCTACTACGACTCGCTCCAGTCCCTCCTCGTCCCGGCCGACAGCGGCATCGCCTCCATCGCCGACCTCGAGGGCAAGCGCGTGGGCGTCCAGCAGGGCACCACCGGTGAGGCCTACGCCAACGAGAACGTCTCCGGCGCCGAGATCGTCAGCTTCCCCAGCGACGCCGAGCTCTACCAGGCCCTCCAGGCCGGCCAGGTCGACGCCCTCCTGCAGGACCTGCCGGTCAACCTCACCCACACCACCGACGGTCGCTACACCATCGTCGAGGAGTACGACACCGACGAGACCTACGGCCTGGCGATGAAGAAGGACAACACCGCCCTGGTCGAGGCCGTCAACGAGCAGCTGGCCGCCCTGCGCGACAGCGGCGAGTACGACGAGCTCTACGACACCTACTTCTCGGAGGAGGCTGCGCAGGACGCGGCCGAGTCCAGCGACGGCTGAGCCGGCAGGAACGGGCTAGGGCGGAGGCGGTGACATGACCCGGAGTGCTCGCGCGCGCCTGACCACAGTCGTGCTCTACGTGGTGTTCGCGGCGATCGTCGCCGCCTTCGCCCTCGTCGCCGACTGGGAGGCGATCTCCCGCAACTTCTTCCTCGCGGAGGGCTTCAGCGGCAACTGGCAGGCGATGGTCTTCACGGGCGTGAAGAACACGATCCTCTACACGATCATCTCCTTTACCGGCGGCTTCGTGCTCGCCGTGATCCTCGTGCTCATGCGGCTGGCGCCGATCGCCCCCTTCCGGTGGCTGTCGCTGGCCTACATCGAGCTGTTCCGGGGACTGCCGGCGCTGGTCGTCATCCTCTTCATGGCGCTCGGCGTGCCGATCGCCTTCGGGTGGCGGCCGCCGGGCGGCACCATCGGGGCCGGCCTCGTCGCGCTCATGATGGTCGCCGGCGCCTACATGGCCGAGACCCTCCGGGCCGGCATCGAGGCGGTGCCGAAGGGCCAGACCGAGGCGGCGCGCTCCCTGGGCATGGGCGGGGGCTGGACGATGGCCTCCATCGTCATGCCCCAGGCGCTGCGCATCGTGGTGCCGCCGCTGACCAACGAGCTGGTGATCCTGCTCAAGGACACCTCGCTGCTCTTCGTGGTCGGTCTGGCCACGAGCCAGAAGGAGCTGACGACCCTGTCCCGCGACTTCATGAGCAGCGGGCCGTCCGCGGGCACCGCGACCTCGCTGACCCTCGCGGCGCTGCTCTACCTGGCCATCACCCTGCCGCTGACGCGGCTGGTGGCCTGGATGGAGAGCAAGCAGAAGAGGAGCCGGTGATGAGCAGCGTGCACCCCGAGCAGCGGATCGACCCCACGGCCCCGGCCATCGAGATCCGCCAGCTGCACAAGAGCTTCGGCGACAACGAGGTGCTCAAGGGCATCGACTTCACGGTCGACAAGGGCCAGGTCGTCTGCGTCATCGGCCCCTCGGGCTCGGGCAAGTCGACGCTGCTGCGCTGCGTCAACCGGCTCGAGGAGCCGACGTCCGGCCAGATCCTCGTCGAGGGCATCGACATCACCGACCCGGACACCGAGCTCGACCAGGTCCGGTCGCGGATCGGCATGGTCTTCCAGCAGTTCAACCTGTTCCCGCACATGACGGTGCTGCGCAACCTCACGATCGCCCAGCAGCGCGTGAAGAAGCGCGGCAGGGCCGAGGCGGAGCGGATCGCCCGGGAGAACCTCGACAAGGTCGGCCTCGCGGACAAGATCGCCGCCTACCCGGCGCACCTGTCCGGCGGCCAGCAGCAGCGCGTGGCGATCGCCCGCGCGCTGTCGATGGACCCCGACATGATGCTCTTCGACGAGCCCACGTCGGCGCTCGACCCCGAGCTGGTCGGCGACGTCCTCGACGTCATGAAGCGGCTGGCCGCGGCCGGCATGACGATGATGGTCGTCACCCACGAGATGGGCTTCGCCCGCGAGGTGGGCGACAAGCTCGTCTTCATGGACGGTGGCGTCATCGTCGAGGAGGGCGACCCGGTCAAGGTGCTCTCCGACCCGCAGCACTCGCGCACCCAGAGCTTCCTCTCCAAGGTCCTCTGAGCGCGGTCGCCCCGCCCGGTGACCGGCCCTCGGTCACCGGGCGGAGCCGTGTGCGGGGGTGGGCGGGTCGTGCCGGTGGGCGGGTGCGCCGAGTTATGCCGACACGCCGGGGTGCGTGCATCCCCCCGTGTGGTGCACGTCATACCGTCGGAGACAGGTCCCGGGCACCCCGTCCGGGGTCGCGGGAGGCCCACCACATGGAGCGACGACTGCTCGAGGCGGAGGGCCGGCACCGGCACTGCGCCACCGTCGCGCGGGCCCGGTCCCGGTCCAGCCACCGACGGGACGCGTAGCGCCCACGCGCGCGTCAGCAGGGAGTCGCCATGACCATCGCCCACCGCTCCTTCCTCGACCTCGACGCGCAGCCCCCGGTGGACGGTGTCCCCGACGCCGGCGTGAAGACCTACGTCCTCGACACGAGCGTGCTGCTCTCGGACCCGTGGGCCCTGCTGCGCTTCGCCGAGCACGAGGTGGTGCTCCCGGTGGTCGTCATCACCGAGCTGGAGGGCAAGCGGCACCACCCCGAGCTGGGCTACTTCGCCCGGCAGGCGCTGCGGATGCTCGACGACCTGCGGGTCGAGCACGGCACCCTGAGCGAGCCGATCCCCGTCGGGCGGCGGGGCGGCTCCCTGCACGTCGAGCTCAACCACTCCGACCCGGGCGCGCTGCCGGCCGGATTCCGCCTGGGGGACAACGACACCCGCATCCTCGCCGTCGCCGCCAACCTCGCGGCGGAGGGTCGCGACGTCACGGTCGTGAGCAAGGACCTGCCGATGAGGGTCAAGGCCTCCGCGGTCGGCATCGACGCGCAGGAGTACCGCGCCGAGCTGGCGATGGACAGCGGCTGGACGGGCATGGCCGAGCTCGAGGT
Source organism: Ornithinimicrobium humiphilum (assembly GCF_006716885.1). Classification (NCBI taxonomy): domain Bacteria; kingdom Bacillati; phylum Actinomycetota; class Actinomycetes; order Micrococcales; family Ornithinimicrobiaceae; genus Ornithinimicrobium; species Ornithinimicrobium humiphilum. Next base: position 641,386 of record NZ_VFPU01000001.1, read on the forward strand.
CGACGACGCCGACATGTCCGAGCTCTACGAGCGCGGATGGCTCCAGCACGCCGCGGCGAAGGAGCTGCCGGTCCACACCGGTCTGACGGTCCTCGGCCCCTCGGGCAGCGCCCTGGCCCGCGTCGCCCCCGACCGCTCGGTGCGCCTCGTGCGCGGCGACCGGGACGCCTTCGGCCTGCACGGCCGCTCGGCCGAGCAGCGCATCGCCCTCGACCTGCTGCTCGACCCCGACGTGGGCATCGTCAGCCTCGGCGGCCGCGCCGGCACCGGCAAGAGCGCCCTGGCGCTGTGCGCCGGCCTGGAGGCGGTCCTGGAGCGGCGCCAGCACCGCAAGGTCATCGTCTTCCGCCCGCTCTACGCGGTCGGCGGCCAGGAGCTGGGCTACCTGCCCGGCACCGAGAACGACAAGATGGGGCCCTGGGCGCAGGCCGTCTTCGACACCCTGGGGGCCGTCGTCTCCAAGGAGGTCGTCGAGGAGGTCCTCGACCGCGACCTGCTCGAGGTGCTGCCGCTGACCCACATCCGGGGCCGGAGCCTGCACGACGCCTTCGTCATCGTCGACGAGGCCCAGTCGCTGGAGCGCAACGTGCTGCTCACCGTGCTCTCCCGTATCGGCCAGAGCTCGCGCGTCGTGCTCACCCACGACGTGGCCCAGCGCGACAACCTGCGCGTCGGTCGGCACGACGGCGTCGCGGCCGTCATCGAGACGCTCAAGGGGCACCCGCTCTTCGCGCACGTCACGCTGACGCGCAGCGAGCGCAGCCCGATCGCGGCGCTGGTCACCGAGCTGCTGGAGGGCCCGGGACACCTCTGAGGAGCGTGCGACGTGTGACTGCTGTGACTCGAGTCGACAGTTGATGGCGAAAGTTACCCGTGGGTTGTGACCTTCGCCACAAACTACCCCCCTGGGTTTGCCTTTCGCAGATCTGGCAGGCACCTTGGAAAGGCCCAGATCACGAAATGGTAACGCCGCCTGTCCCGCCGGGATCCCGTGTCGAGGTGCTCTCGCACCTCTCCCAACCCGGAGGCGGTGGGACCCTCTTCGACCGATAGGTAGTCCCCCCATGTCCCTTGCCCCTGAGCAGCAGCGCGCCTCCGGGCGCCACCGCCTCCGTCGCCTCGGCGGTCCCGCCGGCGTCGTGACCGCGACGATCGCCGCGGGATCGGTGGCCCTGGCCGCCTACGCCTCCACCGGCGGCACCGGTGCCCCGTCCGAGGCCAGCGCCTCCGTCGGCCAGACCGACCCGCAGCTGGCCGCCGACGCCGTCGCCCCCGTCAACCCCGAGACCGGCGCCACCGCCGCCTCCGCCTTCGCCGAGGCGAAGGCCCTGCGTGCCGAGCAGGGCGCCGCGGCGCTCGGCCTGAGCACCAGCCTGACCTCGACCGGTGTCGACGCCGTCCGCGAGGCCGCCGACGCGATCAGCGCGGAGAAGGCCGCCGAGCGCCGGGCCGCCGCCGAGAAGGCCGCAGCGGAGAAGGCCGCCGCCGAGCAGGCCGCCGCCGAGAAGGCCGCCGCCGAGCAGGCCGAGCGTGAGGCCGCCGAGCGGGCCGCCGCCGAGGAGGCCGCCTCCCGCAGCGCGGCCCGCCAGGCCGCTCCCGCGCAGCAGTCCGCGCCGGCCCAGCAGCCGGCACCGGCGCCCGCCCCGGCGCCGGCCCCCGTCGCCTCCGGTGACTCCCGTTCCATCGCCCGGTCGATGCTTGCCAGCTACGGCTGGGGCGACGACCAGTTCGGCTGCCTCGACGCCCTCTGGCAGCGCGAGTCCGGCTGGAGCCACACCGCGACGAACCCGTCGTCGGGCGCCTACGGCATCCCGCAGTCCCTGCCGGCCAGCAAGATGGCCAGCGCGGGCGCCGACTGGCAGACCAACCCGGCCACCCAGATCCGTTGGGGCCTGGGCTACATCTCCGGTCGCTACGGCAGCCCCTGCAACGCCTGGGCGCACTCCCAGTCCGTCGGCTGGTACTGAGCCCACCGCATACCCCTGCACCGCGAGCGCGGTCCGTCCCTGCTGGACGGGCCGCGCTCGCGGCGTTCCTGCGCTCCCCGGCCGTCGGCTTCGGGGCGCCCCGGGGCCGGATCGGCCCTAGGGTGTGGCCGTGAGTGCAGGCAACGTGGCCCGTGAGGGCGCCCAGACCGCCCGGAAGATCAGCCGCAACCCGTGGGTGGAGCGTCTCGCCCGGGCGGGCTATGCCGCCAGCGGCCTGATCCACGTCGTCATCGGCGTGATCGCGGCGCGGGTTGCCCTGGGGGGCTCGGGGGGCGACAGCGCCGACCAGAGCGGCGCGCTGGAGTCGCTGCGCTCCGCCCCGGCCGGCCCGCTGCTGCTCTGGCTGTGCGTCGCGGGCTTCGCCGGCCTGGCGCTCTGGCGGCTCCTCAACGCCATCGTGGGCGTGGAGGAGCTCAAGGACCGGGCGACCGAGGGCACCCAGGCGGTCGTCTACGCCGTGCTGGGCGTCACCGCGCTCTCGTTCGCGCGCGGCGGCGGCTCGGACGGCGAGGAGAGCACCCAGGACCTCACGGCCACCCTGCTGGGCGCACCCTTCGGTCGGATGCTCGTGCTGCTGGTCGGTGCCACCGTCGTCGTCGTGGGCGGCTACCACGTCTACAAGGGACTGTCCGAGAAGTTCCTCGAGGACCTGCAGCTGCCGGGCGGCCGGACCGGCCAGGTCGTGCGGTGGGCCGGGCGTCTCGGCTATCCCGCCAAGGGGATCGCCCTGGTCATCGTCGGCCTGCTCTTCGCCTACGCCGGGGCGACGGCCGACCCCGACAAGGCCGGCGGCCTCGACAGCGCGCTCAAGACCCTCGTCGACCAGCCCTTCGGTCCCGTCCTGCTGGGCGTCATCGCGGTCGGCCTGGTGCTCTACGGCGTCTACTCCTTCGGCCGCGCCCGCTACGGGAAGCTGTGACCTGGGGGCACCGGCCGTCGGGAAGCGCGGGTGTCCCTGTCACAATGCAGCCCATGGGTTCGCAGGCCAATGGTGCCGTCATCCCCTCCCCGTACGTCGAGCTCGACCGCGCGGACTGGGCGCGGTTGCGGGAGGAGCACCCGATGCACCTCGACGCCGCGGACGTCGAGCGGCTCCGGGGTCTCGGTGAACCCCTGGACATGGCCGAGGTCGAGCAGGTCTACCTCCCGATCAGCCGACTGCTCTCCTTCTACGAGGAGGCCACCGGCGCCCTGCACCAGGTGACCAGCGACTTCCTGCTCGAGCGGCAGCCCGAGCGGACCCCCTTCGTCATCGGGGTGGCCGGCTCGGTCGCCGTGGGCAAGTCCACGACCGCCCGCATCCTCGCCGAGCTCATCCGGCGCTGGCCCAGCAGCCCCGAGGTCTCCCTCGTCACCACCGACGGCTTCCTGCACCCCAACGTGGTGCTGCGCGAGCGCGGGCTCATGGAGCGCAAGGGCTTCCCGGAGTCCTACGACCGGCGGGCGCTGCTGCGCTTCGTCTCCGAGGTGAAGGCCGGCCGTGCCGAGGTCCGGGCTCCCGTCTACAGCCACCTCGTCTACGACATCGTCCCCGACGAGGAGATCGTGGTGCGCCAGCCCGACGTGCTCATCGTCGAGGGGCTCAACGTCCTCCAGCCGCCGCGGCCCCACCCCAACGGCCGCGGCCCGGGCCTGGCGGTGAGCGACTTCTTCGACTTCTCGGTCTACGTCGACGCGCACGTCTGCAACATCAAGAAGTGGTACATCGAGCGCTTCCTCCGGCTGCGGGAGACGGCCTTCGCCGACCCCCACTCCCACTTCCACCGCTACGCCTCCCTCAGCGACGACGAGGCGGTCCTGACCGCCTCGGACATCTGGGACTCGATCAACGAGCCCAACCTGATCAACAACATCCTGCCGACCCGCAGCCGCGCCACGCTGGTGCTCCTCAAGGGGGCCGACCACAGCGTCGATCGGGTCCGGCTGCGCCGTCTCTGACGGCGGGGACGGGTCCGGCCCGCCCTAGGACGTACCCTGTGTCCCATGTGTGGAATCGTCGGATATGTCGGCCCCCGGGCCAGCGAGAAGGCCCTGGACGTCGTCATGGAGGGGCTCGGCCGCCTCGAGTACCGCGGCTACGACTCCGCCGGGGTGGCAGTCGTGGCAGGGGACCGGGTGGACACCCGCAAGCGCGCGGGCAAGCTGGGCAACCTGCGCTCGGCCATCACCGACGCGCCGCTGCCCGAGACCGCGACCGCCATCGGGCACACCCGGTGGGCCACGCACGGCGGTCCGACGGACGAGAACGCCCACCCGCACCGGGGCGGCCGTGACGGCAAGCTCGCCCTGGTCCACAACGGCATCATCGAGAACTTCCACTCGCTGCGGTCGCGCCTCGCGGCCGAGGGTGTGGAGTTCACCTCCGAGACCGACACCGAGGTCGTCGCGCACCTGCTGAGCGCCGCCTTCGACCGCACCGGCGACCTGACCACCGCGATGCGCGAGACCGTCGCCGAGTTGCACGGCGCCTTCACGCTGCTCGCCGTGCACGCCGACCAGCCGGACACCGTCGTCGGTGCCCGCCGCAACTCCCCGCTCGTGGTCGGCCTGGGCGAGGGCGAGAACTTCCTCGGCTCCGACGTCGCCGCCTTCATCGGCCACACCCGCCACGCCCTCGAACTGGGTCAGGACCAGATCGTCACGATCACCCCCGACTCCTACACCGTCGTCAACTTCGACGGCACCCCCTCCGACGGCAAGGCCTACGAGGTCACCTGGGACGCCGCCGAGGCCGAGAAGGGCGGCTACGCCACCTTCATGGAGAAGGAGATCAACGACCAGCCCCACGCGGTCGCCGACACCCTGCTGGGCCGCACCGACTCCGAGGGCCGGCTGGCCCTGGACGAGCTGCACATCTCCGAGGACGAGCTGCGCGCCGTCACCAAGATCGTCATCGTCGCCTGCGGCACCGCCGCCTACGCCGGGATGGTCGCCAAGTACGCCATCGAGCACTGGACCCGCATCCCCGTCGAGGTCGAGCTCGCCCACGAGTTCCGCTACCGCGACCCGGTGATCGACGAGCACACGCTCGTGGTCTCGATCTCGCAGTCCGGCGAGACGATGGACACCCTGATGGCCGTGCGCCACGCCAAGGAGCTCGGCGCCCGCACCGTCTCCATCTGCAACACCCACGGCTCGACGATCCCGCGCGAGTCCGACGCGGTGCTCTACACCCACGCCGGCCCCGAGATCGCCGTCGCCTCCACCAAGGCCTTCCTCGCGCAGATCACCGCCAGCTACATCCTGGGCCTCTACCTGGCCTCGCTGCGCGGCACCGCCTACGGCGAGGACGCGGCGCAGGTCATGGCCGAGCTCGCGACCGTCCCGGGCAAGATCGAGGAGCTGCTGACCCGCATGGACCGGGTCAAGGAGATCGCCTACTACATGGCCGACTCCCGCTCCGTGCTCTTCCTCGGCCGCCACGTCGGCTATCCCGTCGCCATGGAGGGTGCGCTCAAGCTCAAGGAGCTCGCCTACATCCACGCCGAGGGCTTCGCCGCGGGCGAGCTCAAGCACGGCCCGATCGCGCTCATCGAGCCCGGGCAGCCGGTCTTCGTCATCGTCCCCTCGCCGGGCGTGGAGCACGGCCTGCACGACAAGGTGGTCTCCAACATCCAGGAGATCCGCGCCCGTGGTGCCCGCACGCTGGTCATCGCCGAGGAGGGGGACGAGGACGTCGTCCCGTTCGCCGACGAGGTCATCCGCGTGCCGCACACCTCCCCGCTGCTCGCGCCCCTCCTGACGGTCGTGCCGCTGCAGGTCTTCGCGCTGCACCTGTCGACCGCCAAGGGCCTCGACGTCGACCAGCCCCGCAACCTGGCCAAGTCGGTCACGGTCGAGTAGCCGGCCGGCGATGATCATCGGCGTCGGGATCGACGTGGTCGACATCGCGCGCTTCACCGCCCGCATGGAGGCCAACACGCGCCTGGGCGAGCGCCTCTTCACCAGCGAGGAGCTCGGTCTGCGCCCGGAGTCGATGGCGGCGCGCTTCGCGGCCAAGGAGGCCCTCGCCAAGGCGCTGGGTGCTCCTGTCGGCCTGCGCTGGACCGACGCGTGGGTGGAGCGAGACACCACCGGCCGCCCGCACCTGCGCACGCAGGGCACGGTCCGCGCCCGCGCCGACGAGCTCGGCGTCACCTCCCTGCACGTCTCGCTGTCCCACGACGCCGGGGTCGCCTCGGCCGTCGTCGTCGCGGAGGGCTGACACATGCTCCAGGGGTATGCCGTTCCCGACGTCCGCGCCGCCGAGGACCGGGTGCGCGCGGGCCTGCCCGACGGCGAGCTCATGCAGCGCGCCGCCCGCGGCCTGGCCGAGGTCGTGGCCGTCCGGGCCGAGCAGGAGGACGCCCGACGCGTCGTCGTGCTCGCCGGTCCCGGTGACAACGGCGGCGACGCCCTGTGGGCCGCGTCCTTCCTCGAGGGGGTCGAGGTCGTCGTCGTCGGGATCGCCGCCCGGCTGCACGAGGCCGGCCTGGCGGCCGCCCGTGCGGCCGGCTGCACCGTGCTCGAGGTCGACCCCGCCGCCGACTCCCTCCCGCCAGCGGTGATCGACGCCCTCGCTGGGGCCGAGGTCGTCGTCGACGGGCTGCTCGGCATCGGCGGGCGGCCGGGCCTGCGGGGCGCCATGGCCGTCGCCGTCGACGCGGTGCCGGACGCGGCATACCTCGTGGCGGTGGACCTGCCCAGCGGCGCCGACCCCGCGGGGCAGGAGCCGGTCGGGACGGCCGTCTTCGCCGACGAGACCGTGACCTTCGGCCCGGCCAAGCCGGTCCACCTGCTGCCGGCCACCGAGGCGGCCGTCGGGCGGCTCACGGTCGTCGACATCGGTGTGGAGATGGACGTGCCGCCGGCCGTCGAGCGGCTCGACCACGCCGACGTCGCCGGGCTGTGGCCGGTGCCCGGACCGCGCGACCACAAGTACACCCGCGGCGTCCTCGGCGTGGTCGCCGGCAGCGACGACTACCCCGGGGCCGCGGTCCTGGCCACGACGGCCGCCGTGTGCGCCGGCGCCGGCATGGTGCGCTACGTCGGACCGCAGCGCCCCACCGACCTGGTGCTGCGGTCCTGCCCCGAGGTGGTGCCAGGGCCCGGACGGATGCAGGCCGCCGTGGTCGGCCCCGGCGTCGAGCCCGTGGCCTGCCCGCACCCGGACTGCGCCGACCACCAGGCCGACGTCGTGCGCGAGCTGCTGGACTCCGACCTGCCCCTCGTCGTCGACGCGGGGGCGCTGGAGATCCTGGCCGGCCGGGTGAAGGCCGGGGCACGCCGATCGGCCCCGACCCTGCTCACCCCGCACGCGGGGGAGCTGGCGCGGCTGCTGACCTTCCTCGACCGCGGCACGAGCCGCGAGGTGGTCGAGGCCGCCCCGCTGCGCAGCGCCCGCCGGGTCGCCGAGCTCACCGGCTGCACCGTGCTGCTCAAGGGCTCGACCACGCTCGTCGTCGACCCCGACCCGGGCGTGCCGGCCCGTTCGCAGGCCGACGCCCCGCCCTGGCTCGCCACGGCCGGCGCGGGCGACGTGCTGGCCGGGATCGCCGGCACCCTCCTGGCCGCCGGGCTGGCGCCCCGCGACGCCGGCTCGCTCGCCGCGCTGGTCCACGGGCTGGCCGCCGACAGGGCCAACCCGGGCGGCCCTGTCCGGGCCCTGGCGGTCGCCGCAGCCGTCCCCGGAGTGGTGGCCCACCTGCTGCGCCGGTGACCTTGCTAGGTTGACGCCATGGATCAGCGCCTCTCCCTGGTGACCCTCGGTGTGTCCGACATGGACCGTGCCAAGTCCTTCTACACGGCCCTCGGCTGGGAGCCCGGCCCGTCGCCGGAGCACATCGAGTTCTTCCAGGTCGGGGGCATGGTCCTCGCGCTCTGGGACCGGATGGCGCTCGCCGTCGACTCCGGCATCGACATCGACGACGAGACCGAGGACACCCCCGGCAGCGGTGACGGCTGGGGCGGCAAGGTCCTCGGTCTCAACGTGTCGAGCTCGGCCGACGTCGACGAGCAGTTCGCCACCGCGGTCGACGCGGGCGCGCGGGTGCTGCGCAGGCCGGCGACCCGCTACTGGGGCGGCTACTCCGCGGTCTTCGAGGACCCGGACGGCCACGTGTGGGAGATCGCCTACAACCCCTACTGGACCGTCACGGACGACGGTCGGACGCTGCTGGGCGACGGTCGGGGCTGACCTCGGCGGCGGGCTCTCCGTCGTCGCCGGGCTCCACCTGCTCGGTCCTCTCGGCCGGTTCCCCCTCCGCGCCGCCCGCCCGCCGGTCGGCGACGAGGCTCGTCGCCACGGTGACCGCCAGGATGCCGACGATCACGACCAGCGAGGCCAGCGTCGGCACCGTCGGCACCTGCTCCCAGATCCCGTGGGCCCAGTGCAGGGCCAGCTTGACGCCGATGAAGGCCAGGATCACCGAGAGGCCGTAGCCGAGGTGGCGCAGCTTGCTCAGGGCGCCCTCGAGGACGAAGTAGAGGGCGCGCAGGCCCAGCAGGGCGAAGGCGTTCGTGATGAACACCAGGTAGGGGTCGCCGGTGATGCCGTAGACGGCGGGCACGGAGTCGACGGCGAAGACGATGTCGGTGCCCAGCAGCGCGAGCACGACCAGCGCCAGCGGGGTCAGTGCCCGCCTCCCGCCCTCCCACGTGGTCATCCGGGTGCCCTCGTAGTCGTCCGCCACCGGCACGAACCGCCGGACCAGTCGGACGACGGGCAGCTGCGAGACGTCGACCCCGTGCGAGCCGTCCCGGGCGTCGCGGAAAACCTTGACCGCGGTGACGAGCAGGATCAGCCCGAAGACCAGGAAGGTGATCGCGAAGCTCGAGATCAGCGCGGCGCCGACGGCGATGAAGATCGCGCGCAGCACCAGCGCCCCGGCGATGCCGAGGAGCAGGACGCGCTGCTGCAGCGCGCGAGGGACCGCGAAGGCGCCGAGGATGAGGATGAAGACGAAGAGGTTGTCGACGGAGAGCGACTTCTCGACGAGGTAGCCGGTGTAGTACTCCAGGCCGGTCTGCCCGCCGTGGGCCGACCAGATCCAGACGCCGAAGGCGAGCGGCAGGGCGAGGTAGAAGACCGACCAGCCGATCGCCTCGCGCATCGTCACCTCGTGCGGTCGGCGGGTGAGCAGCAGGTCGAGCACGAAGAGCGCCACGACGGCGCCGATCGTGACCCACCACAACCGGGCGTCGGCGATGCTCACGGTGGACGTCTCGGCGGCGGCCGCCAGGCCGGAGGGGGTCACGGGCACGGGTGTCATCAACGAAGGGACCTCTCGATCGCCGAACGGATCGAGGTCTCCTTCACCCTGGTCCAGGGCGCGCGCCGAGCGGGACACGGGTCCCGCGCACTGACCGACGCGACTTGGCGAAGTACTCCCCTCGGGGACCACCGAGGTTACGGGTATGCCGTTGAAGGGTCAACCGGGGCCGTTCGGCCGGTCGCTCGTTAGAGTCGGCGCCATGACGACCGCACCGCGCTCCGCCGCCGCCCGCGACGCCGCCCTCGCGGCCGTGGCGATCGCCGCCCTGACCCTCCCCGACCCGCAGCGCTCCCGGCCCGGGACCCGTCACCTGCTGCGCCTCGGGTCGGCCGCCGTGGCGGGCTGGGCCGGCTGGCGCGCGGCCAGCAGCTCGGACGTCCCCTTCGTGCCGCCGGCCGCCTTCGGCGCAGCGGCCGGGGCGGCCGCGGCCCTGGCGCTCTCGCCCGTCGAGGACGCCACCGACCGGTGGCTCGACACCGGGCTGCGCCGGGCCGGCGTGCGCCACCCCCGCCCGGTGATGGCGGTCGCCGCCGCCGCGCTCGGCGCGTTCGCCTGGCTGACGGACCGCCCGGCCGCCGACGAGGACGAGGAGTGGGTCCCCGTCGACGAGCTCTACCAGGAGCGCGAGCTGGACCCCGCCCTGCGGGCACTGGTCGGGGCGATGATCGGCGCCGGGGATCCGGCGGCCGCCACCGCGCTGCGGCAGCAGCTCGCGACGGCCCGCGCGAAGGCGCTGGGGGACGAGTTCGAGTCCACCGTGATGCTCTCGGTCGACGAGGACGGACCCCGGGTGGTGCCGCATACCCAGGTGTGGCCGGTGCGCGCCCGGTGGAGCATCCGGGAGCATCCGGTCGAGCTCCTGCTGCAGCTCGACCGGGGCCGGCTCGACCACGTCGCGCTCATGCCGCTGGAGGAGGCCTACGCCGACGACGTCGACCCCTACGAGGACTCGCCCGTGGACGACCCGGACAACAGCTGGCCGACCGTTGCGGAGGTCTCCCTGGTGCGGGAGACCCCCGACGGGTTCAGCGCCGTGGCCGGTTGACCGCGCTGGTGACCGCGCGCAGCGAGGCGGTGACGGTGCTGGGGTGGATGCCCACGCCCCAGCGCACCTCGCCGTCGACCTCGCACTCGACGTAGGAGGCCGCCAGCGCGTCCGACCCCGCGCTCAGCGCGTGCTCGTGGTAGTCCAGCACCCGCACGTTGATGCCGATGCCCGCCAGCGCGTCGGTGAAGGCCGCGATCGGCCCGTTGCCGGTGCCGGCGACCTGGCGCCGCTCGCCGTCGACGTCCAGGGTCGCCTCGATGCGGTCGTCGCCGTTCTCCTCGTCGTGGGTGACCGTGTAGTCGCGCCCCACCACCGGACCGGCGTCGTGGAGGTACTCGGCGCGGAAGGACTCCCAGATCTCCTCGGGCGTCATCTCGCCGCCCTCGGTGTCGGTGCGCCGCTGCACGACGCCGCTGAACTCGATCTGCAGGCGGCGCGGCAGGTCCAGCTTGTGCTCGGTCTTCATGACGTAGGCGACGCCGCCCTTGCCGGACTGGCTGTTGACGCGGATGACGGCCTCGTAGCTGCGGCCGATGTCCTTGGGGTCCACGGGCAGGTAGGGGACCTCCCAACGGTGCTCCTCGACGGAGACACCGGCCTCGGCGGCCTCCCGCTCCAGCGCCTCGAAGCCCTTCTTGATGGCGTCCTGGTGGCTGCCGGAGAAGGCGGTGAAGACCAGGTCGCCGCCGTAGGGGTGGCGCTCGGGCACCGGCAGCTGGTTGCAGTGCTCGACCGTGCGGCGGATCTCGTCGATGTCGGAGAAGTCGATCTGCGGGTCGACGCCCTGGCTGAACAGGTTCATGCCCAGGGTGACCAGGCAGACGTTGCCGGTGCGCTCGCCGTTGCCGAACAGGCAGCCCTCGATGCGGTCGGCGCCGGCCAGGTAGCCCAGCTCGGCGGCGGCGACGCCGGTGCCGCGGTCGTTGTGCGGGTGCAGCGACAGGATGACGTTCTCGCGGTGGTTCAGGTGCCGGCTCATCCACTCGATGGAGTCGGCGTAGACGTTGGGGGTGGCCATCTCCACGGTGGCGGGCAGGTTGATGATGACCGGCTTCTCCGGCGTCGGGACGAAGACCTCCATCACCGCGTTGCAGATGCGGACGGCGAACTCCAGCTCGGTGCCGGTGTAGGACTCGGGGGAGTACTCGTAGGTGATCTCCGTGCCCGGGGGCAGCTGCTCCTCGTACTTCTTGCAGATGCGGGCGCCCTGGACGGCGATGTCGACGACCTCGTCCTCGCTGGCGCCGAAGACCACGCGGCGCTGCAGCGTGGAGGTGGAGTTGTAGAGGTGGACGATGGCCTGCTTGCAGCCGGCGATCGCCTCGTAGGTGCGCTCGATCAGGTGCTCACGGGCCTGGGTCAGGACCTGGATGACGACGTCGTCGGGGATCAGGTCCTCCTCGATCAGCATCCGGACGAAGTCGAAGTCGGTCTGGCTGGCGGCGGGGAAGCCGACCTCGATCTCCTTGTAGCCCATCCGGACCAGCAGCTCGAACATGCGGCGCTTGCGGTCGGGCGTCATCGGGTCGATCAGGGCCTGGTTGCCGTCACGTAGGTCCACGGCGCACCAGCGCGGTGCCTGGGTGATCGTGCGGCCCGGCCAGGTGCGGTCGGGCAGGTCGATCGCGGGGAAGGGCTGGTAGCGGTGGACCGGCATCCCGCTGGGCTGCTGGGGGTTGCGGCGGACGACGTGCGTGTCGGCGGGGGCGACGGGGGTGGCGATGCTCATGGTGGTCTGGATCTTTCCTTCTCGCTGGGGGCTGTCGGTCCGTGGACAGCAGAACTCCGCAGCGAGGGCCGGACCTAGGAGGTCTCGCTGCGGCGCGGAAGGAGAAGCATCGAACGCATATCGAGAGCGACTCTAGCCGATGGATGTGACGTGGCGTCAACGTGGGGCGCGTCACAGCTGGCCGGGCGAGGCCGTCATCGTCGAATCTCTGCCCGCCCGACGTGCGTTCTTTGGCAGATCTCGCCCGCCGAAACGACGCCCGGTGCTGGCTACGCTGCCCGCACGCGTTGCTCCACGCGGCCCGTTGGCAAGGATGCCCGGGCCCCCGCACACAGAAAGTGCTCCCTGATGCGCAATCGAATCTCCGTCGTGGCCGCGATCGCCCTCGTGACCGTTCCCCTCGTCGCCTGCGGATCGGACTCCGAGTCCGGTGGAGGTGACGGCGAGCTGCGGGTCGCCGCGATCTTCTCGGGCCCGACGACCGATGCCGACTACAACGCCCTCGGCCTCCAGGCGCTGCAGGCGCTGGAGGTCGGCGACACGTCCTACTCCGAGTCGGTCCCGGTGCCGGACATCGAGCGCGTGCTCCAGGAGTACGTCGCCGACGGCTACGACGTGATCTGGACGCACGGCTCGCAGTTCTACGAGGCCACGGCCAAGATCGCCGCGCAGAACCCCGACGTCTACTTCATCGGTGAGTTCGACGGCCAGCCCGAGGGCCAGCCGGAGAACGTCTGGGTCATCGACCGCAACTTCCACACGGTCTTCTACCCGCTCGGCACTCTGGCGGCCGAGCTGAGCGAGACGGGCAGCATCGCCTACCTGGGCGGCCTGTCGCTCCCGTTCTCCTACTCGGAGGTGCACGCCGTCGAGCAGGCCATCGCCGACAGCGGCAAGGACGTCAAGGTCAACCCGGTGTGGAGCGGCGACTTCAACGACACCGTCAAGGCCCAGCAGCTCACCAGCCAGCTGCTCTCCAACGGCAACGACGTCATCATCACGTCCCTCAACCTCGGTGTCGTCGGCTCCTTCCAGGCGATCAACGAGACGGAGGTCGGCAAGACCTGGCTCACGGTGAAGTACACCGACAAGTCCCAGAACGGCCCCGACCACTACGCCGCCACCGTGAAGTACGACTTCGAGGGCCCGCTGGCCGAGGTCGTCGACAGCATCGAGGCCGGGGAGACCCAGGGCCACTACGTGATCGAGTTCGGCCGCGGCGCGAGCGTGGCGCTGGGCGACAAGGTGCCCGACGCCGCGCGCGCCGCCGTCGAGGCGGCCGTCGAGGGCATCTCGGACGGGTCGATCACCGTCGAGCTGGACCAGTCGGAGGTCGAGTGACCACGGCGGGGGCGCCACCCCGGCTGCGGATGAGCGGGGTGGAGAAGACGTTCGGGACGGTTCGGGCGCTGCGCTCGGCGCGCCTCGAGGTCGGCGCCCACGAGGTCCACGGGCTGCTCGGTGGCAACGGCGCCGGCAAGACGACCCTCATGAACATCCTCTACGGCCTCTACCGGGCCGATGCGGGTCTGATCGAGATCGACGGGGCCCAGGTGAGCATCTCCTCGCCCCGCGACGCGATCGCCGCGGGCATCGGGATGGTGCACCAGACCTTCCTGCAGATCGAGTCCTACACGGTCACAGAGAACATCGTCCTCGGCGCCTCGGGGCTCGGCCGGTTCCGGATGGACCTCTCCGAGGCGCGCGCCCGCATCGTGGAGCTGAGCGAGCGCTTCGGCCTCGCGGTGGACCCGGACGCCGTCGTCGAGCAGCTGCCCGTCGGCGTGCGGCAGCGGGTGGAGATCCTCAAGGCCCTCTACCAGGGGTCGCGCATCCTCATCCTCGACGAGCCGACGACGAACCTCACGCCCCAGGAGGTGGACGACCTCTTCGCCTCGATCCGCACGATGGTGGACGAGGGGATGAGCGTCATCCTCATCACCCACAAGATCCGCGAGACGATGGGCGTCTGCGACCGCATGACGATCATGCGCGACGGCCAGTACGTCCTCGACGTGGACCGCGCGGACACCAGCCCCGAGCACCTCGCGGCCACCATGGTCGGTGAGGAGGTCGCGGTCGCGACCGAGGACGCCGACGCCGGTGTCCTCGTCGCCGCCGGCCTCGTCGACGACGAGGTCGCCGACCAGCCGGAGCGGACGGTCGAGACGCGGGGCGGCGGCCTCAGCGCCCGCGGGCTGCGCATCGCCAACGACCACGGGGTGGCGATCTTCGACGACTTCGACGTCGAGATCGCCCCCGGCGAGATCCTCGGCATCGCAGGTGTTGCCGGCAACGGCCAGGTCGAGCTCGCCGAGGCCCTCTCGGGCGTGCGCCCGCTGGTCGCCGGCACGGTGCGGTTGGGGGAGTGGGAGCTGGTCGGCGGCGACCGTCAGCGCCCTACCTCCGACTGGCTGTCGCTGGGCGTCTCCTACGTGCCGGAGGACCGGCACCGTGACGGCATACTCCCGACGCGCTCGATCACCGAGAACCTCCTGCTGGGTTCCCAGCGCAGCTCCGAGGTCCGCTCGCGCGGCCTGATCGACTGGCGTCGCGCCCGGCGCAACGCCGAAGAGGTCATCGAGCGGTTCAGCGTGCGGGCCAGCGGGCCCAACGCCCTCGCCGGCGACCTGTCGGGCGGCAACATCCAGCGCGTCATCCTGGCTCGCGCCTTCGCCCGGAAGCCGCGCCTGCTCGTGCTGCACAACCCCACACGCGGGCTGGACATCCGGTCCACCCAGTTCGTCTACGAGCAGGTGCACGCCGCGGCAGCCTCCGGGTGCGCAGTCCTGCTCATCTCCGAGGACCTCGACGAGGTGATCACCCTGAGCGACCGCATCGTCGCGCTGTACAGCGGGAGCAGTACCGGCGAATGGGCCCGCGGAGAGGCCGACCGCTACGAGATCGGACGCTCCATGACAGGTCTGGTGAAGAACGCATGACCGCTACCCAGAACCACGAGGTCGCAGGCGTCCCGGATGCGGCGCCCCCTCCTGCCCGCCCGCGGAGCCCGAGGACCGTGCGCGACCTGGCGTGGCTCGTGCTGCCCTACGTCGCCTCGGTCCTGCTGGCCTTCGTGGTCGGCGGGCTGGTCATCCTGGCGCTGGGCAACGACCCCGTCAAGGCGTTCGAGTCGGTGCTCACGACCTCCTTCAAGACCCAGTTCGGCTTCGTGGAGACGATGCACAAGTGGGTCACCGTGGTGCTGTGCGCCTACGCCTTCACGATCCCGCTGGCCACCGGCAAGTTCAACATCGGTGCCGAGGGCCAGCTGCTCATGGGCGCCACCGGTGCCGTCGCGGTCGGGATCCTCCTCTCGGACCTGCCGATGATCGTGCTGCTGCCGCTCGTGCTGGTGGCCGGCATCCTCGCGGGCGCGGTGTGGGCGGGCGTCTCCGCCTTCCTGCTCGTGCGTTTCGGCGTCAACGAGATCCTCAGCACGGTGCTGCTCAACTTCGTCTCCTTCCAGGCGATCGACTACGTGGCCTCCCACGTCTGGCCCGACCGCGGTGCGGGCCACCCCGCCACCATCCGGGTCGGCGAGGGGGCGCTCCTGCCGCGCATCGGGGACGCGCCGAACCTGCACGCCGGAGTGATCCTCACCGTGCTCCTCGCGGTCGCGCTCGCGATCTTCATGCGCAGCACCGCGACCGGCTTCGAGATGCGCGCGGTCGGCGCCAACCTCAGGGCCTCGCTCGTGCACGGTGTGCGCACCTCGCGGCTCGCCGGTGCCGGCCTGGTCATCGGCGGGGCGCTCGGCGGCCTGGCCGGCGCGATCGAGGTCGCCGGCGTCCACGGCAAGATGCTCGAGGGGATGCAGTCCAACTTCCTCATCCTCGGCATCATCGTCGGGCTGATGGCCCGCGGGAACCTGGTCGCCGTGCCGTTCGTGGCCTTCGGCATCGCCGTCCTCGAGGTCGGCGCCAGCTCGATGCAGCGCTCGGCCCAGGTGCCGGTCGAGGTCGTCCTCATCATCGAGGCGATGATCCTGATCTTCCTCCTCCTCTCGGACGTCGTCCGGGCCAGATTCCGAGGTGCCAGCGCATGAATGCCGTGACCGACTTCTTCGCCCTGCTCATCCCGGCGATGGTGCCCTTCGTGCTGGCCGCCCAGGGCACGGTGCTCAGCGGCCGGGCAGGCCTGTTCAACGTGTCGCAGGAGGGCCTCATGGTCCTCGGCGCCTCCGTCGGATTCCTCGTCAGCTGGCAGGTCGGCAGCAACACCGTCGGCCTGCTCGCCGCCCTCGCCATCGGCGGCCTCTTCGGGCTGGTCTTCGCCTACACGACGACGATGCTCCGGCTCGACCAGTTCGTCATCGGTCTGGCGCTCTACTTCGCCGCCCTCGGCCTGGCGAGCCTGCTCTACCGGGCCGTGGTCGGCGTCACGCTGGAGCCGCCGCTCATCCCGACCCTGAAGGACTACCCCATCCCGCTGCTGTCGGACGTCCCGCTGCTCGGACGGGCGCTCTTCAGCCACGACCTGGTCGTCTACCTCACCTTCCTGCTGTCCTTCGTGATCTGGTGGTTCATGTACCGCACCAGCGCGGGCATGCGCTTCCGCGCCGTGGGCGAGAACCCGAAGTCGGCCGACAGCGTGGGCATCCCGGTGCTCCGGACCCGCATGTGGGCCGGTGTGGTCGGAGCCGCCCTGATGACCGTCGCGGGTGCCTACCTCCCGATGGTGTACACCGGCACGTTCACCGAGGGCATGGTCGCCGGCCGTGGCTGGCTGGTCATCGCGCTCGCCTTCCTGGGCGGCTGGCGCCCCCATCTGGTGGTCGCGGGAGCGGCGTTCTTCGCGGGTATGGAGGTGCTCGCCCTGCAGGCGCAGGTCACGGGCGTGGGCATCCCGCACCAGTTCGTCCTCATGCTCCCCTACGTCGGAACGCTCGTGGTGATGATCTTCGCCTTCCGCTGGGCGCGACAGCCGGCCTTCCTGGGCCTCAACTACGACCGGGAGAGCCGCCTGTCCGGCTAGCCGGCAGGACGAACGACGAGGGCGGTCGGCACCAGGTGCCGACCGCCCTCTTCGTGGTGGGTGGGGGCCGCGTCAGGGGACGACGATCGTGCCCGTCCGGCCGTCGGCCGCCTCGGTGATGGAGGCCAGGTCGGTGACGACGGCCCGAGGGCCGCCGGCCTCGACGAAGCGTGTGACGGCCTCGACCTTGGGCAGCATCGAGCCCTCGCCGAACTCACCGGCACGGATGTGCCCGCGCATCTCCGCCGCGGTCACCTCGCCCAGGGGGCGGGCCTCGGGGGTGCCCCAGCCGAGGACGGCGTGCTCCACGTCGGTGGCGATGATCAGCAGGTCGGCTCCGACCTGACGGCTCAGCAGGGTGGCCGTGAGGTCCTTGTCGATGACGGCCTCGACGCCGCGGTAGCCGCCGTCCGGGTCGGGGGCGACCGGGATGCCACCGCCACCCGAGGAGACGACGAGGAAGCCCTGGTCGAGGAGGGCCGTGACGGCGGGTGCGTCGACGATCTCGATCGGCTCGGGGGAGGCGACCAGTCGGCGCCAGCCCTTGGCGCCCTCGTTGCGCCATACCTGGCCCTGGGCCTGCATCTCGACGGCGCGCTCCGCGGTGGCGTAGGGGCCCACCGCCTTGGTGGGCCGGGTGAAGGCCGGGTCGTCGGGGTCGACGCGGGTGCGGGAGATCAGGGCGGCGACGGGACGGGAGGCCTCCTGCGCGGCGAGGCTGCGTTCGAGGGCGTTGATCAGCGTGAAGCCGATGGTGCCCTGCGTCTGGGCGCCGCACCAGTCCAGGCTCACGGGCGTGAGCATGTGGGCGGAGAGCTCGTTCTTGAGCAGGATGTTGCCCACCTGCGGACCGTTGCCGTGCGTCAGGACGACCTCGTGGCCGGCGGCCACGAGCCGGGCGACGTGGTCGGCGGCGACCGCGATCGCCGCGCGCTGGTCGTCCGGCGTGGACCGGCCGTCCGGTGCCGTCATCGCGTTGCCCCCCAGGGCCAGGACGATCCTCATCGTGTCTCCTTCGTCAGCAGGTCCGCCCACGTGGTGGGCGGGCGCCCGAGCAACCGGGCAAGGGGAGCGGGGTCGACGGTGAACCCGCTCTCGTCGTAGGCGGCGAACATCGCCAGCAGGTCGGACAGGGCCGACGGGGGCAGGGCGGCGCCGGGGCCGGCACGCCAGGCCTCGGCCGTGGTGGCGGCGGCCTCGACCGGGCGCTCCAGCACCCGGGAGGCGGTCTCGGCCACCTCGAGGATCGTCAGCTCCTCGGGCCCGCCGAGCACGTGCGTGCTTCCGTCGGGCAGCCGGCCCGTGAGGGCGTCGGCGGCGACCTCGGCGACGTCGCCGAGGTCCACGAGGGAGAAGGGGGCGTCGAGCCGGTAGGGGACCTCGACGCGGCCCGCGAGCACCGCGGGAAGCAGGTTCTGCTGGTAGGCGGCGGGGCGCAGGACCACGGTGCCGGGCCGGGCCGCGCGCAGCAGCTCCTCGGCCTCGCCCTTGCGCAGGTGGTGGGCCATCCGCCGGTCGTCGGGGTCGGCCACCGAGTGGTAGACGAGGCGGGCGACCCCCGCCTCGTCGGCGGCGCGCAGGGCGCGTCGGACGATCCCGACCTCGTCGGGGTGGACGTTGGGCACCACGAGGTAGGCCGCGTCCGCGCCGGTGAAGGCCTCGACCAGGCCCTCGCCGGTGGCCAGGTCGACGGCGACCGGCTCGACGGCCCGCGCCCCGTCCGCCAGCAGGCGGCCGGGGTCGCGGGTCGTGCCCCGGACGGTCAGCCCGCGGGCACGGGCCGCCGCGGCGACGGCGCGCCCGGTCTTGCCGGACGCGCCGAGCACCGTGACGGTCGCTCCCACGGGCAGGTCCACTACAGCCAGTCGACGTCGGCCGAGGTAGCGCCGCCGGAGAGCTGGGCGTAGCCCGGCCCGCGGTCGAAGAAGGGCTCCTCGCCGCGCTCGGAGCGCAGCTGCTCGCGCAGCGCCTCGGTGGCCTCGACGTCGATCACCGGCTGGTCCTTGGTGCCGGAGGCGACCACGCCGTAGTCGGCGCGGGCACCCTCGAAGGACACCTTGCCCCAGCGCAGGTCGCGCTCGACCTCGTCGAGCGGACGGTCCAGCGGGTCGCCCCAGCCGCCACCACCGGTGGTGCGGATGCGGATGACCTCGCCGGCCGTGACGGGCTCGGCGTCGGCCAGCGCGTCGACGAAGCGCTCGTTGGGGCCGCCCGGGTCGATGCAGACCTCGAACGGGCGCCCGGCGCGGCCACCCTTGACGCCCCAGCAGGACAGGATGGAGCGGTCGGCGATGGACATGAAGTTGGCGTCCTTGAGCATCCGGATGTGCTTCTCGTAGCCCAGCCCGCCGCGGTAGCGGCCGGGACCGCCGGAGTCCACGGCCAGGCCGAGACGCTCGACGATGAACGGGAAGCGCGACTCGGTGAACTCGGTCGGCAGGTTGCGGGAGTCCGGCACGACGTGGATGGTGTCCTCGCCGTCGGCGTAGTAGCGGCCGCCGGAGCCGCCGCCGAGCACCTCGCGCATGAGGTAGTCGTTGCCGTCTCGGTCCTTGCCGTAGACACCGGTGTAGCGGATCGTCTCCTGGTCGGCGGGCATGCGCCCGTCGACCGCCTTGGCCAGCACGCCGGCGAGGACGCCGAGCAGACGCAGGATGACGAACGTGCGGGCGTTGGTCGGCGCCGGGAAGATCGGCGTGAGCAGCGTGCCCTTCTCCGGGAACTTCATCTCGATGAGCGGCACGACGCCCTCGTTGACGTCGAGCTCGGCCATCCGCTCCGGGGTGTCCGCGAGGTTGCGGAGGATCGGGGCCAGCCACTTCTTGAGGAAGTTGCCGTCGGCGTAGTCGCCGCAGTGGTTGATCGGACCCTTGGCCTGCGGGGCGGTGCCGGTGAAGTCGATGACGATCTTCGGGCCGTCGCCGGGACCGCCGGTGCTGGTCTTGGTCAGCGTGATCCGCTGGGTGTGCAGCTTGGGGTCGTCGACGCCGTCGTGCTCGGCGTAGTCCTCCCAGACGTACTCGCCGTCGGGGATCTTCGCGAGGATCTCGCGGCGGTAGGTCTCGGTGGTCTTGTCGAGGATCGCCTGGAAGGCGGCCTCGACGGTCTCCCGGCCGTAGCGCGTGAAGAGCTCGGACAGCCGCGCCGCCCCCATGAGGCAGGCGGAGCACTCGGCGTCGAGGTCGGCGGCCAGCGACTCCGGCATGCGGGAGTTGCGGGTCATGATCCGCAGCGCCGCCTGGTTGGGCACGCCCTGGTCCCACAGCTTGATCGGGGGGACCATGAGGCCCTCCTCGTAGACGCTGGTCGCGCTGGAGGGCATCGAGCCCGGGCAGGCACCGCCGATGTCGTCGTGGTGGCCGAAGGCCTGGACGAAGCAGACGACCTCGCCCTCGTGGAAGACGGGCACGGTGACGCACAGGTCCGGGAGGTGGCCGATGCCGCCCTCGGACTCGTAGACGTCGTTGTGGAAGAAGACGTCGCCCTCACGCATGGTCTCCAGCGGGAAGTCGCGCACGACGGGGTGCACGAGCGCGCTGTAGGAGCGACCCGTCAGCTTGCGCAGCTGACGGTCGTGGATGCCCGCGCGGAAGTCGTGGGCGTCACGGATCATCGGGCTGCGGGAGGTGCGGGCGATCGCCGTCTCCACCTCCATCTCGACGGAGGCGAGGGTGCCCTGGACGATCTCGACGACGATCGGGTCGACGGCAGGCGTGGTGGTGGTGCTCATGCGGACTGCTCCTGCTGGTCGGCGGCGGACCCGCCGCGGGTGATCACGAGGTTGCCCCAGGCGTCCACACGGACGTCGAAGCCCGGGTGGACGGGGACGGTGGAGCCGAACTCCTCGACGATGGCCGGCCCGGTGACGACGTCGCCCTCGCGCAGGTCGGGGCGCCAGTAGACCGGGGTGTCGACGTAGCCGACGGCCGGGTCGAAGCAGACCGGGCGGACCGAGGTCCGCGCGCGGGTCGCGTCGGAGCCGTCCTCGGCGGTGCCGATGCGCGGCAGCGTGGGCCGGGTGATCGGGCCGACGCCGGTGACGCGCAGGTTGACCCACTCGACGTGCTGACGGTCGTCGCCGCGGAAGTCGTAGCCGTAGAGCGCCCGGTGGGCGTCGTGGAAGGCCTCGGCGACCGAGTCGGCGGCGGCCTGGTCGAGCTCGCCCACCGGGACCGGCACGCGGACCTCGAAGGCCTGCCCGACGTAGCGCAGGTCGGCGGTGCGCTGGAACTGGTGCTGCTCGCGCGGGAAGCCTTCGATGTCCAGGGCCGTGGCGGCACGCTCGGTCAGCGCGTCGTAGGCGGCACCCAGCTGGGAGAGGTCGACCTGGTCGTGGCGCGACACCATGGTCTGGACGTAGTCGTTCTTGACGTCCACGGTGAGCAGGCCGAAGGCCGAGACGTTGCCCGGGTTGAGCGGCACGATGACGCCGGCCAGGTCGAGGATGTCGACGAGGCGGCAGGCCAGCAGCGAGCCGGAGCCGCCGAAGGTGGCCAGCATGAAGTCTCGGACGTCCAGACCGCGCTTGACCGAGATCTGGCGCAGCGCGTTGGCCTGGTTCCAGGCGCTGATCTCCAGGATGCCGGCGGCCGCGTGCTCGACCTCGAGCCCCAGCCTGCCGGCGATCTCCTCGAGGCCGGCGCGGGCGGCGTCCGTGTCCAGCGGGATCTCACCACCGAGCAGGTGGGCCGGGATGCGGCCCAGGAGCAGGTGGGCGTCGGTGATGGTGGGGGCGCCGTCGGCACCGCCCTTGCCGTAGCAGAGCGGACCCGGGTCGGCGCCGGCCGAGTGCGGGCCGACCTTGAGCGAGCCGTCGGCGGCGATCCACGCGATGGAGCCCCCGCCGGCGCCGACGGTCACGACGTCGATCATCGGGATCTTGGAGGGGTAGGCGCCCACCGAGCCCTCGGTGGTGAGCGTGGGCTCGCCGTCGAGGACGACGGAGACGTCGGTGGAGGTGCCGCCGCCGTCGCAGGTGAGGACCTTGTCGAAGCCGGCGGTGCCGGAGATGAGCGCGGCGCCCAGGGCGCCGGCCGCCGGGCCGGAGAGCACCGTGGTGATCGGCTGGTGCACGACCTCCTCGGCGGAGAGCACACCGCCGTTGGACTTCATGATGTAGAACGGCAGCGCGGCGCGGCCGTCGGCGGAGTCGGTGCCGGTGTAGGCGCGCAGGCGCTCGGTGATGCTGGTGACGTAGGCGCCCACGCGCGGCTTGACCGCGGCGTCGACGAGGGTCGTCATCGAGCGCTCGTACTCGCGGTACTCGCGCAGCACCTCGCTGGAGATCGAGACGACGGCGTCGGGGTGCTCCTCGGCGAGGATCTCGCGCATCCGCTCCTCGTGGGCCGGGTTGGCGTAGGCGTGGAGGAAGTTCACGCCGAGGGTGCCGACGCCCTGCTCACGGAACCAGCGGGCCACCGCGCGGGCGCCCTCCTCGTCGAAGGGGCGCAGCTCGTTGCCCTCGAAGTCGAGGCGGCCGCCGACAGTGCGGACCAGGTCGGCCGGCACGATGCGCTCGGGCTTGACCCAGAAGTAGGAGTTGCCGTAGCCGTCGGGCACGGCCTGGCGGGCGATCTCGAGGACGAACTCGTAGCCCTCGGTCGTGATGAAGCCGATGCGGTCCAGCTTGCCCTCGAGCAGCTGGTTGGTGGCCACGGTGGTGCCGTGCGAGACCGCGGTGACGTCGGCGCCGGTGGCCCCGAGCAGCTCGAGGACCTTGTCGACGCCGTTGATGAAGCCGTCGGCCGGGTTGCTCGGTGTCGACGGGGTCTTGGTCGTCGTGACCGTCCCGGCATCCTCGTCGAAGGCCACGACGTCGGTGAACGTCCCGCCCGTGTCGATGCCGATCCTGATCCGGCGGTGGCTGGTGCTCATCCGGTTCCCTTCATGGACGTCGCCTGCTGAATGTTGTCCCCGATTCAATCCGGCGAGGGGGCGATCCTGCACGGCAGATCCTGACGACGAGACCCGAAGAGTTCGGCAGATGTTGCCGTGCGTTGGTCAGGCTGCTGCGAGGTGGTCCGAACGGTGCCGAGTCGACGAAGTGGCCCGGACGACGAACGCGGACCGCTGCGCGCCGAGGCAGGTCGGCGAGCGGCGGTCCGCGTCGTGCGTCGCGGTGGCGTCAGCGGCGGCGCAGGCGGGCGCCGAGCGCGACGCCCACGAGGGCGATCGCGGCGCCGGCCAGCATCGGCAGCAGCGGCGCGCCGACGCTGACCGCGGCGGCCGCCCGCGGGTCGGGCGTGAAGGTCACGCGCGGCGCGCCCGCGGAGGAGGCGCCGGACGTCGTCCCGGCCTCGCCGCCGGCGGTGCCGGCGGCTGCCGGGGCGGCCCCGTCCTCGTCGGGGGCGCTGGGCCCCGCCGCAGCCGCGGAGCCGCCGGAGGCCAGGTCGCGGTCGATGTTGGAGAAGAACTGCGAGGCGAGCCGACGCGCGACCGAGGACAGCATCCGCTGGCCCACGCCGCCCACCGGGCCGCCCACGACGGCGTCCGCGGTCCAGTCGAGGTCGGTCCCGCCGTCGGCCGCCTCGGTGAGGCGCACGTGGACGTCGGCGTTGACGGTCCCCGGGCCGCCGGCGCCGGAGAGCGAGAGGACGAAGCTGACCGGCTCCTGTTCCTGGGAGAAGACGGCCTGGCCGTCGTAGGTGCCCTTGATCGCCGCGACGCCCGCGCTCACCGTCATGTCGTAGCGGCCCGGCTCGACCTCACGCAGGCTCTGGCAGCCGGGCAGCGACCGCTCCAGCACGCCGGCGTCGTGGAACGCCGCCCAGGCGGTGGTCGGGTCGACCGAGAGGTGGTTACGGCCGGTGATCTGCATTCAGCTCTCCTCGTCGTGCGCGGTCGAGGACGGGACGTCCCCGGCCTCGGGGGTGGTGGTCGTGGCGTCGGCGGCGGTGCGCCGGCGCAGCTCCCACAGGTCGGTGGGCGAGATGGGCATCCGGGTGATCCGGATGCCCTCGGCGTCCTCGATCGCGGAGGCGATCGCGGCGGTGGTGGGGATGGTGCCGGCCTCGCCGGCACCCTTGATGCCGAGCGGGTTCAGCGGCGAGGGCGTCTCGAGGTGGTCCGTCTCGATGTGCGGCACCTCGGTGGCGAACGGCATGAGGAAGTCCATGAACGAGGCGTTGAGCAGCTGGCCGTCGGCGTCGTAGGCGAGGTGCTCGTAGAGCGCGCCACCGATGCCCTGGGCGACGCCGCCGTGGACCTGGCCCTCGACGATCATCGGGTTGAGCATCGGGCCGCAGTCGTGAACGACGCAGTAGCGCAGCACCGTGATCTCGGCCGTGTCCGGGTCGGTCTCCACGATCGCGGCGTGCATGCCGTTGGCGAAGGTCGTCCGGACGGGCGAGAAGAACTCGCTCTCCTCCAGACCGGGGTGCTCCGCGTCGGCGATCGGCGGCTTCGACTCGTCCATCCTGCCGCCGAACTGGGTGGCGGCCCGGGCCGTCTCGTCGAAGGCGTAGCGCAGCGGGTTGGCCAGCACCGCGACCATCGGCAGCGGGATCTGGGTCTGGGGCGCACCCTTGACCCGGACGATGCCGTCGACGATCTCCAGGTCGTCGGGATTGGCCTCGAGCGCGTCCGCCGCGATCTTGAGCGCGCGCTCCTTGACCTTGCGGGCCGTGAGCAGGAGGGCGTTGCCGCTCATCACGGCGCCGCGGGAGCCCCAGGTGCCGACCGAGTAGGCCATGCGGCGGGTGTCGCCGGTGGTCACGTGGACGTCCTCGACCTTGACGCCGAGCTCGTCGGCGACGATCTGGGCGAAGACCGTCTGGTGGCCCTGGCCCTGGGTCGTCAGGCCGGTGGACACGTTGACGCGACCGTTGGTCTCGATCTCGATGTGCCCGCCCTCGTAGGGACCGGCGCCGGTGCCCTCGACGTAGCACGCCATACCGATCCCGACCCGGCGGCCCTCGGCGCGGGCCTGCTCGCGGTAGGCCTCGAAGTCGTCCCAGCCGACGAGCTCCTTCAGCTTCTCCAGGCTGGTCGGGAAGTCGCCGGAGTCGTAGACGCCCATGCGGCCGTCCTGGAGCACCAGGCCCAGGTCCCAGGGCATCTCCTCGGGCTGGACGAAGTTGACGGCGCGCACCTCGGCCCGGTCCTTGCCGAGCGAGCGGGCGACGGCGTCCATCGTGCGCTCCATGAGGTAGGCCGCCTGGGGCCGGCCGGCACCGCGGTAGGGCGTGACGATCACGGTGTTGGTGTAGAGGCTCGTGAACGTGACCGAGTAGTTGCGCATCTTGTACGGGCCCGGGATGTGGGTCGCCGTGTTGAGCGGGACGATGACGCCGTAGGGCATGTAGGCGCCGTGGTCGTGCCAGAGCTCGACCTCCAGGCCGAGGATGCGGCCGTCGTCGTCGAAGCCGACCCGCACGTGCTGCAGCTGCTGGCGCTCGTGCGCGGAGGAGATGAAGTGCTCGCGGCGGTCCTCGACCCACTTCACCGTGGTGCGCAGCCGCATCGCCGCGGCGGCGACCGCCACGTCCTCGGGCCAGGGGTGGACGATCTTGACGCCGAAGCCGCCTCCCACGTCGGGCGCGACGACGTCGACCGCGCTCAGCGGCAGGCCGAGCTTGGCGGCCAGGGCGGCGCGCAGACCGGTCGAGGTCTGCGTGGAGGCGTGCACCTTGAGGCGCCCCTCCTCGCCGTCCCAGCGGGCCAGGATGCCCCGGCCCTCCATCGGCATGCAGGCGCTGCGCTCGATGTCGAGGTCGAGCTCGAGCACGTGGGGAGCGGTGGCGATCTGGCCCGCGGCGTCGCCGAGGTGCTGCTCGAAGTAGGCACCGACGTTGCCGGGGGCCTCCTCGTGGACGACCCGCTCGGCCGCCCGGGCCGCGGCGACCCCGACGACGGCCGGGAGCACCTCGTAGGTGACGCGGACGCGCTGGGCAGCGTCCTCGGCGACGTAGCGGTCGCGGGCGACGACCATGACGACGGGCTCGCCCACGTGGTGGACCCGCTCCCGCGCCAGGGCGTAGCCGGTGACCGGGTTCTGGATGCTCGGGTGCGGGAGCAGCATCGGCAGCGGCTCGGCCGCGGTGCCGGTGCCCTCGAGGTCCTCGTAGGTCCAGACGGCCACGACGCCCTCGACGTCGATCGCCCCGGTGACGTCGATGTCGACGACCTTGGCGTGGGCGTGCGGGCTGCGCACGAAGGACGCGGCCAGCGCGTCGTGCGCCAGGTCGTCGAGGTAGCGGCCGTCGCCCCGGACCAGGCGCGGGTCCTCGCGGCGCGTGATCGGTGCGCCGACGCTGCGGGTGTCGCCCGCGGTGGTGGTCATCGGTCGCCCTCCTCGCGGCGCAGCTCGGCGGCGCGGCAGACCGCCTTGACGATGTTCTGGTAGCCGGTGCAGCGGCACAGGTTGCCGGCCACGGCCTCGCGTGCCTCCTCCGGGCTGGGGTCGGGGTTCTCGTCGAGGTAGGCCGTGATCGTGGTGAGGAAGCCCGGGGTGCAGAAGCCGCACTGCAGGCCGTGGCACTCCACGAAGGCCTGCTGCACGGGACCGAGCTCGCCGTCGGGCCGGGTGAGGCCCTCCACCGTGGTGATCTCCGAGCCCTCGGCGCTCGCCGCGAACATCAGGCAGGCGCGGACGGGCCTGCCGTCCATCAGCACGGTGCAGGCGCCGCAGACGCCGTGCTCGCAGCCGACGTGGGTGCCGGTGAGCTCCAGGTCGTGCCGCAGCGCGTCCGAGAGCAGGCGTCGCCCCGGGACACGGATGTGGTGCTCGGCGCCGTTGACGCGCAGCCGCACGTCCACGAGCTCCTCGGGGCGGGCCTCCCCGCCCGCGGGGTCGAAGGGGGCGCGCGGGACCGTCGTGACGACCCGGCCGCGGACGCTGCCGACGTGCGGCTGCGTCGGAGTCTGCCCTGCGGTGCCGTCGGTGGTGGACGTGCCGGGCGTGCTCATGCGCTGGTCTCCTCGGTGGTGGTGGTCGTGGTCTCGCCCGCC
This sequence comes from Ornithinimicrobium humiphilum, assembly GCF_006716885.1. Lineage (NCBI taxonomy): Bacteria > Bacillati > Actinomycetota > Actinomycetes > Micrococcales > Ornithinimicrobiaceae > Ornithinimicrobium > Ornithinimicrobium humiphilum. The sequence goes on from NZ_VFPU01000001.1 coordinate 668,329, forward strand.
AGCAGCCCCGCGAGCAGGCGGTTGGTCTGGACGGCGGCGAGGTGGCGCCGGTAGTCGGCGGTGGCGTGGATGTCGTCGACGGGGTCGACGAAGCTGCCGACGGCCTCGGTGACGGCCTCGGCCAGACCGGGCAGGTCGGCGGCGACGGCGCCCTCGAGGACGGGCGTCAGGTCGAGGACGGCGGGGACCTCGGTGAGCGAGACGAAGCCGGCGCGGGCGTCCTGCACGGGCCCGTCGGGGCCGTCGGTGCGGACCGCGAGGCCCACGCCGGCCATGGCGTAGTCGCCGTGGCGGCGGGCGATCTCGGAGAACGCGGTGCGGGTGCCCGCGGGGAAGCGGCCGAAGACGGCCTCGACGGCCAGCTCGTCGGCCAGCACGCAGGACTCCATCGGGCCGACGAAGAACTCCTCGGCGGGCACGGTGCGCTCGCCACGGCGGGAGCGCAGCACGACGGAGCCGCCGGTGAGGGCCAGGATCGCGGGCATCTCGCCCGCGGGGTCGGCGTGCACGAGGGAGCCGACCGTGGTGCCGCGGTTGCGGATGACGGGGTGGGCGACCCAGCGCAGGGCCTGCCCGAGCAGGGGGAGGGCGTCGCGGGCCTCGGCCGAGGCCAGCAGGTCGGCGTGGCGGACCAGGGCGCCGACCCGCACGGCGTCGTCGGTGACGGTGATGGCGTCGAGCCCCGGCACCCGGTTGATGTCGACGAGGTGCTCCGGGCCGGCCAGGCGCATGTTGAGGACCGGGACGAGGGACTGGCCCCCGGCGAGGATCTTGGCCTCCGTGCCCAGCTCGGCCAGCAGGTCGAGGACCTCCTCCACGTCGGCCGCTGCGTGGTAGACGAAGGGTGCCGGTTTCATCGGCGGATCACCTGCTCCTCGGGATGGGGGTGGGTCGGGGTCGGTCGGGGTCGTCCAGTGTCGGGCACGGGGGAGAACGGGCCGCGGGCCGGGTGCCGGGCGGCACCCGGCCCGCGAGCCGTGTCAGGCCCGGTCGGGCCCGCCGGAAGGCGTCGGGTCGGCGCCGGTCTCCTGCGCGTGCTCCTCGACGATCAGGTGCCCCTCGGGCGTGCGGCCCAGGATGCGGTGGCCGTAGAGGCCGTAGTTCTCGGCGAGGCCGAGGTTCTCCAGGTTCTGGCCGCCGGGCGGGTCGGCGATCGTCGCGGTGCCGAAGTTGGCCTCGCGCATGGAGGCGGGCATCAGCCAGGCCACCAGGTGGTAGGCGACGATCGTCACGATCGTGCCGAGCGCGATGCCGGCCAGCGAGAACGTGTCGGTGACGTTCAGCGAGGTGTCGCCGATGGCGATGATGATGCCGGCCGCGACGGGGACCAGGTTGATCGGGCGGGAGAAGTCGACCCTGTTCTCGACCCAGATCTTGGCGCCGAGCAGGCCGATCATGCCGTAGAGGACCACGGTGATGCCGCCGAGGACACCGCCGGGGACCGCCGACACGAGCGCACCGAACTTCGGCGAGAGGCCGAAGGCGATGGCCACGACGGCCGCGGCGTAGTAGGCCGCCGTCGAGTAGACCCGGGTGGAGGCCATGACGCCGATGTTCTCGGCGTAGGTCGTGGTCGGCGAGCCACCGACCGAGCTGGCGAGGATGGTGCCGACACCGTCGGCGGCGATCGCGCGACCCATCATCGGGTCGAGGTCGGTCTTGGTCATCTCCTCGACGGCCTTGACGTGGCCGGCGTTCTCGGCGACCAGCGCGATGACCGCGGGCAGCATGAGCAGCACGAAGGTCAGGTTGACGTCGGGCAGGTGCCAGCCGACGACGCCGTTGGCGGTGTCGGTCGCGGGCGGGAAGCCGAACCACGGGGCGGAGACGACGCCGTCCCAGTTGACGCGGTTGTGGGTGTCGACCTCGCCGGTGCCGGCGTTGTAGGCCGTGATCGGGCCGGTGGTCAGGTCGGCCAGCCAGGACACGACATACCCGAAGATCAGGCCGAGCAGGACCGAGACGCGGCCCCAGAAGCCCGGGAGGATCGTGGCGAGCAGGATGGTCACGGTCATCGTGGCCAGCGCGATCCACTGGTCCTGGGGCCAGTAGATGTTGGCGACCACGGGCGCCAGGTTGAAGCCGATGAGCATGACGACCGCGCCGGTCACCACCGGCGGCAGCACCTTCGTCAGCGCCGCGGCGCCGATGAAGTGGATGAGGACGCCGACGAGCGCGAGCACGATGCCGGCGACGAGGATCGCGCCGGTGACCTGCTGCGGCGAGCCGCCCTGGGCGTAGACCGCCGCGGCACCGCCGACGAAGGCGGCCGACGTGCCCAGATAGCTGGGCACCTTGCCGTTGACGATGAGCAGGAACGCGATCGTCGCGATGCCGCTCATCATGATGGCCAGCTGGGGGTTCAGCCCCATGACGATGGGGAAGACGAACGTGGCACCGAACATCGCCACGACGTGCTGCGCGCCCAGGCCGACGGTCCGGCCCCAGCTCAGGCGCTCATCAGGGGCTACGACGGCTCCCGGGGCCAGCGTCTTGCCGTCCCCGTGGAGCTTCCATCCAAAAGCCGCCACTTCACACACTCCTTTGTCCGTGAGGCGGTCACGGGCCCCGCAGTCTTGCCGGAGCACGCCTCGTGACGCACGACACTAGGTGCCGAGCGGCAGTCGGGGTGACGGCAGACCTTGACATGTCAAGCCCGCGCCGATGGGCAGAGTATGCCGTGACCTGGGCTGTCAGGACCCGCGCCGACCGGGCGTGTCCGCCCACGACCTTCCCGCTGATCGCGGCGGATGCCGCCCGCAGGGGGCGGGCGCGGAGCGCGCCGCCGCGGGGTCAGGGCGAGTCGAGCTGCCTGGCCTGCAGCGCCAGCATGATGGCGAAGCGCAGCCGCGGGTCGGTGGTGAAGGGCCCGAGCAGCCGCTCGAGCTTGCCGATGCGGTAGCGCAGCGAGTTGTAGTGGAAGTGCAGCGCGCGGGCGGTGAGGGCGACGTTGAGGTTGTTGTCCAGGAGCACGGTCAGCGTCGTGCGCAGGTCCTCGGCCTCCTCGGAGGTGTCGTCGGCCAGCGGCCCCAGCGTCTCGGCGATGAAGCTGGCGAGCTCGGCGCGGTCCTCGACCTGCGAGAGCAGCCGGAAGACGCCGAGGGCGTCGAAGTGGGTGACCGCGCGCTCGCCGTGGAGCCGTCGTCCGACCTGGACGGCCTTGCGGGCCTCGGCGTAGGCCCGGGGCAGGTCGGCCAGGTCGGTGATCGTGCGGGAGATGCCGGTGGCGAAGGTGCGTCGTCCGCCGCCGCCGCGCCCGTGGACGACGCCGGCCATGGCCCTGACCTTCTCCGTCACGCCGGCGGGGTCGAGCTCGGCGGGCACCCCGAGCAGGACGACGACCTCCTGGCTGAAGCCGGCGACGGCGGTGAGCTCGTCGTCGGCGCCCACCGCGCGCTCCCAGGCCGCCCGGAAGCGCTCGGGCAGGGTGCGCGCCACCGGGTCGTCGTCGTCCGGGGCCTCCGCCTCGGCGACCACGACCGCCATCGGCCGGCGCAGGTCCCAGCCGAGGTCGGCGGCGTGCGAGGCCACCCGCTCGGGGTCGCCGGCCCGGCCCAGCAGGGCGTCGAGCAGGAAGTCGCCGCGGTACTTGCCCTCGACGGCGGCCACCGCCTGCTGCTTGGTGATCGCCAGCGCGGCGGCCGTGGTGGCCTGGCCGACCACGTGGTTGTCCTCGGCGGTGAAGGGGTCCTCGCGCAGCAGGACCAGCCGACCGAGGTCGACCCCGCCGCCGGCGCCGCCGCCGGGGATCCGGGCGACGAACCGGTGGGTCCCGGAGAACTCCGACGACATCCCGGGCAGCTCGGTCTCGACGAGGAACCGGCCGGTGGGGTCGAAGCCGGGGAGGGTGCCCAGGTCCTCGGGCAGCTCGCCCGCGGAGGCCAGCACCCGTCCGTCCATCGTGGTCACCAGGGCGGCGCGGGCGAGGTGCCGCACGACGCCCTGGCACACCTGGTCGAGGTCGCCGCCGGCGATGACCACGCCGACGAGGTCCTGCAGCACCTGCTCGGCGCGGGCCAGGGTGTCGGCCCGCTGGTTGATCACCCGGGTGAGGACCTGGTTGATCACGTCGTCGAAGCTCACCTCCGCCGGCAGCGCGAGCACCGGCAGCCCGCGCCGGTCCGCCTCGGCGAGCGCCGCGGCGGGCAGCTCCTCCACGTAGCGGGCCAGCTTGATCCCGACGCCCCCCACGCCGGCGTCCGCGAGGCCGTTGACCCAGGCGATCAGGTCCTCGGCGTCGTGCGACTGCAGCGGGTAGCCCGTCGTGAGCAGCAGCTCGCGGGGCCGCACCCACGGCAGGACGTCCGGCACCTCCATGACGTTCACGCTGCTGACGAGACCGTCCAGACCGTCGCGCCCGGCCAGCACGGAGGTGCCCTCGAGCACGGGCAGCTCGAGCACCTCGGCCAGGCTCACCCCGGAGGGTGCCGGGGTGGACACCGGCGACAGTTGACGATGCATGGGCGAATCGTTGTCATACATCGCCTGCGGATGCAAGCCGGGCCGCGGCATATCGTGGCGGCGTGCCGAGCCTCGCCGTGGACCCGTCCCCGCCGGCCGCCGCGCCCGCGGCGCCGTCGGTCGGACCGGCGAGCGCGCCCCGGGCCGCGCTGCTCCCGGCGGCCGCGTCCACGCTCGCCCCCGCCTGGCTGCACGGCGCCCCGGCCCCCGCGACGGTCGTCGGCACCTTCGACAGCGCCGCCTACCTCCTGCGCGACGACGAGGTCCTGCCGCTGCTCGCCCCGGGGGCGCTGCTGCTGCCCGGCGGCCTGCGCCTCGCCACGGCCGACGACCTGCGTGCCCTGCGACTGCGGACCGGTGACGAGGTCGAGGTCGGGAGCGGGACGGTCCTGGCTCGCGGCGGCGCGCTGGCCGTGCGCCGCACCTGGCGCCCGCGCCGCGTGCCGCAGGCCTCGCTGCCCCTGGCCCACCGCGGCGCCGCGCTCGCCGCCGTCCTGGCCACCCCGCACCTCACCGACGACCTGCCCGCGCCGCTCCTGGACACCCTGCACGCGGCCGAGGACGGCGCGCTCCCGGACGTCGCGGCGCTCCTCGGTCTGGGTCCCGGCCTGACCCCCGCCGGCGACGACCTGCTCTGCGGGCTGCTGCTCGGGCTGCGCGCCACCGACGGCGAGGCGCACGGCATACCCGAGGATGTCGGTGCCGCGGCGCACCGGACCACCGCCCTCTCCGCCACGCTGCTCCGCCAGGCCGCCCTGGGGTATGCCGTTCCCCCCGTGGTCGAGCTGCTCTCATCCTGGCACGGCGCACCCGCCGACCTCACACTCCCGACGAGCCGCGTGGCGGCCGTCGGGCACACCTCCGGCCGGGCGCTCCTGCTCGGTCTGGCCGTCGCTCTCCTGATCGACCCGACCCCTTCGGAAGGACCGTCGTGACTGACTCTGTCGAGATCCGGCGCGGTGTCTACTACGACTCCGTGACCCTGATGCAGGTCTCCCAACGGGTGCGCACGGCACCCGGCGTCTCGGACGCGCTCATCGGCATGGGCACCGAGCTCAACCTCGGGCTCATGCGCGAGAACGGCTTCGAGGTGCCGGCCGAGGCCGGCCCCAACGACCTGGTCGTCGCCCTCCGCGCCGCGGACGACGAGGCCCTGGCCGGCGCCGGCGCTGCGCTGGAGGCCGTGCTGCAGGAGCTGCTGGAGCGCTCCCGCGCGACGGGGGGCACCACCGAGGTGGCGCCTCGCACCATCAGCTCGGCGGCGCGCCGCTCGGGCGCCGGCCTCGCCCTGATCAGCACGCCGGGGACGCACGCGGTGGCCGACGCGCTCGACGCGATCTCCTCGGGGATGTCGGTCGTGCTCTTCAGCGACAACATCTCCGTCGCGGACGAGATCCGCCTCAAGGACGCCGCCGCCGCCAGGGACGTGCTCGTCATGGGCCCGGACTGCGGCACCGCCGTCGTCGGCGGCGCCGCCCTCGGCTTCGCCAACGTCGTCCGCCCCGGGCGCGTGGGTCTCGTCGCCGCCTCCGGCACCGGCGCGCAGCAGGTGATGTGCCTGCTCGACCTGGCCGGCGAGGGCGTCAGCCACGTCCTCGGCCTGGGTGGTCGCGACCTCTCCGCCGAGGTCGGGGGCCGTTCGGCCCGCCAGGCCCTGCGCGCGCTCGCCGCCGACGAGGCGACCGAGCACGTCGTCATCGTGTCCAAGCCCGCCGCCCCCGAGGTCGTCGAGAGCCTCGAGCAGCTGGCCGCCGAGCTGGGCGTGCCGGTCTCCTGGGCCACGCTCGGCCGGGGCCGCGCCGACCTGACCGCCGCCGTCGAGGACGTCCTCGCCGCGCTCGGCACCCCGGTGCCGACGTGGCCGTCCTGGCCCGCCGAGGGGGGCGGGGGCGGTGCGCCGTCCGGCGGCTCGCTGCGCGGTCTCTTCTGCGGCGGCACGCTCGCCGACGAGGCGATGCTCGTGGCCGAGCCGGTCCTCGGGCCGATCACCTCCAACATCCCGCTGGCGGGCAGCCCCCGCGTCTCCGGGACCGACCAGCTCACCGGGCACGCCGTCCTCGACTTCGGCGACGACGAGCTGACCCAGGGCCGGGCCCACCCGATGATCGACCCCGCCCTGCGGCTGGAGCGGATCCGTGAGCAGGGGGCCGACCCCGGCTGCGGCGTCCTCCTCCTCGACCTCGTCCTCGGCCACGGCTCCCACCCCGACCCCTCGGGCGAACTGGCCGATGCGATCCGCGACGCCCGCACGGCCGCCGCCGGGCGCGGCGTCGAGCTGCCGGTCGTCGTCGCCCTGGTCGGCACCGAGTCCGACCCCCAGGGCCTCACGGCCTGCGCGCAGACCCTGGCCGCGGCCGGGGCGAGCGTCCACACCTCCAACGCCGAGGCCGTCCGGGTGGCGCTGTCGCACCTGGGCACCCCCGCCGAACCCACCCCGTCGCAGACCGGAAGGACCGACCGATGAGCACCAGCCCGCTGCACGGCCTGCTGTCCCGCGAGCCCGCCGTCGTCACCGCCGGCGCGCCCCTCTTCGCCGACGCCCTGCGCGCGCAGGCCGTCCCGGTGACCGACGTCGAGTGGCGCCCACCGCTCGAGGGCACCGCCGACGCGGTCGCCCGGGTGCTCGCCGACCCCCGCCGCGTCGAGGCCAACGCGCTCGCGCTGGAGCGGATCACCTCTGCCGGCGCCGAGCTCGTGCGGCTCGCGCCCGCCAGCGAGGCGCTGGACCTCAAGCCCGGCGAGTTCCTCCACAGCGGTCCGCCGCTGACCTGGGAGCGCGCCTCCGGCCCGATGCGCGGCGCCCTCATCGGCGCCATGCTCTTCGAGGGCCTCGCGGAGACCGAGGAGGAGGCCGTCGAGAAGCTCGCCGGCCCCGACATCACCCTGGCCCCGTGCCACAGCCGCGGTGCGGTCGGCCCGATGGCCGGCGTCATCTCGCCGTCGATGTGGGTCTTCGAGCTGCGCGACCCGGTGCACGGCACCGTCTCCCACTGCTCGCTCAACGAGGGCCTGGGCAAGGTGCTGCGCTACGGCGCCTACTCCGAGGAGGTGCTCGTCCGGCTCCGCTGGATGCGCGACGTGCTCGGCCCGGTGCTCGGCGAGGCCGTCGAGCGGCACGGTCCGATCGACATCAAGGCCTACCTGGCCCAGATGCTCCAGATGGGCGACGAGGGTCACAACCGCAACCGCAGCGCCACGCTGATGTTCCTGCGCGACCTGCTGCCGCACATCGTCACCCAGGTGGGGGAGCGCAGCGCCGAGGACATCGCCGAGGTCTGCCGCTTCGTCGGCGCCAACGACCACTTCGCCCTCAACCTCGTCATGCCGGCCTGCAAGCTGGCGATGGCGGCGGCCAAGGGCATCGAGGGCTCCTCCGTCGTGGTGACGATGGCCCGCAACGGCACCGACTTCGGCATCCAGCTCGCCGGCACCGGCGACGAGTGGTTCACCGCGCCGGCGAACACGCCGCAGGGTCTCTTCCTCGGCTCCTACGGGCCCGAGGACGCCAACCCCGACATCGGCGACTCCGCGATCACCGAGACCGCCGGCATGGGTGGCTTCGTCATGGCGACGGCCCCGGCGATCGTCCGCCTGGTCGGCGGTGACGTCGACTTCGCGCTGACCACCACCCGCACCATGTACGAGATCACCCTGGGCGAGCACCCGACCCTGCAGGTGCCGATCCTGGAGTTCCGCGGCGCGCCGATCGCCATCGACGCGGTCGCGGTCGCCCGCACCGGCGTCCTCCCGCAGATCAACACCGGTATGGCCGGCAGGGTCGCGGGCGTCGGTCAGGTCGGCGCCGGCCTGGTCACCCCGCCGGAGGACGTCTTCGTCCAGGCCCTGCAGGCGCTCGCCGAGCGGGTCCCGGCCGGTGGGGGCGCAGCATGACGGCACCTCACCAGCTCGGGCTGGTCGCCCTGCGCGACGCCCTGCGTTCCCGCGAGCTGAGCGCCCGCGAGGTCGTCGAGGACCACCTGGCCCGCATCGAGCAGGTCAACCCGGTCGTCAACGCCGTCGTCACGCTCGAGCCGGAGCGGGCGCTGGCCGCGGCGGACGAGGCCGACCGACGCGCCGCCGCGGGGGAGGAGCTGCCCCCGCTGCACGGCATACCCATGACGCACAAGGACACCCACGCGACGGCGGGCATCCGCACCACGATGGGCTCGCCGCTGCTGGCCGACAACGTGCCCGGCCACAGCGACCTCGTCGTCGAGCGGCTGTGGGACGCCGGCGTCATCTGCACCGGCAAGAACAACGTGCCGGAGTTCGCCGCCGGGTCGCACACCTTCAACCCGGTGTTCGGGGCGACGGGCAACCCCTACGACCCGCAGCGGTCGGCGGGCGGCTCCTCGGGCGGCGCGGCCGTGGCGCTCGCGACCCGCGTCCAGGCGCTCGCGGACGGCTCCGACATGGGCGGCTCGCTGCGCAATCCGGCGGCGTGGTGCAACGTCGTGGGCCTGCGTCCCAGCCCGGGCGTCGTCCCCTACGTGCCGGCCGCGAACCCGGACGCCTGGCTCAGCCGCAACGGTCTGATGGCGCGCACGGTCGACGACCTGGCGCTGGGCATGTCGGTCGTCGCCGGGCCGCACCCGGCCGGCCCGCTGCCCAGCCCGCTCGGCTCCGCCGCCTTCCTGGCCCTGCTCGACGACACCGGCCCGGCCGACCTGACCGGGGTCCGCGTCGGCGTGAGCGTCGACCTGGGCGTCGGTGTCCCGGTCGCGCCCGAGGTGCGGCGCGCGGTGCTCCAGCAGGCCGAGGTGCTGGCCTCGCTCGGCGCCACGGTCGAGGAGTCGGCGCCCCGCCTGCAGGACGCGGACGAGGTCTTCGACGTCACCCGGGCCTTCGAGCTGGCGACCAACCTGCGCCGGCTCGTCCGGGACCACACCCACGACGGACTCGTCAAGGAGGACCTGCTCTGGAACGTCCGTCGGGGCGTCGAGCTCACGGCCGAGCAGCTGATGTCGGCCGCCGAGGCGCGCGGGCGGCTGGACGCGGCGGTGCGCGAGTGGTTCGGCACCTTCGACCTGCTGCTCACGGCGACGGTCCAGGTCATGCCGTTCCCGACCGACGAGAAGTGGCCGCAGGAGATCGACGGGGTGAAGCTCGAGACCTACGTCGAGTGGATGCGCTCCTGCTCGGTCATCTCGGCGACCCGGTGCCCGGCGCTGTCCGTGCCCGGTGGCTTCGTCGACGGCCTGCCCGTCGGGCTGCAGCTCGTCGCGGCACCCTACGCCGACGACCGGCTGCTGCGCCTGGCCCGCGTCTACGAGCGGGCGACGCGCTTCGGAGAGACGCTCCCGCAGCTCTGACGGGGTCCGGCAGGTGCGGCCGACCGCCCTGGTGGTCAGGTGCCGCCCGGGGGCCGCACCTGCCGCCCGCCGATGACGGATGTCACGGTCAGGTCGTGACGGACGACGGGGGTGGCCCCCGGTGTCGGGAACCAGGCTTGAGGCATGCACCCAGACACTGCCCGTGCCGCGGTCGAGCTGCACGACCTGACCAAGACGTTCCCGGTGCCCGGCGGCGAGACCGTCCGGGCCGTCGACGGCATCGACCTGACCGTCCGCACCGGCGAGGTGGTGGCCTTCCTCGGCCCCAACGGCGCCGGCAAGACCACCACCCTCGACATGGTCCTGGGCCTGACCCGACCCACCTCGGGCGCCGTCCGGACCGTCGGACTGGCACCGCGGCAGGCCGTCGCCGCCGGTCGGGTCTCGGCGGTGCTCCAGACCGGCGGGCTGCTCGCCGACCTGACGGTGCGGGAGACCGTCCAGATGATCGCCTCCACCTACGCCCGCCACGCACCCGTGGACGAGGTCCTGGAACGCACCGGGCTGACGGCGCTTGCGCGCCGCCGGGTGTCCCTGACCTCGGGGGGCGAGCAGCAGCGCCTGCGGTTCGCCCTGGCCCTGCTGCCCGACCCGGACCTGCTGGTCCTCGACGAGCCCACCGCGGGCATGGACGTGTCGGCCAGGCACGAGTTCTGGGCCACCATGCACGCGGAGGCGCGTGCCGGCCGCACGATCGTCTTCGCCACGCACTACCTGGAGGAGGCGGACGCCTTCGCCCGCCGCATCGTGATGATCGCCGCCGGCCGCCTGGTCGCCGACGGCACCACGGAGCAGATCCGTGCCCGTGCCAGCGGTCGCACCGTCTCCGCCGACCTGCCCGAGGGTGCCGTGGCCGCGACGCTGGCGCACCTGCACGCCCTTCCGTCCGTCGTGGACGTCACCGCCCGCGACAACCGCGTCTCCGTCGTCGCCGGCGACTCCGACGCGATCGCCCGGGCCCTGCTGGACGGGCTCGGCGGTCGCAACCTGGAGATCACCGCGGGCTCGCTCGAGAGCGCCTTCCTCAGCATCACGACCCGGGCCCGGGAGGCCGTCCGATGAACACCACCTACACGGCGCTGGAGCTGCGCCGGACCACCCGCAACTACGTCTCGATGTTCTTCATCGCCGTCCTGCCCGCGTTCTTCTACGTCGTCTTCGGTGCGGCGCAGGACTTCGGGGCCGAGCCGATCGGGAACGGCAACGTCACCTTCTACGTGATGGTCTCGATGGCCGCCTACGGCGCGGTCACCGCGACCGTCAGCATCGGCGGCATGGCGGCGGTGGAGCGGATGCAGGGCTGGGGCCGGCAGCTCGGCCTGACGCCGATGAAGGACCGGGAGTTCGTGCTCTCCAAGGTGCTGGTCGCCCTGGGCGTCGCGGCCGTCCCGGTCGCCCTGATCTTCCTGCTGGGATCGCTGACCGGGGCCGAGGCGCCGCCCCTGGCGTGGCTGCTCAGCGCGGCCATCGCGCTCGGCGGGGCGGGGCTCTTCGCGATCTACGGGCTGTGCTTCGGGCTGGCGTTCCGCTCCGAGGCCGCCGCCGCGGCGGCCAGCGGGTCGCTGGTGGTGCTGGCCTTCCTCGGCAACATCTTCTTCCCGCTCTCGGGCTCGATGCTCACGATCGCCCGGTTCACCCCGCTCTACGGCGTCGTGACCCTGGCGCGGCATCCGCTGACCGGTGGCGACCGTCTCGACGGCACCGCCGGTGGGCTCGTCCACGAGGCCCTGTGGATCCCGGTCGCTAACGTGGTGGTGTGGACGATCCTGCTCGGTCTGACCGCGGTGTGGCTGGTGCGCCGCAGCCGGGCACGCCAGTGAGCGAGCCGGTGGAGGCCGACACCGACGGTCCCCGTGATCCGTGGGAGCGGTTCGGCTGGCTCATGGGGGCCGTCTGGCTCGTCTTCCTGGCCTTCCCGGCATCCACCGCGGTGGCCGCCGACCGTCCCGCGCTATGGCGTGCGCTCACCGTGGCGCTGGTCGTCACCTTCGCAGCCACCTACGTCGTCGGCTTCATCCGGGTGACGAGGGCCGCCACGTGGGCCGAGGTCGGCCGGCGCGGCCTCGCGGGCCTGGGGGTCCTGGTCGTGCTGCTGCTGCTGACCGTGCCGACCATCGAGGTCCAGGCCCTGGGCATGGTGCCCTTCGTCGTGGCCTTCGCGATGTTCAGCCAGCCCCTGGCCAGAGCGCTCGCGGTCGGTCTCCTCGGGCTGCTCGGGGTGGTGCTGGTGCCGCTGGCCCTGGGCCGCTACGACGAGACGTGGCACCTGACCCCGATCGTCGTCCTGGTCCTCGTCTCGACCGGGCTTGTGCGGCTGCTGGAGCAGCGCCGCCTCGAGCACCGTGAGTTTCGCGACGCGCTCACGGTCGCGGCCGAGCGGGACCGGCTCGCCCGGGACGTGCACGACGTCCTGGGGCACAGTCTCACCGTGGTGACCGTCAAGGCGGAGCTGGCCGAGCGGCTGGTGGACGTCGACCCGGAACGCGCCAAGGCCGAGCTGGAGCAGATCCGGTCGTTGTCGCGGGAGGCGCTGGCCGAGATCCGCGCGACCGTCTCCGGTCTCCGGGTGGCCCGGCTCGCCGAGGAGGTGGCGGCGGCGCGGACCACGCTGGCGGACGCCGGGATCGCGGCCGAGCTGCCCGACGACCCCTCCGTGGTCGACCCGCGCCACCGGATCGTCCTCGCCTGGGCCCTGCGCGAGGCCGTGACGAACGTGGTGAGGCACAGCCAGGCCTCGGCCTGCCGGGTCGCGCTCGGGACCGACTACCTCGTGGTCGAGGACGACGGGCGGGGACCGGGTCGCCGCGGCGACGGTCAGGGGCTGCGCGGGGTCCGGGAGCGGGTCGAGGGCGCGGGAGGCACGGTCTCGGTCGGGGCCCGGCCCGGAGGCGGCACCCGGCTCGAGGTGCGGCTGTGATCCGGCTCCTGCTCGCCGACGACCAGGCCCTCGTCCGGGGAGCGCTCGCCGCGCTCCTCGGTCTCGAGCCAGACCTGCAGGTGGTGGCGGAGGTCGGCCACGGGGACGAGGTGGTCGACCGCGCACGGGCCGCCCGGGTGGACGTGTGCCTGCTCGACATCGAGATGCCCGGAGCCGACGGCATCGAGGTGGTCCGCCGGCTCGCCACCGAGCTGCCGGCGTGCCGCTCGCTGATCGTCACCACCTTCGGTCGACCCGGCTACCTCCGGCGTGCCCTGGAGGCCGGGGCCGACGGCTTCGTCGTCAAGGACACCCCCGCCCGCGAGCTGGCCGACGCCGTCCGGCGGGTCCATGCCGGGCTCCGGGTCGTCGATCCCGCCCTGGCCGCCGAGACGCTCGTCGGCGGCCCCAACCCGCTCACCACGCGTGAGCGGGAGGTGCTTCGCGAGGCCCTGGAAGGCGCCACGGTGAGCACCATCGCCGGCCGGCTGCACCTGTCTCCGGGGACGGTGCGCAACTACCTCTCGTCGGCGATCGGGAAGACGGGCGAGCCGACGCGGGTCGCCGCCGCCCGTCTCGCGCAGGAGCGCGGCTGGCTCTGACTCGCCGAGCCACCCGGCCTATGTCGTGGGCCGGCGAACCGATGACCGGGCCGTCGCCGGCTTCCCCGTCAGCGCGACGAGGAGCGCGAGTGCCAGCGTGCCTGCGGCGACCGGGACGGAGTCGACCGAGCCGACGGTGTCCGGGAAGGCCGCCCAGCACAGCGCCATCGTCCCCAGGGTGATGGCCACTGCGGCACGCACGACCGGCACCGCCCGCGGCCAGTGCGCCAGCACGACGAGCAGCGCCACGACGGCGATCGCCAGGGAGCCCTGCACCGGCCAGTGGTCGACGCCGTTGGTCTGCCAGGCCTCCCGCGACGGGTCGGTCTGCGCCGTGGAGAAGGCGTCGGCCGCGTAGCGCCAGGCGGTCGGGGCCGCCGCGAGGGGGAGGAGCAGCAGCGCCGGACGCACCCGCAGCACCAGTCCCTCGGCACGTGCCTGGTGCAGCGCGGCCGGCAGCACCGGCAGCGCGGACACGACCACGAGCAGCGCCACCACAGCAGGCGGCCACTGGCCGCCCAGCACGGCGCCGACCAGCAGCGTCGCTGCGCCCACGGCCAGGACCACCGCGACCGGCAGCGCCTCCTGCGGGCGGACGGCGAACCAGCCGAAGGGCAGCGCCACGAGGAAGGTGAGGAAGGCGCCCCAGCTGACCATCAGCGCGACAGAGTCGGCGTAGTAGGAGTCCGGGACGAACATCACCTGGAGGTCGATGAGCCCCATGCCGGGGAGCACCGACCAGAACGGCACCATCAGCCCGGCGACGACGCGCTGCCAGCGGCGGACGGCATACCTCGCAGACGGCGCGGCGCCGGGCGCGGCAGATGCCACGCCCGGCGCCGTCGGAGTGCCCACTGCAGCCCTCCCGTGCCCGTACGGAGGGTCAGCGGGTCGGGGGCACGTAGCCCGTCGGCTCCGCACCCAGGTCGACGATCGCCGCGACCGGTCCGCCGCCGTCGGGGCCCTGGTGGGCGGCCGAGACGGAGACGAAGACGGCCGGGTCACCGGTCACCGCGGCGGTGACGCCGCCGACGGCGGCCTTGATCTGGCGGTGCCAGTGCACGTCGGAGTCGTCCAGCATCGCGTTGCGACGGCCCAGGACCTTGCCGTCCTGGCTCGCCTCGCACTTGAGGAAGACGTTGACCAGGCGACCCTGCAGGTCGTCGCGGTGCGGGCGCTCCGGCAGGTCGAGGCCGGCGTTGCGGATGGCGTTCCATATGCCGTCCTGGTCGAGCGCGTGCTCCATGACCGAGTGGCCGATCCGGTAGCGGCCGCCGATGCCCGTGGCGTTGCCCACGACGACGACCTGCGCGCGGTCGAGCTCGACGCCCGAGGAGCAGGAGGCGACCGCGGAGTACTTGCTCCGGTCGCGCATGATGTCGTCGTTCGTCAGCTCGGTGACCTCGCCGAGGGCCTTGGCGATGCCGAGGCCGGTGGTGCCGTTGGAGACGTCCATCGAGGTGAGGGTGTCGTCGGTGAAGACGGTCTCCCCGCGGCTGTGCGCGTCGCGGATGGTGTCGATCGTCAGCAGCGGCGTCTTGGTCTGCACGTAGTGGACCTCGGCCGGGTCGGTGATGCCCGCGCGCTCCATGGCGACCTTCACGGCGTCGGCGACCTTGTCGACCATGCCCATGCGCCCGATCTCCTCGGGCAGGATCGGCTCGCTCATCGCCATGCCGACCGTGAGGCGGGGCTCGTCGGTGGCCTCCACGGTCGAGGGGTCGACGGTGGCGAAGATCGTCGCGTGGGGGCTGATGACGCCGTCGGTGCCACCGGACCACACGATCGGGATCTGCCGGACCTTGTCCTCGGCCACGCCCTTGGCCATCAGCGCCTCGCGGAAGGCCCGGTCGGCGATGATGCGCGTGTAGTCGTTGACGCCGCCATTGCCTTCGGTCTTGCCGATGATCGCCAGGACCCGGTCGGCCTCCAGGACCCCCTCGTCCAGCAGTCGGGTGAACTCGCTCGCGTCGCTCACGGAGTGGATCGGGACCTTGCGTACCTCGATGGGCTCGGGCATGCTTCCGCCTTTCTTCCTTGACAGGTGGTGCGTGCACCCAGGCTAGGTGGGCGCCTGGGCCGCTGCCGGTGGCAACAGTTGCCAGAAAACCCCCCGGTTCGCCGGTAGGCCTTGACGGGCGTGCGGGCCCGTTCAGGGGTCTGAGCGTGATGTATAGGCTGGCCGGGTCTTGTCTGCGCGGCAGAAATGTGCAGACTGGCTGCACGGCATACCCCCTGCCGGTCCCCCCTTGTTCAGAGACGAACGTAGGAGAACGAATGTCGCTATCCAGCACGAGGCGCACCCTTGTCGGTGCCGTCGCCTCGTCCATCGCCCTCTCGCTGGCGTTGGCACCCTCCGCCAGCTCCGACCCGGGCCCCGGCCCGGGCAAGGGTGGCCCCGAGGCCGCCGCAACCGCGGCCGCGGACGCCAAGGGCAAGGGCAAGGGCTTGGACAAGCCCTCCAAGCTCAAGCCCGGCAAGCCCGGCAAGCCGGACAAGCCCGGCAAACCGCAGGACGGCGACTGGTCCGGGCTGGACATGCCCCAGTCCTACCCCTTCCAGCCCGAGTTGCGCGTCTACCCCCACAACCCGGACGACCGCTCCTACGCGGGCAACCTGATCGGCCACGCCGACCTGGCGCCCAGGCTCATGGAGCTCATGGCGCAGAGCGACCGCATCTCCGTGCAGGTGGTGGGCCAGTCCTCCGAGGGCCGTGACCTCTACCTGGTCACGCTGACCGCGCCGGAGAAGAAGGCCGAGACCAAGAAGCAGACGAAGTACCGGGAGATGATCCAGAAGGACCCGGTCAAGGCGGCCAAGGACAAGAAGCTCGCCCAGGAGTACAAGACCCCGGTCTGGTTCTCCTCCAACATCCACGGCAACGAGTGGGAGGGCACCGACGCCTCGATGAACGTCATCGAGGACCTGGTCAACGCCCCCTGGTCCGAGGTCGAGGACCTGCTCACGCAGCACCGCATCTACTTCTCGCTGTCCCTGAACCCCGACGGTCGCACGGTCGCCACCCGGGCCAACGCGCAGAACTTCGACGCGAACCGCGACATGATCACCAACACCACGCCGGAGACGGTGTCGTACATCCGGACCACGCAGGAGCTGCTGGCCCTCTACGCGGCCGACATGCACGGCTACACCACCCAGCTGCAGGTGGAGCCGACCGGCCCGCCCCACGGCGAGAACTACGAGTACGACCTGTTCATCCCGCACAACTACGCCCTCGCGCTGAAGATCGAGGAGGACGTGGTCGACGCGGCGATCCCGGGCAACCCCCTGACCAGGGCCGGTGGCATCAAGATCCCCTACCGCGACACCCCGTCCGGCTGGGACGACTACCCCCCGATCTTCACCGCCCAGTACGCCGCCTTCTACGGCACGCTGAGCAGCACGGTCGAGCTCCCGATGGGCCGCACCGGCTCCGTCATGACGCCGGCACGCGCGGCGATCAACGTCGCGGTCGCCGAGCAGGTCATCCGCAGCACCATCGAGTACGTCCACGAGAACTCCGACGAGATGCTGGCCAACCAGATCGAGTTCTTCCGCCGGGCCCTCTCCGGCGAGCCCAAGACGGCGCTCACGCTGGAGAACATCGACGCGGTGCCCGGGCCGGAGCAGTGGAAGCCGCTCTGGGACGTCACCGACAACCAGGACCCGGTGGAGCTGCCGCAGGCCTACGTCATCCCGATGGACGGCAGCCAGCGTTCGCTGAGCGACGCGACCGCCCTCGTGGAGCAGCTGCTGCTGCACAGCATCGAGGTCACCCAGCTCAACAAGGACTGGAAGGTCGACGGGGTCACCTACCCCAAGGGCTCCTACGTCGTCGACATGGCGCAGTCCAAGCGCGCCCTGGCCAACGCGCTGCTCGACCTGGGCACCGACATCTCCGACCGGCTGCCGTCGATGTACGACATCTCGGCCTGGAGCTACTCCTACCTGTGGGGCGCCACCGTCCACAAGGTCGGCGACGTCACCGCCGGGCCGGTCAAGCACACCAAGCCGCTGGCGGGTCCCGTCTCGGTCGCGGAGGTGCCCAAGAAGGCCCAGCACCTCGCCTTCGAGGTCGCCGGTGTCAACGACTACGTGGCGATCAACGACCTGGTGAGCGAGGACGCCGACGTGTGGCTGCTCCCCAGCGGTCAGGCCGTCGTCGGCCCGCAGTCCTACTCCAAGGCGGTCAACGCCGCCATCGAGCACGACATCGCCTTCCGCGCCGCCACGCCGGCCGAGGTGAAGGCCGTCAACGACGGTGACGCCCAGGAGCTCGACGAGGTCCGGACCGCCTACGTCGGCAACCAGGACGCGCGCTTCACCCTGCTGCAGCTGGGCTTCGAGGACCCGGTGGCGCTGACGGCCGCGAGCATCACCGCCAACCCCGCCGTCCTGGACGACGTCGACGTGATCCTCGTCAACAGCGCGTTCACGTTCAACTCCCAGACGGCCGCCGGCCGGGCGGCCGTGGAGGCCTGGCTGGCCGAGGGCCACGCCCTCATCGGTATCGGCTCCAACGGCTTCAACGCCGCGAGCGCCCTCGGGCTGGTCTCGGCGTCGGCGAACACCGGTCCGGGCAGCGGCAACGGCATCGTCAAGGTCGAGACCCCGGCCGGCTCGTTCCTCGAGCCGCACAAGCAGGACTACGCCTTCGTCTACCCGGCCCAGTCCTACGGCAACCTGGGCGCGAACACCAAGGCGGAGCAGTACTACGCCGAGGGCAACCCGCTGCTGGCGGGTCACTGGCGGGGCACCGCGACCACGGGCCCGCTCGGCGCGGGTGGCCGGGCCTCGGTGATCTCGGGCGAGTCGGCCAGCGGCGGCAAGGCGATCGTCTTCGGCACCACGCCGACCTTCCGCACCCACCCCAAGGGCGGGCAGAGCCAGGTCGGCCAGGCGATCTTCTCGGTGCTCGCCGACGACTGACGGCGGGGCTCCGAGGAGCACTCACGGCAGATGAGAAGGAGGGGCGGTCCGGCAGCAGCCGGGCCGCCCCTTCGCCGTGCCCGGGCGACGTCGACCCCGCGCCGCACCCAGGGGTATGCCGTGCCCCGGCGCGTCAGGAGGTCGCGCGCGCGTCGATCTGGTGCCGGGTCCGCTCGAGGAAGGCGCAGATCGAGTCGCGGCTGCGGGTCAGGCAGGCGATGCGCTCCTCGATGGGCCCGAGCTCGGCCACCAGCTGCTCGGCGACCTCCACCGGGCAGGTCTCCTCCTGGCGGGCCTCGGCGTCCTCGGCCTCGACGAGCACCTTGACCAGGCGGGTCGGGATGCCGGACTGGACCAGGCCGGCGATCCGGCGCAGGCGCTCGACGTGCTCCTCGGTGTAGGTCCGGTAGCCGTTGTCGGCGCGCTCGGAGGAGAGCAGCCCCTGCTGCTCGTAGTAGCGCACCAGGCGCGGGGAGAGCCCCGCGCGACGGGCCGCCTCGCCGATCCTCATACCGGGTCTCCCTCCGGGGTTGACATTGACATCAGTGTCAAAGTTTAGCGTCGAGAGCATGAGCGCACAGACCACCGTCCGCACGGCTCCCGACGTCCTCCCGCTGCCCGCGCTGCTGGCCCTGGCCGCGGCGACCTTCGTCATGGTGACCGCCGAGATGCTGCCCGCCTCCGTGCTGGTGCCGATGAGCGCGGGCCTGGGCGTCCCGGAGGCGTGGACCGGCCAGCTCGTCTCGGCCTGGGCCCTGACGGTCGTGGTCGCCAGCCTGCCCCTCGTCCGCCTCACGCGTGGCCGTGACCGACGCCTGGTCGTGGTGGGTGGGCTGCTCGTGCTCGCGGCCTCCTCGCTGGGCACCGCGCTCGGCCCCACCTTCGGGGTCGTGCTGGCGGCCCGGCTCGCCGGTGCCTGCGCGGTCGGGCTGCTCTGGGCGACCGCGAACGCCCACGTCGCCGACCTCGTCCCCGGCCGGCTCCTGGGGCGGGCGGTCGCGATCCT
Source organism: Ornithinimicrobium humiphilum (assembly GCF_006716885.1). Classification (NCBI taxonomy): domain Bacteria; kingdom Bacillati; phylum Actinomycetota; class Actinomycetes; order Micrococcales; family Ornithinimicrobiaceae; genus Ornithinimicrobium; species Ornithinimicrobium humiphilum. Next base: position 687,577 of record NZ_VFPU01000001.1, read on the forward strand.
GCTCGCCGGCGCCACGGCCGGGCTGGTGCTCGGCACGCCGCTGGCCCGGCTGGTCGCCGACGTCGTGGGGTGGCGCTGGTCCTTCGCCCTCCTCGCCGCGGCGGCGGTGCTCGTGGCCGCCCTCGTGCTCACCGTGGTCCCGGGCCGAGCGGCCGAGGACGCCGCCGCCGAGGACGGCGTCGCCACCGCGGGCAGGCCGCTGGCGCCCGTGCTCGTGCTCTTCGCCCTGACCGGGGCGATCATGGCCGGGCACCACGCGGCCTACACCTTCCTGACCCGGCTGGGGGAAACCGCGGCCGGACTGCTGCCCGGCGGCATGAGCACCCTCCTGCTCGGCTACGGCCTCGCGTCGGCGGTGGGGCTGCTCCTCGCCGGGCGCGTCGCCTCGGCCGGCCGGGGCCTGGTGCTGGGAGCCGTGGCGACGGTGCTCGCGCTGCTCGGCCTGGCCGGGGCGGAGCGCGCCGCCCTGGGGCTGGGCGCCGTCCTGCTCCTGGGAGCGGCGAGCGGCGCCGTGCCGCCGCTGTCCCAGACCGAGATCCTCGACCGTGCCGGGCGACGGCACCGCGACCTGGCGGCCGCCCTCATCCCCGTGGTCTTCAACGGGGGCATCGCCCTGGGGGCGGGAGCGGCGAGCATGCTCGTCGGCGCCTCCGGTCCGGGCGCCGTCCCGGTGCCGGCCGCCGGTCTCGTGGCCCTGGCCACGGCCGGGCTGCTGCTGCTCCTCGCCACCACGCCTGCGCCCGGGCCAGCACCTGCGCGCGAGCCGGAGCCCTGCGGCGCCTGAGCGGGAGCCCCCGTCGTCAGTCGACGGCGGGGGTGACCACCGGCTTCCACGAGGGCCGCGCCGCCACGTAGGCGTCGATCTCGGCCTCGTGCCGGAGGGTGAGGGAGATGTCGTCGAGACCGTTCTCCAGCCGCCAGGCGACGTAGTCGTCGATCTGGAAGGTGGCCACGAGGTCGCCGCAGGTGATCTGACGGGCCGGGAGGTCGACGGTGATCGTGGTGCCGGGCTCGGCCTCGAGGCGCTTCCAGATCAGCTCGATGTCGCCCTGGTCCAGCTGACCGGTCAGCAGGCCGCCCTTGCCGGAGTTGCCGCGGAAGATGTCGGCGAACTTGGAGGAGAGCACGGCCCGGAAGCCGTACTGCTGCAGCGCCCAGACCGCGTGCTCTCGCGACGAACCGGTGCCGAAGTCGGGCCCGGCGACCAGGACGGACCCGGCGGAGTAGGCCGGCTGGTTGAGCACGAAGCCGGGGTCCTCGCGCCAGCGGGCGAAGAGGCCGTCCTCGAAGCCGACCCGGGAGACCCGCTTGAGGTACTCCGCCGGGATGATCTGGTCGGTGTCGACGTTGGAGCGCCGCAGCGGGACGCCGATGCCGGTGTGGGTGGTGAACTTCTCCATCAGACCAGCGCCTCCTGCACGACGGGGGCCAGGTCGACCGGGGAGGACAGGGTGCCACGCACGGCCGTCGCCGCCGCGACCGCGGGGGAGACCAGGTGGGTGCGGCCGCCCGGACCCTGACGGCCCTCGAAGTTGCGGTTGGACGTGGAGGCGCAGCGCTGGCCGGCCCCCAGCTGGTCGGGGTTCATGCCCAGGCACATCGAGCAGCCAGCCAGGCGCCAGTCGCCGCCGGCCTCGACGAACACCTTGTCGAGGCCCTCGGCCTCGGCCTGAAGACGGGTCGCGTGGGAGCCCGGGACGACGAGCAGCTCGACGCCGTCGGCGACCTTGCGCCCGCGCAGCACCTCGGCGGCGGCGCGCAGGTCCTCGATCCGGCCGTTGGTGCACGAGCCCAGGAAGACGGTGTCGACGCGGATGTCGCGCATCAGGGTCCCGGGAGCCAGGCCCATGTAGTCCAGCGCCCGGCGCGCGGCGTCCTTGGCCTCGTCGTCGCCGAAGGACTCGGGGTCGGGCACGGCCTCGCCGAGCTGCACCGACTGGGCCGGGTTGGTGCCCCACGTGACGTAGGGGGTGATCTCGGCGGCGTCGAGGAAGACCTCGGCGTCGAAGACGGCGTCGTCGTCGGTGCGCAGCTCGCGCCAGGCCGCGACGGCGGCGTCCCAGTCGGCGCCCTTGGGTGCGTGCGGGCGGTCCTTGACGTAGTCGAAGGTCGTCTCGTCGGGCGCGACGATCCCGGCACGGGCGCCGGCCTCGATCGACATGTTGCAGATCGTCATGCGCCCGTCCATCGACAGCGCGCGGATCGCGCTGCCGCGGTACTCGAGCACGTAGCCCTGCCCGCCGCCGGTGCCGATGCGGTTGATGATCGCCAGGATGACGTCCTTGGCGGTCACGCCCTCGGCCAGCTCGCCCTCGACGGTGATCGCCATCGTCCGGAACGGCTTCAGCGGCAGCGTCTGGGTGGCGAGCACGTGCTCGACCTCGCTGGTGCCGATGCCGAACGCCAGCGCTCCGAAGGCGCCGTGGGTGGAGGTGTGCGAGTCGCCGCACACGATCGTCATGCCCGGCTGGGTCAGGCCGAGCTCGGGACCGATGACGTGCACGATGCCCTGCCCGAGGCGGCCGCGCTCGTGGTGGACGATGCCGAACTCCGCGCAGTTGGCCTTGAGGGCCTCCAGCTGGGTGCGCGAGACCGGGTCGGAGACCGGCCCCAGCGTGGTCGGGGTGTTGTGGTCCTCGGTGGCCAGCGTCAGCTCGGGGTGGCGCACCGGCCGTCCCGCCTGGCGCAGCCCGTCGAAGGCCTGCGGGCTCGTCACCTCGTGGATGAGGTGCAGGTCGATGAAGAGAAGGTCGGGCTCACCTTCGGCAGAACGGACGACGTGCTGCGCCCACAGCTTCTCGGCCAGCGTGGTTCCTGGCATGGGCGGCCCCCTCTCTCTCGGCGGTGCGGGATAAGTTGAGCTCCCCATACTAGGGTCGCCCTTTGACGCAACGTAAATGAGGTCCATTCCATGTCGACGCCGCCCGCAGCCGCCCCCCGCCGCCACGACATCGCCGTCCTCCGGGGCGACGGCGTCGGGCCCGAGGTCGTCGAGGCGGCGCTCACCGTGCTCGACGCGGCGGAGCGACGGTTCGGCTTCGCCAGCGACCGCACGGAGGTGCCGCTGGGGGCGGACCACTACCTCGCGACCGGCGAGCTGCTGCCGGAGGAGACGGTCGCCGACCTCAAGCAGCGCGACGCCATCCTCTTCGGCGCCATCGGCAGCCCGCGGGTCACGCCGGGGGTCCTCGAGCGCGGGGTCATCCTGGCGCTGCGGCGCGAGCTCACCCAGGCGATCAACCTGCGCCCCGTGCGGCTCTACCCCGGGGTGCCCACGCCGATCGCCGGCCTGACCCCCGAGCGCTGCGACCTCGTCATCGTGCGCGAGAACACCGAGGGCGCCTACGTCGCCCAGGGCAGCTCCGTGCACGCCGGCACCCACGCCTGGACGGCGGTCCAGGAGTCCACCAACACCTGGTACGCCGTGCAGCGCACCGTCGACTTCGCCTTCCGCCTCGCCTCGGTGCGGCGGGGGCGCCTGACCCTGTGCCACAAGACGAACGTGCTGGTCGAGGCCGGCCGGCTGTGGAACGCCGTGATCGAGGAGGTCGGGCAGCGCTATCCCGACGTCGAGACCGACTACGTGCACGTCGACGCCATGTGCATGCACCTGCCGGTGCACCCCGAGCGCTTCGACGTGGTCGTCACCGACAACCTCTTCGGCGACATCGTCACCGACCTCGGCGCGGTGCTGCAGGGCGGCCTGGGCGTGGCCTCGAGCGGCAACCTCAACGTCGACGGGTCGGCGCCGAGCATGTTCGAGCCGATCCACGGCTCCGCCCCCGACATCGCCGGGCGCGGCTGGGCCAACCCCGCCGGTGCCTGCCTGTCGCTGGCGATGATGCTGGGCCAGCTGGGCGAGGGCGAGGCCGCCGCCGCGGTCGAGTCCGCGACCGCCGCCGTCCTGGCCGACCTCCCGGCACTGGCCGGCGCGGAGATGGGCGCCACGACCGCCGAGCTGGGGGAGCGCATCGCCTCCGCGCTGGCCGAGGGCACAGCGGCCCCGGTCGAGGGCAGCCTGATGAGCCAGCTCGCGCAGGTCTCGGAGCTGTCGTGACGACCGCCCTGGACCTGTGGCCGGCCCGGGCCACCGTCGACCTCGACGCGATCACCGCCAACGTCCGCGCCCTGCGCGAGCGGGTCGGGGGCGCCGAGCTCATGGCGGTCGTCAAGGCCGACGCCTACGGCCACGGCCTGCTCCCGTCGGCGCGAGCGGCGCTCTCCGGAGGGGCGTGCGCCCTCGGCGCCGCGCAGCCGACCGAGGCGCTGGCGCTGCGGGCCGCCGGGATCGACGCCCCGGTCCTCACCTGGTTGGTCGCGCCCGGCACCGACGTGACGCCGCTCGTCGCCGCGGGTGTCGAGGTGGCCGCCTCCGCGCCCTGGCTGCTGGACGCCATGGCGACCGCGGCGCGGGAGACGGGCGTGCCGGCCACCGTCCACCTCAAGGCCGACACCGGGCTGGGGCGCAACGGCGCCCGCAGCCTGCCGGTGCACGCCGGCGACCCCCGCACCGACTGGTCCGACCTCGTCGACCGGGCGGCGCGGCTCGAGGCCGAGGGCGCGGTGCGGGTGCGCGGGCTGTTCACCCACTTCGCCTACGCCGACGCCCCGGAGCACCCGACCGTGCGCGGCCAGCAGGAGGCCTTCGCCGACGCGGTCGCCGTGGCCGAGCGCGCCGGCCTGCGGCCCGAGGTGCGCCACATGGCCAACTCCGCCGCCACCCTGACCACCCCCGGGGCGGCGTGGGACATGGTCCGGCCCGGGCTCGCGGTCTACGGGCTCTCGCCCGTCCCCGACCTCGCGAGCGCCGAGGAGCTCGGCCTGCGCCCGGCCATGCGGGTCACCGCCCGCGTCGCGGTCGCCAAGCGGGTCGCCGCCGGCGAGGGCGTCAGCTACGGCCACACCTACGTCACCCCGGCCGAGACCACCCTGGTGGACGTCCCCCTGGGCTATGCGGACGGCATACCCCGTCACGCCTCGGGGGCCGCTCCCGTCCAGGTGCACGGCTCCCGCTTCACCATCGCGGGGCGGGTCTGCATGGACCAGTTCGTCGTCGACGTCGGCGACCTGCCGGTCGAGGCGGGCGACGAGGTCGTGCTCTTCGGCGCCGGCGACGACGGCGAGCCGACGGCGCAGGACTGGGCCGACGCGGCGGGCACCATCTCCTACGAGATCGTGACGCGCTTCGGGCCGCGCGTGCCGCGGGTCCACGTCGGGGGCGGGTCGTGACCGAGGAGCCGACCGGGAACGGCATCGAGGTCGAGCGGCTGCTGCCGACCGCCGACGACACCCGCGAGCTGGGCCGGGCCCTGGGCGCCGCCCTGCGCGGTGGTGACCTCGTCGTGCTCACCGGCGACCTGGGCGCCGGCAAGACCACCCTGACCCAGGGCCTCGCCGAGGGGCTGGGCGTGCGAGGACCGATCACCTCGCCCACCTTCGTCATCGCCCGGGTCCACCCCTCGCTCGTCGGCGGGCCGGACCTCGTCCACGTCGACGCCTACCGCCTCGGCGGCGCAGCCGAGCTCGACGACCTCGACCTCGACGCCTCCCTCGAGGAGTCGGTGACCGTGGTCGAGTGGGGACACGGGATGGCCGAGCACCTGGCCGAGGAACGGCTCGAGGTCGTGCTCGAGCGCTCGGGCAGCGAGGCGGGCGACGCCCAGGAGCGGCGCGCCGTGCTCCGCGGCACCGGGTCCCGGTGGCGAGACCTCCCGGAGGCGCTCGCGCCGTCCGACGGCCCGACGCCCGTCGACGGGTCCGCCACAGCCGGCGATGCGGGGACCAGCGCCTCCGACGTCTAGGGTGGACGCCGTGGACGACGGCGCGATCCTTCTGGTCTGCACGGGCAACGTGTGCCGCTCCCCGCTGCTCGAGCGGCTGGTCGCGAAGGCGCTCGACGAGCGCTTCGGGGCGGGCGCCGTGCCGGTGCGCTCGGCGGGCACCCTGGGGCTCGTCGGCCAGCCGATGGACGAGCGGGCCGCGGCGGTCCTGCGCGACCTGGGCGGCGACCCCGACGGCTTCGTGGCCCGCCGCCTGACGGAGCCGATGATCAGCTCGGCCTCGCTGGTCCTGACGGCCACCCGCGAGCACCGGGCCCAGGTCGCCCGCATGCATCCGCGGGCGATGAAGCGGGCCTTCACCTTCCGCGAGCTGGAGCACATCCTCACCCACCTGCCCGACGAGGCGCTCCCGCAGGACACCGACCCCCTCGAGCGGGTCGCCGCCCTGGCGCGCACCGCCACCGAGCACCGGGGCCGGCGCCGGCCTGCGTCGCCCGACGACCTCGACATCACCGACCCGTTCCGTCGCGAGGACGCCGTCTACGCGCTCATGCGCGAGCAGGTCGCGGGGGCGCTCCCGGCCGTGCTGCGCGGCCTCCTCGGCCCCTCCTGAGCCGGGTCCCGGCCGGGTCCTCCCGAGCCGCCCCGTCGTGCGCCTCCTCGGCCCGCCCGGGCGACCGCCGACCGGGATGTTCCGGGCGGGTAGGGTGCCGCCGGGTCAACCTCTGGACCCAATTTCACCCGAAAGGGTGGACAGGGACGGAGACGTCCCCTAACCTCTGCAAGGTAAAGAGAAGGTAAAGACTCCCTGGTAACTAGCGATGGTTGGCAGGGGCTTTGCAGATGGGACCTTTCTTGACCGCATCAGTGGAGGTCTCGCGTGGGCCGGGGGGACGCGCGGACAAGATCGGGACGGGGGCGGCCAGCTCCCCTTCGTCATTCGTCATGCCCGATGCCTGGACGGCGTCGGGCGGTCGCGTGCAGCACCATGCACGTCGCTACCTCGACCCGTACCTGCGGGCCGTGCGCCTCGTCGACCTCGGGGCCGTGGTCCTCGGGGTCGGCGCCGCGCAGCTGCTGCGCTTCGGCGTCGAGGAGCGGATGCTGCACAGCATGTACGGCACGGTCAGCTATCTGACCGTGACGATCGTCCTCGTCGTGGCGTGGATGCTGTCGTTGCAGCTCCACAAGGCCTACGACGGCCGGCTCGCCGGTCACGGCGTGCAGGAGTACCGCCAGGTGTTCTCGGCGACGACCTCGCTCTTCGCGATCCTGGCGATCGTCGCCTTCGCCTTCAAGCTCGACTTCGCCCGCGGCTACGTGCTCGTGGCCTTCCCGCTCGGGGCGGTGCTGCTGCTCGTCGGCCGCTACCTCGCGCGCCGGTGGCTCGTCGTGCAGCGGCGGCTGGGCCGGCTCTCCGACCGGGTCCTCCTGGTGGGGGACCGCGACCACGTCGCGAGCCTCGTGGTGGCGCTGCGGCGGACGCCCGACGCCGGCTACAACGTCGTGGGGGCCTGCGTGGACAACGCCCGGGGAGAGGTCGAGGGCGTGCCCGTCCTCGGCCCCGAGTCCGACGTGCTGGTCCGCGCGATGGAGCACGACGTGGACGTGGTGGCCGTCTCCTCCTCGGCCGGGCTGGGGCAGGTCGGGCTGCGGAGGCTGGGCTGGGCCCTCGAGGGCCGGGACGTCGACCTCGTCGTCGCGCCCGGCATCATGGACGTCGCCGGGCCACGTGTGCTCACCCGCCCCGTCCAGGGGCTGCCGCTCATCCACGTGGAGGCTCCGGACTTCTCCGGGCCCCACCTGGTGCTGAAGAACGTCTGCGACCGCATCGCCGCGCTCTTCCTGCTCGTCCTCCTCGCACCGCTCATGCTCGTCGTCGCCGTGTGCGTCAAGCTCGAGGACGGCGGACCGGTCCTCTTCCGCCAGAGCCGGGTCGGCCACGAGGGCCGCACCTTCTCGATGTGGAAGTTCCGGAGCATGGTCGTCGACGCCGAGGACCAGCTCCCGCGGCTCATCGGCCTGTCCGACGCGTCCGGCCCGCTGTTCAAGCTGCGCTCGGACCCCCGCGTCACCCGCACCGGGTCGATCATCCGCAAGTTCTCCCTCGACGAGCTGCCCCAGCTGGTCAACGTGCTGCGCGGCGAGATGAGCCTGGTCGGCCCGCGCCCGCCGCTGCCCCGCGAGGTGGCCGCCTACGAGACCGCGGCCCGTCGCCGCCTGCTGGTCAAGCCGGGCATGACCGGCCTGTGGCAGATCAACGGCCGCAGCGACCTCTCCTGGGACGAGGCGGTCCGCCTCGACCTCTACTACGTCGAGAACTGGACCCCGCTGCTCGACGTGATGATCCTGTGGCGCACGCTCCAGGTCGTCCTCCGCCCGGGCGGCAACGGCGCCTACTAAAGCCGGCGGGCGGTCCCCGCCCGCCGGCCCGGCCCGGCTATCGTGCCCAGGTGACCCGAATCGCCTACCTCGGCCCGGCCGGGACCTTCACCGAGCAGGCCACCCAGCAGTGGGCCCCGGAGCACGCGGCCGACGCCTGGCCCGCGCCGAGCGTGCCGGCCGCGATCACGGCGCTCCGGGAGGGGCGGGTCGACGCGGCCGTCGTGCCCTTCGAGAACTCCGTGGAGGGCTCGGTCCCGGCCACCCTCCAGGCGCTGCTCGACGGCGGCGACGACGACGGGGTGCGCATCACGGCCGAGGTGCACGTCGAGGTCCAGTTCTCGCTGCTGGTGCGTCCCGGCACCGGGCTCGAGGAGGTGCGCACGGTCGCCTCCCACCCGCACGCCTTCGCCCAGACCCGCGAGTGGCTCGCCGCCACGCTGCCGGAGGCGCAGCAGGTGCCGGAGGCCTCGACCGCGCGCGCCGCCCAGGCCGTGGCGGAGGGGCTCTACGACGCCGCCGTCGCGGCGCCCGGTGCGGCCGAGGCCTACGGGCTGGCCTCCGCCGCCGCCCGGATCGCCGATCGCGAGGGCGCGGTCACCCGCTTCGTCGTGCTGCGGACCGACCGTTCGGTGCCCCCGCCGACCGGGAGCGACCGGACCACCCTCGTCGCCCTCATCTGGCAGAACCAGCCCGGTGCGCTGCTGGAGCTGCTCGAGCAGTTCGCCACCCGGGGCATCGACCTGAGCCGCCTGGAGTCGCGACCCACGGGCGAGGGGCTGGGGGAGTACTGCTTCTGGATCGACGCCGACGCCCACCTCGGCGAGGCTCGGATGCGCGAGGCCCTCACCGGCCTGCGACGCACCTGCCGCGACGTGCGCTTCCTCGGCTCCTACCCCCGCGCCGACGGGCGCCCGGTGCAGGTGCCGACGCACGCCGACGACACCGCCTACGCCGAGGCGCTGCGGTGGGTGGAGGGCCTGGAGGGCTGAGCTGGCCCGCCCGGCGAGCCCCCGGGAGCGGAGGCCGCGACCCGGCTCAGCCGGCGTGCTCGCCGAGGCCGAGCCAGGCGGCCCAGCCGCCGTTGAGCACCAGCCAGGCGATGAGGCCGTAGCCGGCCTGGCCCGGGTGGACCGTGTCGCCGGCCGCCAGGTCGGACTGCCACTGGTCGTGACCCTCGAGCGGGGCGAAGCAGTCGACGTAGGGGACCCCGCGGCGCGCGCAGACGTCGGCCTGGGCGTCGGCGAGCACCCGCAGCCGGGCGTTGACCTCGGCGTCGAGCGTGGGCGTCGGGCCCACGACGAAGGTGCCGACGCCGGTCGAGCTGGCCTCGTCGAGGACGTTGGCCAGGTTGAGCCGGGAGCGGGCAGTCGTGATCCCCTGCGCGACGTCCTCGGCCCCGACACCGACGACCAGGCGGCGCTCGCCGCGGCCGGCCCAGCGCGGCGGGCACTCCGCGCGCCAGCGCGTCATGACGTCGGCCGAGCTCGCGCCCCGCACGCCGAGGTTGTAGGAGGACAGGGTCGCGTCCTCCTCCAGCGGCGTACGCCCGACGACCCGGCTCACCCAGCCCAGGGCCTTCGGGTCGCCGTAGCCGGCGACGAAGCCGTCGCCGACGAAGCAGAGCCCGATGTCACGGGGTCCGTCGGCCACGACGAAGTCGGCGCTGGGGGTGTACTCGATGCCGGTGGGCTGCCCCTGGGTCACGTGGTACCTCTTCTCACTCGTCGTCGTCATCGCGCGCCAGCCAGGTGGCCAGGCGGTCGACCGGGACCTCGAACTCCGGGTGCAGGTCCACGAACGTGCGCAGCTGCTCGGCGAGCCAGTCGAGGGTGACCTCCTCCTCGCCGCGGCGTGCGGCGAGCTCCTCGATCCCGCGGTCGGTGAAGTACACGTCAGCAGGCTATCCCGCGCGCTGGGCAGAACCCGGCAGGGACAGGGTCCGGTGCCAGGACTGCGTCGCGTAAGAAGTCTTCCAGCCCATCGACAGGTAGAGGCCGTCGGCCCCGGTCGGGGAGGACGCGTCCACCTCCAGCCCGACGGAGGCCCGGCCCCGGGCGGCCGCGTCGGCGATGACGGTGCGCAGCAGCAGCTTGGCCACCCCGCGCCCGCGAGCCCGCCGGTGCACGCCGATGTACTCGACGTAGGAGCTGTCGGGTCGGGCCCTGCCGTGCTCGTCCACGCGCCCGGTCACCGTGGTGGCCACCAGGGCACCGGCCGGCTCGCCGTCGACGGTGGCCAGCCACCAGTGGTCCCAGCGGTGGCCCGGGTCCTCGCGCAGCCTCCCGACGAACTCCTCGAAGGTCTCCCGGTAGGAGTTGAAGTGGTCGGCGAAGGACTCCTCCAGCACGAGGTGCACGGCGCGGAGGTCGTCCTCGTCCGGCAGACCGACCCCGTCGTCGCGGCGCACCCGCCGGATCTCCACCCCCTCGCGGGGCGTGGGCTGCTCCGCGTCGGTCCCGGGGTCGACCGGTCGGGTCATCTGCCACCAGTCGCGCACGTGCTCGTAGCCGGCCGCGGCCAGCCAGCGCTGCTGGCGGGGGTCGTCGGCGAAGGCGCCAGAGTCGAGCTGGGTGCGCTCCAGTCCGCGGCGGCGCAGCACCTCCCGGCCCAGGTCCTCGGCGCGGCCGAAGCCGTAGGCGGCGAGCCGGTCGGCCAGGTCGTCCGGCAGGTCGGGATCCACGGTGACGCCGACCAGCACCCGCCCGGCGGCCCGGTCATGGCAGTTGATCCACGCGCGCAGCACGCCGTCGGCGTCGCGCACGGCCTCGTGGAGGTGGGTGCTGGCGCCCCGGCCGGTGACCTCGGCGGCCACCGTCTCGCTGTCGGCGCCCGGCCAGCCCCGGGCCTCCCGCTCGTGGCGACGCAGCAACCGCACCAGGTCGTCGATCTCGTCCACCCCCGGCGCGAGCGCGGTGAGTCCAGGGGGGAGTGCAGGTCCGTCGGCGCTGGCGGTCATGGGGGCATTTTTCCAGATCAGGGGCTCCGCCACCTCCCAGGCGGGGCTGCTATGCCTGGGCGGTGCTCGTCGACCTGTGGCAGCGCGCCACCGCCACGCAGCCGCCCCTGCCGACGGGCGGTGCGCTCGTGCTGGCCGCCGTGGCGCTCCTGGTCGTGCTCAGTCCGCTCGGCTCCCTGCTCGTCCGTCACGTCGTCACGCTCGTGCACGAGGGTGGCCACGCGATCGTGGCCGCCCTGGTCGGGCGGCGCCTGCACGGCATACGCCTGCACCGCGACACCTCGGGGCTGACGGTCTCGCGCGGGCGGCCGAGCGGCCCGGGCATGGTGGCCACCGTCGCGGCCGGCTATCCGGCACCGGCGCTGGTGGGGCTCGCGGGTGCGGCCCTCACCGGCCAGGGGTATGCCGCGGGCTGGCTCTGGCTGCTGGTGCTCGCCTGCGCGGCGCTCCTGCTGCTGGTCCGCAACCTCTTCGGCCTGTGGGTGGTCCTGCTCACCGGAGGTGCGGTCGCCGCGCTGTCGTGGGCCGCGCCGCCGCCCGTGATCGGCGGCGCGGCCCACCTGGTGGTCTGGTCGTTGCTGCTGGGGGCGCCGAGGGGTGTGGTCGGCCTGCAGCGTGCTCGCCGTCGAGGTGCGCGCGACAGCGATGCCGACCAGCTGGCCCGGCTCACCGGCGTGCCCGCAGGGGTCTGGGTCGCAGGCCTCTGGCTGCTCTGCCTCGCCTGCCTGGTGCTGGGGGCCACGCTGCTGCTGCAGCCGCGCTGACCGTCCCCGGCGCGTCGTCCCGACGGGTAGGTCGTGGATCAGGCGCTGGTCATCCGCGCCTGCGCGGCGTAGTACTGCTCGCGGTCCTCCTCGGTCATGCCACCCCAGACGCCGTAGGGCTCGCGCACCCGCAGCGCGTGCTCGCGGCACTGCTGGATGACGGGGCAGGACTCGCAGATCGCCACGGCCCGCTGGTCGCGCCAGCGCCGCGACGGACCGCGCTCGCCCTCGGGGTGGAAGAAGGTCTCGGGGTTGGTCGTACGGCACAGGCCGCGGAACTGCCACTCCCACAGGTCCGCGACGGGCACTGGCTCAGCAGTCATGATTTCTCCAGGTCCGGTGAACAGGTGTGACAAACCCAAACAGAGGTTGGTCAGGATGGCAAATCGAAATGACACCGGCCTCGTCGTCGCCTACCGTGCGAGGTCCCGCCGGGCGGGGCAGCATGGGTGGATGAGCCGCGAAACTGACCTGACCCTCTTCGGTGCCACGGGCTTCGTCGGCCGCCTGGTCGCCGATCATCTGGCCTCCTCTGCCCCTTCTGACGTGCGAGTTTGCCTCGCAGGTCGCTCGGACGAGCGCCTGCTCCGAGTACGGGACTCGCTCGGGCCGGCCGCCGCCGACTGGCACGTCGCGGTGGCCGACTCGGGGGACGACGAAAGCCTGCGTCGGCTCGCAGCCCGGTCCCGCGTGGTGCTGTCCACAGTTGGTCCATACCGGCGTCACGGGTTGCCCCTGGTGCTCGCCTGCGCCGAGGAGGGGACGGACTACGCCGACCTCACGGGGGAGACGACCTTCGTCCGCGAGGCCGCGGACCGGGCGCACGAGACCGCCCGCCGCACCGGGGCGCGGATCGTCGTGTCCTGCGGTTACGACTCGATGCCCTCCGACCTGGCCGTGCACCTGCTCCACCGCGCGGCCGAGGAGACCGGCGCCGGCGGGCTGACCGACACGACGACGTTCGCCCGGGCCAAGGGCTCCCTGAGCGGCGGCACCGTGGACTCGATGCGGCTGATGCTGGCCGAGATGCGCGAGGACCCGGAGGTGCAGCGGCTCCTGCTCGACCCCGAGGCGCTCTCGGGAGGGGTGCCGGGGGCGCCCGGCCAGGAGGACGTCTGGAAGCCCTTCGTCGAGGCCGGCACCGCACGGTGGGTGGCCCCCTTCGTCATGGCGTCCTACAACACCCGCGTGGTGCGTCGCTCCCACGCGCTCCGGGGGCGGGCCTACGGGCCCCGCTTCCGCTACCGCGAGGTGGTCCCCACCGGGAAGGGGGTGCGTGGAGCGGTGCGGGCCGCCGGGATGGTCGCCGGCACGGGGGCGCTCGGCCTGGCGCTCGCCACCCCGGGTCTGCGCCGTCTGGTCGACCGCGCCCTGCCCGCGCCCGGGGAGGGGCCGAGCCAGGAGCAGCGGGAGCGCGGCTGGTTCGAGATGGAGACGCGCACGACCACCGAGGACGGACGCGAGCTGGTGGCCACCGTCGCCGCCTCCGGCGACCCGGGGTATGCCGCCACGAGCGTGATGCTCGGTCAGGCCGGGCTGGTGCTCCTCGCGACGCGACGCGACGGCAGCGCGGGCGAGGGCGGTGTGCTGACGCCCGCGGTGGCGATCGGCGACGAGCTGGTCGAGGCCCTGCGGGCGCAGGGCTTCATCCTCGAGGTCGGACCCGCGCCGGCACCACGATGACCGGCACCGGCGAGTGGCGCAGGATCTTGGCGGCGCTCGAGCCCAGGAAGACCCGGCTCAGCAGGTGCGTGGAGCTCGAGCCCACGACGAGCACGTCGCCGCGCTCCCACTCCAGGCCGTCCATCGCTCCGCCCCACGAGCGGCCCACGGCGACGTGCAGCTCGGGGGCCTCGATCCCCAGCTCCAGCAGGCGCTCGCGGGCCCGGGACTGCTCGGAGCGGGCCGTCTCGACCCAGGTCCGGAGCACGAGGTCCTCGGCGCCGCTGACCCTCGGGGGGTACATGGTGCGGCCCCGCACCGCGAAGGTCACCACACGCACCCGGGCGTCGTTGCGCAGCGCGATCTGGGCGACCTGCCCCAGCAGCGCCCACGTCGGGTCGTCGCCGCGGAAGGCCAGCGTGATGCGCCGCACCCGGCTCCCCGGCTCGGCCTGGTAGCCCCTGGGGGCGACCGCGACGGGCACGGTGCTGGAGTGCAGGAGGCGGTCGGTCTTGCTCGTCAGCCCGATCTGGCCGTGGGAGACGTCCTCGCCCGAGCCGACCACGATCATCCCCGCGCCGAGGGCCGTCGCCTCCCCGATGAGCACCTGGGGCACCGACCGCCCCGACACCCAGGTGGCGCGGGAGGGCACGTCGGGGTGCTCGCGCAGGTAGGAGCCCGCGTCGGCCGCCGCGCGCTGGCCCTCGGCGGCGGCCCAGCGCTCGAACTCGCGGTCGGTGTCGCCGGCGGTGGGGGTCGGCCACCCCTGGGGCACGACGGTGAGGGCGACGACGTCGGTGCCTCCGGAGCGCGCCAGCTGGCAGGCGAGGTCGAGGGTGCCGAGGTCCGACCGGTGCGGACCGTGCCCGACGAGAACCGTCATACCCGCTCGTCCTCCTCGTCGCCGCGCGACTCGGCGAAGTCCTCCGGGTCGTCCGTGGTGTTGAGGGCCGCGTGCCGCCGGCCGTAGACGAGGTAGAAGGCGACGACGACCGCCAGCCAGCCCAGGAAGACCATCCAGGTCAGGACCGGCAGCTTGATCACGATCCATCCGCAGATGAGGATCGTGAGGACCGGGGTGACCGGATAGCCGGGCACGCGGAAGGGTCGCTCGAGGTCGGGGTGGGTGCGGCGCAGGATCATCACGCCGGCGGCGACCGCGGAGAAGGCGACCAGGGTGCCGATCGAGACGGTGTCCCACAGGTAGTCCGCCGGGACGAAGCCGGCGATGAGCGCGATGACGACCGAGGCCACGATCGTGGTGAAGGTCGGCGTGAGGGTGCGCGGGTGGACCTTCGTGAAGCGGCGCGAGATCAGCCCGTCACGACCGATCGCGAAGAGGATCCGGGTCTGGCCGTAGAGGGTCACCAGCGTCACCGAGAAGATCGAGATGACCGCGCCCGCCGCCAGGATGGTGCCCCAGACGGTGGTGCCGGTGACGTCGTTGAGGATCTGCGACAGGCCCGCGCTCTGGGCCGGCTCGGTGGAGAACCACTCGGTCTCCTTGGCGGCGACGCCCGCGAAGGCCACGAGGATGTAGACGCTCGTGACGATGATCAGCGCCCCGATGATGGCCCGGGGCAGGGCCCGCTGGGGGTCCTTGACCTCCTCGCCCGCGGTGGCGACCGCGTCGAGGCCGATGAAGGAGAAGAAGATCGTGCCGGCCGCCGCCGTCATGCCCCCGATGCCTGAGGCGAAGAAGCCGGAGAAGTGGTCGGCGGTGAAGCCGGTGAGCGCGACGATGACGAAGAGCAGCAGCACGCCGAGCTTGATGAGCACCATGATCGCGTTGGCCCGTGCCGACTCCGTCGCGCCGCGGATGAGCAGCAGCATGCAGAGGAAGACCAGGACGACGGCGGGCAGGTTGACGAAGCCCTCGGCCGTCGCGCCGTCGCCGTCGGGGACGAAGGAGGCGGTGATCGCCGTAGGCAGCTCCACCCCCGTGGTGGAGACGATGAGCTCGCCGAGGTAGCCGCTCCAGCCCACCGCGACCGCGGCGGCCGCGACGCCGTACTCCAGCAGGACGCACGCGGCGATCGCCACCGCCGCGAGCTCGCCCATCGCGTGGTAGGCGTAGGAGTAGGTCGAGCCGCTGACCGGGATGGAGCTGGCCATCTCCGCGTAGCAGAGGGCCGACAGACCCGCGGCGAGTCCGGCGATGAGGAAGCTGACGATCACGCCGGGCCCGGCGTCGGGCACGGACTCGCTGAGCACGAAGAAGATGCCCGTGCCGACCGTGGCCCCGACGCCGAACATCATGAGCTGGAAGGTCGTGAGCGTCCGTCCCAGCTCCTCGCCGGGGTGGTGGTGCTTGCGGAAGACGATCGGCTTGCGCCGACGTAGCTGCTGTCCCAGTGGCAGGTCGACCTGCTGCGATGCCATGCGCGCCCCCTGGAGCCGACGGTGGCGCGAACCTACTCCTGCCCGTGGGGGCCTGCAACAGGTAGAGGGCCTCGGTCGAGGAGCGCCTAGCATGCTGGACCATGAGGACGTTCGGGGTGGGACAGGTCCGGTATGCAGAGAGGTCGAGCCGCAGGGCGTGGGGGATCCTGCTGGGTCTGTGCCTCGTGTCCTGGCTGGGACTGGCGTTCCTCACGCACGGCGGGTGGATGCTGGCGACCCTGCTCGTGGGGATGCTGGGCGGCATCGCGGCGCTGACGCTGTGGAGCGTCGACCACTACGGCCAGGTCCTCCTGACGGTGTCCCACCTGCGCGTGGGCCGGGAGCGCATCCCCGTGTCCGACATCATCCCCGCCTCGCTGGAGCCGCGGGGGCACGGCGTCGATCCGCGCGGCGAGATCGCCGGCGGCGCCTTCGACACCACGATGGGGACGGACACGATCCGCTTCGTGCGCCGGGACGGCCGGCCCGTCCAGGTCGCGAGCCGACGTCCCGACGAGCTGCACCGGGCCCTGGAGTCGGTGCTGGCCGGATGGCTCTGAGTGGGGGCTCCTGACGGATCCGGCCGACCCACCGGGCACTCGCCGGTGATCCGGCTCATGCTCGGCGCGAGCGCGCTGACGACCCTGGGGGCCATCCCGCCCTTCCTCCTCGGCGCGCAGGCGGTGCTCGTCAGGGGCGACCTCGACTTCGGCGCGGCCGGGCTGGGGGTGGCCGTCAGCGCCTTCTTCGCCGTCGCGGCACTCGTCACGATCGCGGCCGGAGGGCTCTTCGACCGGATCGAGGTCGCGGGAGCCCGGCTCGCCGCGGGTCTCCTGGTCGGGTGCGGTGGCCTGGGAATCGCGGGCCTCGCGCACGACTGGACGGGGCTGGTCCTCGGCATGGCCGTCCTCGGCGCTGCCAACGCGACCTGCCAGGGCGCCTCGAACCGGACCATCGCCACGTTGCTCCCCGCCGGGCGCCGGGGGCTGGGCTTCGGTCTCAAGCAGAGCGCCGTCCCGGTCGCGGTCATGCTCGGCGGCCTGGCGGTCCCGACCATGACGGCGCTGCTGGGCTGGCGCAGCACCTTCGTCGTGACCGGGAGCGTCGGTCTGCTGGTCGCGCTCGTCGGTGTCGTCGGACTGACAAGGTCCTGGTGGGCCGCGGGGCGTCGGGACGCCTCGGCGCCCACTTCTTCGGCACCTGGTGCCCCCGCCCGGGGTGACGCGTCCGCCCGCACCGTCGTCGACCGGGCCCCGTGGGGGCCGCTGCTCCTCTGCGGGCTGGCCACCACCTTCGCCAGCGCCTCGGCGAACTTCCTCGGTTCCTATCTCGCCAGCTGGGGGCACGAGGTCGGTCTGACCGTCGGCCAGGCGGGTCTCCTCATGGCTGCCGGGTCAGGCGCGTCCGTGGTCGTCCGGGTGCTCATGGGGGCGCGGGCCGACCGGAGGTACGGCGGCAACCTGACGATGGTGACGACCCTCATCATGGTCGGGGCACTGTGCCTGACCATGCTCGCCCTCGTGCCCCGCATCGAGGTGGTGGTGGTCTTCGGCTTCCTCGCCTTCGGCCTCGGGTGGTCCTGGCCCGGCCTGATCCTCTTCGCCGTGGCCCGGATCGGCCGGGACGCCCCGACGCAGGCGTCGTCGGTCGTGCAGGCGGGCGCCTTCGTCGGGGGTGCGCTGGGTCCGGTGAGCTTCGGCGTGCTCGTGCAGGTGCTCGGCTTCCGGGGAGCGTGGCTCGCGGCCGCGGTCTCGTTCGCGATCTCGGGAGCCCTCGTGCTCGGAGCCCGCCGGGGCTTCCGGCGCGACCTGGTGTCGCGGCCCCCGGCGCGTCCTCTGGGCTTCGGAGGAGGCCGCGGGGTGCCGAGGTTCACGACGCCGGTGCCCCGGGCCGAGAGACGGGACTGACCCGGGCGGTCGCGCCCGGGTCGCTACGTCACTGCGTCAGCTGCGGCTCGATCAGAGGGTTGATCTGCATCCAGGGCTGGACGAAGTAGCGGGCGCTCGCCACGACGTAGAGCAGCCCGATGCGGTGTCCGTCGCACCGCATGAAGGTGTAGGTGACCCCGGTGACCGGCGGGATGAAGGCCGGGTCGATCTCGCAGTCCGAGAGGTCCAGGTCCCAGGTGGCGCGTGCGGACTTGCGGCTGTCCCGGGCCCCGTCGAGCGGGACGTTCGCGCGGGTGGTGACCTCCACGTCGCCCCAGCGCAGCATCCGGCAGCTCTCGAGGGAGGCGTCGTTCTTGCTCGCGTAGGTGGCCGCGGCGGTGCGGACCAGCGCGGGGCAGCCGCCGGTGCGGCGGACCATGGTGCGCAGCTCGGCCTCGGTGCTGAAGCCGGTCGCGAAGTAGAGGGCGCCGGCCGGGTCGAAGGCCTCGGCACCGGCGAGGGCCGCGGCGTCCGCGGCGTTCTGGTTGCCCTGCGCGCTGTTGGTCGCCACGGCGAGCCCGGCGATGCCCAGCACGACCGAGATCGTGAAGATCATCGAGATGAAGATGAGCCCCAGGTTGATATGCCCGGACTCCTGCCGGCACTGCTCGTCGAGCTGCGTCACGGCCTGCTCCCTCCCCGTTGTCATGCCCGTTCCCGCGTGAAACACTGTCCGCCCATCCTCTCGGTGGGACGCGGCGGAGGGGCCGGACGTCGTACCCGTCCGACCCCTCCGTCTGCTCGTGCCCCTCGGGTCAGCTGAAGGAGCCCTTGCCGGTGACCGCGTCGACGGCCGACTGGAAGACCTCGTTGATGGAGGAGCTCCAGGTCGGCGCGGTGGCGGCGAGCAGGGAGACGATGACGACGGCGACGATGATGACGCCCAGGTACTCGAGGGAGCCCTGACCGGACTCGCGGTCGAAGCGCTTGAGGAAGGTGCTGATCTTCATGGGTGTGCCTCTCGGTCGGTCCGGGTCCCCCCGGCTGCTGTCGTGCTGACATCACTAACGCTAGGTGCGCCGAGCGCCTCGAGGCAGGGCCCCAGGGCCCATCCTGGGCCCAACTCCGGC
Source organism: Ornithinimicrobium humiphilum (assembly GCF_006716885.1). Taxonomy (NCBI): domain Bacteria; kingdom Bacillati; phylum Actinomycetota; class Actinomycetes; order Micrococcales; family Ornithinimicrobiaceae; genus Ornithinimicrobium; species Ornithinimicrobium humiphilum. The sequence continues at coordinate 706,504 of NZ_VFPU01000001.1, forward strand.
AGCCCTGCCGGGTGGGTCCGCAGCCTCTGGGGGCAGCGGGTACCGCCCCGGCTGACCTGCGGCGCAGCGGGTCCGGGGTGGTGCGGGGGAGGGGTATGAGGTGGGGCCGGCTCAGGCGTCCTCGGTCGCCCCGAGCCACCAGCTGACGGCCTGGGCCCGACCGGTGACGCCGAGCTTGGCGAAGATCCGGTTGATGTGGTTCTTGACGGTCTTCTCCGACAGGAACAGCTCGGTGGCGATCTGGCGGTTGGACCGGCCCTGGGCGATGAGGGTCATGACCTCGACCTCCCGGGCGGACAGGTCGTGGTCGGTGCGCACCTGGCTGCGCTGCTCCTCCTGGGCCAGCGCCACCACGGCCGCGGGGGAAAGGGTGCCGACGCCGCGGGCGGCGCCGCGGACCGCGGCCTCGACGTCGGCGGGCTCGAAGGCGCCGTGCACGAGGTAGCCGCAGGCGCCGGCCCGGATCGCCGAGCGGACCACGTCGGGGCTGTCGCTGTAGGTCAGCATGACCACCTTGGTGCTCGCGCTGATCACCTCCGCCGCGGCGACCCCGTCACGCCGCGGCATGCGGACGTCCAGGAGCGTGACCGTCGGCTGGAGCCGGCGCACCATCTCGACCGCGTGGTCGCCGTCCCAGGCCTCGCCCACGACGTGGATGCCGTCGAACTGGTCCAGCAGGGCCCGGATGCCCATCCGCACGATGGCGTTGTCGTCCGCGACGAGCACGCTGATCGGCTTGTCGGTCATGTCGCTACCTCCCTGTCGACCGTCGGCCACCGGGCCTCGACGGTGGTCCCCGTGCCCCGGGTGCTCGTGATGCTGACGGTGCCTCCGAGGCGCTCCGCGCGCTCGCGCATGCCGCGCAGGCCGAAGTGGCCCTGCCGCTCCTTGGCGGCCGCGTGCCGCGGGTCGAAGCCGCGGCCGTCGTCGCGCACCGTGAGCACGAGTCCGTCGTCCTCGGTGCGCAGCCAGACGTCCACCGAGGTGGCCTCCGCGTGACGCTCGACGTTCTCCAGCGCCTCGGCGACGATCGAGACGACCTCGGCGGCGCACTCGGGGGGCAGGTCGGCGATGCCGTCGACGGTGGTGCGGACCTGCCGCTCGCTCGTGGCGTAGGTGCGCGCCAGCTCCCCGATCTGCTCGGCCAGTGGTCGGTCCACCTGGTGGCGTCGCAGGGCCCGCAGCAGGGTGCGCGACTCGTCGGCGGCGACCCGGCTGGCGTTCTCGATCTCCCGGGCGATCGGCACCACCTGCTCCGGCTGCTTCGACGCCGCGGTCTGCAGGGCGGAGGCCGCCAGGCTGATGCCGTTGACCGTCTTGCCGAGGGAGTCGTGCATCTCGCGGGCGAGCCGGGCCCGCTCGGCCTCCGCGGTGAGGCGGACGCGCTCGGCCATGATCATGTCGCGCGAGCGCTGCAGCTCGACGAAGGCGTGGCGGATCGTCCAGCCCAGGCCCGTCGAGCCGACCAGCGCCGCGGTCACGCCGAGGACGCCGCCCGTGGACCAGGGGTCGGTGCTGCGCGAGCTGAGCACCACGACGGCGCCGAGCACCATGATGAGGCCGGGCAGGGCCAGCCACGGGGTGAGCGTGAGCCCCAGGATGATCGCGGACACGGCCAGGACCAGGAGGGCCAGGTCGGCGGGCCAGTCGAGCGCCAGGTGCAGCACGATGACGAGCAGGTCGAGGCCCGGGATCGCGGGGTGACGGAAGTAGGCGCGGACGAAGCGGTCATCGAGCATCGCCCAGCCGCTGATGATCGCGGTGAGCAGCATGAGGAAGGCCGCCCCGGTGCTCTCCGACGGCGAGAGCGCGGCCGTCAGCGAGCAGGCGAGCAGGCGGAGGGCGAAGAGCGACCGGCAGACCTTGAGGTAGCTCGGGTCGCGCAGCACCTGGGGGACCGGGGTCCGCTGCCTCTCAGAAGCCACCGAGGATCGATTCCAGGTCGATGTCGAAGTCCATGCCGAAGAAGGCACCGACGAGGATGAGCACCAGTGCCGCGGGCACGAGGATCGTCGACCCCACGAGGGTGACCCGCGGTGCCGCCTGACCGGCCTTCTGCCGCAGCCGCTGGGCGTTGTCGCGCCGCATGTCCAGGGCGATCTGGTTGAGGGTCTCGGCCAGCGGGGCGCCGAGCTCTTCGGCCTGCAGGAAGGCGCGGACGAAGCGGTCCATCATCACCGAGGTCGACCGGTCGCGCATCTGCTCGAAGGCGTCGCGCACGCTCGCGCCGTGCAGCAGCTGGTCGAGCGCGAGGTTGACGTCCTCGGCCAGCGCCCCGCCGAAGCGGGAGGCCACGCGGCGCAGCGCGGGCCGGAAGGCGATACCGGCCGTGACGGTGACGGCGAGGATGTCGAGGAAGTCGGGCAGGTCGGCGTCGATCTCCTCGCGGCGCCGGTTGGCGACCGCGGCCAGCCCGGACACGGGCATGACGAAGGACAGGACCAGGACCAGCGGCGCGAGGAACCACAGCCCGTTGAGGACCAGCAGGACCGACAGCGGGATCATCAGCATCAGCCATCCGCCGACGCGGCGCAGCACCGAGTCGACGGTGATGCCGCGAGGCCGGCCGGCGTAATGGATGAGGCGGCCGAGCCAGCGCAGCGGCGCCCCGGCCAGCAGCCGGCGCAGCACCGGCACCAGGCGTCCTCCGAGGCGCTCGAGCAGCGACAGCTGGCCGCGCGCCTCGCGCTGCCGCTCCTCCTGGAGCAGGCGCAGGTCGCCGGCGTCGAGGCCCTCGACGACGTCGCTGCGCACCATGCGCAGGCCGGCGAGGAAGATCAGCAGGGCCAGCAGGGCCCCGAGGGCGGGCAGGCCGGGCAGCATGTCGGTCACAGGTCCAACCTCGTGATCCGGCGGATGAGGTAGAAGCCCAGCGCCATGAGCAGGCCGCCGACGACGAGCGCGGCCTGGCCGACGATGTGCTGCGTCATGCGCTCGATGGTCCCCGGCATGATCAGGTTGAGGATGAGGAGCAGGCCGACGCCCATCGCCATGATGGCGTAGCCGGTGGCGACGGCCTGGGTGATGACCGAGCGGACCTCGCGCTTGGTCTCCTTGCGGTCGTCGAGCATGTAGGAGATGTCGCGCAGCGCCGCGACGAGCGAGCCGCCGGACCGGGAGGCGATGACCAGCGTGCTCATGAGCACCTTGACCTCGCGGGAGGGCAGCCGCTCCTCGACCTGGAGCATGGCCTCCTCGAGGGAGGCGCCGAAGCGGACGGCGGTGTTGATGCGACCGATCTCGCTGCGGGCCGGCTCGCCCATCTCCCGCTCCGCGACGGCCCACGCGGTGCGGATCGACAGGCCGGCGTTGGTGGCGTTGGACAGCACCCGGGCGAGGTCGGGGATCTGGTCGACGAAGCGGTCGCGGTAGCGGTTGCGCTGCCGCTTGATCCACCAGCGGACGGCGAACCAGCCGGCGAGCAGACCCAGCACCGCGAAGATCGGGGCGACGTAGGTCCACAGCAGCCACGGCACCACCAGGCTGAGCCCGATGGCGACCATCATCACGGTGCCGACCGGGTAGTTGAGGCCCGCGGTGCTCAGCTCGCGCTTGAGCCGACGACCGATGGAGGTGTTCTGGAGGCGGTGCTCGATGTCCTTCCACAGCCCGGCACCCGTCGGGCCGTGCGAGGCCAGCACCTGGCGGCCGACCTGGGACTGCGCCCGGGCGTTGCTGAGGAAGGCCTGGACGGCCCCCAGCCCGAGCAGCAGGGACAGCACGACCCCGCCGAAGATCGCCAGGACCATCAGCCGACCGGGGGCTCGGGGGCGGAGGCGAACTCGACGGGCGCCTGCTCGCCCCGGGACTTCAGCCGGGTGTGCAGGGTGTCCGAGAGCTGGTAGCGGACGAAGCCGTGCTCCTCGCTGAGGTCGTCCCAGGCCATGATCGGCCGCAGGATGAAGTCCTCGCGGCGGCGCGAGACGACCTGGGCCACCTCGGTGATGCGCCGCTGACCGTCGGCGGACCGGGTCAGCTGCACGACGATGTCGACCGCCGAGTTGACCTGGTCGCGCAGGGCCGAGAAGGGCACCTCGACGTCGCTCATCGTCGCCAGGGTCTCCAGGCGGGAGAGGGCGTCGTCGGCGGTGTTGGCGTGGACCGTCGCCAGCGAGCCCTCGTGGCCGGTGTTCATGGCCTGGAGCATGTCGAGCGCCTCGCCGCCGCGGACCTCACCGACGATGATGCGGTCGGGCCGCATACGCAGGGAGTTGCGGACCAGGTCGCGGATGGTGACCTGGCCCTTGCCGTCGACGTTGGGGGGCCGGGTCTCCAGGCGCACCACGTGCTCCTGGGAGAGCGAGAGCTCGGCGGCGTCCTCGATGGTGACGATGCGCTCCCGCTCGGGGATGAACGCGCTCAGCGCGTTGAGCATCGTCGTCTTTCCCGAGGCCGTGCCGCCGGAGACGATGATGTTGAGCCGGGCCCGCACGCAGGAGGCGAGCAGGTCGGCGGTCGGCCGGTCGAGCGTGCCGCGGTTGAGCAGCTCGGACATGCCGTAGGCCTTGGGGAAGAGCCGGATGGTCACCGTAGGCCCGTTGAGGGCCAGGGGCGGCAGGATGACGTTGACACGGGCGCCCCGGGGGAGCCGCTCGTCGGCGGGCAGCCGGGCGTCCACCATCGGGCTCGACTCGTCGACGCGACGGTTGACCGTCGAGACGATGCGGTCGATGGTCTGCAGCAGCTGCGCCTCGGAGGTGAAGCCGGAGCTGATCTGCTCGACCTTGCCGAAGCGCTCGATGTAGACGGTGTCGTGCCCGTTGATCATCACCTCGCTGACGCTCTCGTCGCCGAGGAGCGGCTCGAGCACGCCGAGCCCGACGGCCTCGTTGATGACCGTGGTCACCAGGGCGGTGCGCTCGCGGTTGGCGAGGATGATGCCCTCGCGGGAGATGAGGTGGGTCAGGATGCGCTCGAGACGCAGCTTGCGCTGGTCGTTGTCGAGGAGCGCCAGCTCCTGCAGGTCGACCTCGTCGAGGAGGAGCTGCTTGAAGCGGCGGACCTGCGAGGCCTCGCCCGCGGTCACCGTGCTGTCGGCCCCGGCGGCGACGGAGCCGACCTGCCGTCCGAAGTTGGATCCGAAGCTGCGGCTCACGGGACGTACGCCGCCTTCGTCGCGACCGGGCCGTCGAGCCACGGGATGACCGTGGGGGCCCGCAGGGACACCTCCACGCCGTCGGGGTGGGTCCGGATCATGACGACGTCCAGTCCGCCCGGGGTCGAGCGCTCCGCGGCCGCGCTCGGCGACTGCCCGAGCGACATGGCCCGGGCGGCGTCCCACGCCACCCGTCCAGCCGCCTGGCCGGCGTAGATGGCGCTGAACAGGTGCAGGCACAGGGCCATGACGATCACGACGAGGGTGGTCACGGCGAGCACCTCGAGGGAGGCCTGGCCGCGCTCGCGCCGGGGGAGGAGGGTGCTCACCCGCGCGGCTCCTTCGTGACGCCGCGGCTCACGTCGACCGGTGCGGTGGACGTGCCGGAGCCGACGGGGGCGATCTTGATGCGCACCTCGACCTGCCCCCCGGCGGTCTCGACCTTCATGTTGCCGTGGACGCCGGAGGGCACGGCCTCGCGCGCGGCCTGGACGACCTTGCTGCTCGGGCTCCCGAGGCTGGCCTCCCGGGCCGCGGCGTTGGCGGCGTGACCGGCCCAGACGAAGCTCAGGCCCATCCCGACCAGCTGCCAGAGCAGGAGCATGATCGCGACGGTGACGGGCAGGACGCCGACGGTCTCGAGCGAGACCTGGCCGGACTCCGCCCCGGCGGCCGCCGGCGTGCCGACCGGCTCCTTCCGGGCCCGGCGGCCGAGCGCCATACGGCGTGACGAGGCGGCGGGCTCGGCCGGTGCCGGCACGACGCCCGTCTCCGTGACCATGGCGTCGAGCGCCTTCCACCAGGCTTTGGGGGCGTTGTGCGAGGGCGTGCGGGTGTTGACCGCGCTCTCCAGCCCGCGCCCGAGCTCGGGGACGAGCACTTCCAGGCGGCGACCCAGGACGAGGCGGTCGATGGTGCTCTGCTGGATCTCGGAGTCGCGGGAGTAGCGGTTGACGAGCACCGCGAGGTCGCCCGACCCGCGCACGCCCAGCTCCATCCAGGCCTGCGACTGGCGCCGGGCGGCACGCAGCGACGGCACGTCGGTGGTGACGACCTGCACGACGTGGTCGGACATCTCGACCGCGGCCGCCTGCGCGGGCGTGACGTTGCTGCCCGCGTCGACGAGCACGACGTCGTACATCTGCCGCAGCTGGGAGAGGATCGAGCGGATCGCCGTGGCGGTCACCACGTCGGCGTCGCGGACGTCGATCGGGGCGGGCAGGATGTGCAGCCCGCTCTCGTGCACGGCCACCGTGTCGCGGACCACGCGGTCGGTGATGTCGTCGGCGATCTTGGCCAGGTCGACGATCGAGACCCGGTAGCTGAGGTCGACGTAGCTGGGGATGTCGCCCTTCTCCAGGTCGAGGTCCACCAGGCAGACCTGCTTGGCGCGGTCCTGCTGGGCCAGGCGCCAGGCGGTGTGCACGGTGAGGATGGTCGTGCCGACCCCGCCCTTGCTGCCGGCGAAGGTGACGACGCCGCCCTGGACCTCGGTGTGCTGGCTGCCCCCGCTGAGCACCTCCTGCATCCGCTCGCCCCACTCGGAGGCGCGCACCAGGGCGTCGTTGACCTCGGCGAGGACGAACGGGTAGGCGAGCACGCCCCGGGCCCCGACCTCGAGCGCGAGGGCGAGCGAGTCGTCGTCGCCGGCACGGGTGGCCAGCAGGACGGGCAGCGCGGGCCGGCGCACCGAGAGGTCGTGGGTGACCCGGGAGATCGGGCCCGGCGGCAGGTGGCGGTCGATGACCAGCACGTCCGGGTTGTGGTTGAGGACGGCGGGGACCAGCTCCTGCGTGCTCTCCGACACGTGGACGATCTCGAAGTCCTCGAGGGCCTCGATCCGCGAGAGCAGGTCGGTGGTCAGTGTCTGGTCGGCGATGCCGAGGACGAGACGCTTCTTCACGGCCGGAACCCCTCTTCGATGATGGCCTCGCCACCGAGCTCCTCGGCGTCGAACTGGTTGACCTCGCCCTCACGGTCCTGCGTCGTCCCGGCCGGAAGACCGATGAGGCGGACCTGCTCGGCGAAGGTGCTGGCGTAGGTGACGGCCAGCGCGTCCTGGGGGACGAGCGCGAGCGTGACGGGGACGACGTCCTGGATGGCGCCCGTCTCGCGCTGCTCGACCTGCTGGGTGCCGCCGACGCTGACGACCCGGACGTTGCGGACGAGGATCCGCGACTGGTTGGCCAGCCCGGGCACGTCGGAGAAGACGGAGTAGACGTCGACCCGGTCGCCCGGGCGGACCCGGCCGGCGATGCCGGTCACGGCGTCGACGTTGATGGCGACCTCGCGCTCGTTGGGGTTGAGGTCGCTCGGCGGCACCAGGATGTCCATCGTGACCCGGGAGCCGGCCGAGAGCGGCACCGCGATCGTGCGCCCCTCGATGTCCTGGACGGTGAGGCGGGAGGCCTCGTCGGTCCACTGCGCGGGCACCGACACCGCCTCGACGCGGTCGGCCGTCAGCTGGGAGAAGGCGTTGAGGTCCTCGGTCGCCTGGTAGACGGTGACCATGGGCCCCACCCGGCGGTTGACGCTGTCCACGTAGGAGGCGACCCCGAAGAAGACGGCGATGGCCAGCCCCACGGACAGGACCATCAGCAGCACGCCTCGACGTTGGCGGGGGTTCATGCGTGGTCTCCTTGGGCGGTCAGCTGGGGCACCGGACCCCGGGGCGTCGGGGCCTCGCCCCACTGGGCGTGGCAGAACGGGCAGTAGTCGAGGACGGTGCTGCCGCAGCTGTCGCAGCGGCGCAGCGCGTCGTCCGGCTCGGGGAGGGGGTCGTCGACGGCCCAGCGGGGAGCCGCGAACTCGAAGCTGCGCTGGCGGCCCACGAGCACCTTGGTGCCGGGGGGCACGTCCCGGTCGCGCAGCTGCTCGCGGACCCCGACGGTGCGCAGGGCCTGCCCGGGGGTCTCGGCGATCTCGCCGCTGAGGTAGACGGCCCGGGCGCCGGAGAGGCGCTGGGACCACAGCTCGGCGCCAGCGCGGTCCACCGCGACGGGGCCGGCACCGGAGGCGACGTAGCCGTCCTTGGCCCACGTGGACCGGACGACGTCCCACCAGGAGACCCGGGCGCCGTTCAGCCGGCCGGGGCGGCGCACCCACGCGCCGCTCTCGGTCAGGCGCAGCAACCGGTCGACCTCGCGGGCGGCACGGCCCGGCTCCAGGTCGAGGGCGTTGACGTGCTCGGCGACGAGGGCGCTCGCCAGCGGCAGCCGGTCGGTGACGAGGACGGCGTAGTGGCGGGTCGCGTCGTGCGCCCTCAGCAGCGTCGCGAGGCGGCGCATGGCGGGCAGCCACGAGGGCCGGCACACGAAGAGCGTGTGGGTGGCGTCGGCGGGGAAACGGGGACCGGTAGCATCCTCGACGACCGGTCCGGAGCCGGCGGCGACCGCGGCCTCGGAGGTCGCCGGAGCGACGAGGCGGTCCAGCATGGTGACCGCGTCGTCGGTGACCGACGGCACGTCCCACAGCGGATCCGCGCCGCACACGACTGCGACGAAGTTCACGGATTCCCTCCCATTTCCCTCCGGCAACGTACGGGGCTGTTCGACCTCAAGCAAGTTCACCCACCATCGACGAGCGCCGCGGGCGGGACCGCCGCGCGACGAGGATCGCGACCACGGCCAGGGTCGGTCCGAGCAGCCACGGGGCGGTCGCGAGGACCGTCTCGAGGGCGCTCGCACCCCGGCTGACCACGAGGTATGCGGTGACCGCGGCGAGCAGGACGGGCAGCGGCAGGAAGCGCCGCAGCAGCCGTCCCGGCTCGGCGTCCAGGCTCCGGCCGACCCAGGCCGTCGCGGCCGTCGCGGCGGCGGTCGTCACGGTCGTCGCGCCGGCGACGGCCACGACGTCCTGGGCGCCGCTCGAGAGGATCGTCGCGGCGAGCAGGCGCCCGAGCGCCCACAGGACCGCGCCGTGCAGGACGGCGGTGAGCAGGTCACGCCTCACGACGCACCTCCATCGACGCGAGGAAGGAACGACGCAGCGACGGGCTCCAGCCCTCCGATCCGGTGACCAGGCACACGGCCGTGGCGCCGGCGAGGGTCGCGGCCAGCGCGACCCCGGTGCGGACCGGCTCGGTGGTGCTCCGGATCGACCAGACGCGGTAGGCGTCCGCCCCGGCGACGCCCTGCGGGGGCGTGCCGGTCACGGACCAGGGCACGATGCCGGTGGCCTCGGGACGCACGGCCGCGGTGAGCGCGAGCTCCGGGGTGGGGGCGGCGGTGCGACCGCGGATGAGGATCTGCATACCCTGCTCGCCCTCGGCCGCCCAGTCCCAGCCGTCGGGCGTGGTGCTCGGGGCGGCCCCGGTGGGCAGCACGAAGGTGAGCAGGCCGACACGCAGCCGCTGGTCGGTCGTCGCGGCGGAGGTCGTGGTGAGTGCGGCGGCGGCGGTGAGCAGCAGCGACCGGCGGGAGACCTGCATCAGCACTGCACCCCCACCGCGGTCCGGTCGCCGCCCGAGGGCTGGGCGCGCACGAGCGTGGTCTCCGAGCGCGTCCCCGGCAGCTCGCCGTAGGGGCGGCGGTCGAGGAACATCTGCGTGCGCACCACGTCGACGTAGCTCTCCGGGTCGGTGCCGGTGCGCAGCTCGCTCGCGACGGTGCCTGCGGCAGCCACGAGCCGGTCCAGCTCGCTCGAGCCGGTCTGGTCGCCGGCGGCGAGGAAGTCGAGGTCGAGGCGGGCGCCCTGCTCGGTGGCGAGCCAGGCCTCGAACGCCTTGTGGTCGCCGTCCGCGAGCGGGAGGTAGAGGTGGAGGGTGCGGACGCCGTCGCCCTCGGCCCAGGCCCAGGTGCCGACGAGCTCGGTCGCCCGGCCCAGCTCGTTGCGGCCCCAGCGCAGGACGCCGGCGGCCTCGGAGCCGTCCGGGGCGGTGCCCGCGGAGTCGACGGTCGTGTAGGTGATCGACGCACGCGTGTCGTCGAGGAGGTAGGCGGTGTCGCCGGTGAGGCGCACCGTGCCCGGCGCGCCGTCGGCGGGGCGCCCGGAGCTCTGCGCGGACTCCTCGAGCGTGCCCACGGCCGCCCAGGCGCTGGGGGTGAGGACGGCCTCGGTCCGACGCCGTGCGTCCTCCGGCAGCAGGGCCGCGACCGCCGAGACCTGCTGGTCGAGCAGCGCGTGCCGCTGCTGGAGGGCCGCGACGAACTCGCGCTCGCCCTCGCCGTCGGGGAAGGTCCACTGTGCCTGCTGCGGCAGCTGCACCCCGGGGAGCAGGACGGTGGTCGGCCACTCGGCGGCCGACCAGGCCTCGCTCGCGCCGGCCTCCGGCAGCTCGGGCACCGCGACGACGCGGATGGTGCCGTCGCGGCCCACCCAGCGCTCGAGCTCGCCGCCGCCGGGGAAGCGGATGCGCTGGCGCTCCACGGTGGGGACCATGCGCTCGGTCACCTGGTCGACCTCGCACAGCGGCACGGCACGCAGGTCGGGGGCGGGCGGCTCGTAGAGACGGGCGACGCAGTCGGTGACGCCCAGGCTGACGACGCGGCAGCCGCCGGCGATCGCGGCCTGCTGCCAGCCCGAGGGCAGCAGCGTGACCCCGGCGACCACGGCGAGCGAGGCCGCCATGACGGTCACGGCGCGGTCGGATCGAGCCCGCCAGCGCTGGCGTCGGCGCACCCGGTCGATATCGCGCACGGTCATGGTTCCCCTCCTCTCTGCCGTCCTGCTGGGTCCCCCTGCATGCCCAGACTATGGGCGGTTCACGCCCATTCCCGTGGGCCTGCAATGGGCCCCTGGGCCCAACCTGGGCGGCCGTAGGGTCGCTGTGGGGTCCCGCCGCCGGCGCGGACGAGCAGTGCTGGAGCAGTGGTGGGGAGGAGCGAACGGTGAGGACGCACGGTCGCGAGGCAGGCCAGTCGACGCTCGACTATCTCGGCGTCATCATCGTCGGGGTCGTGGTCGTGCTGGGCCTCGTGCTCACGCCCGCCGGCCCGGCGATCAAGGGCACGATGGACCAGGCCGTGTGCGCCGTCACCACCAAGGGTGACTTCGGCGGCGGCGACTGCGTCGCCGGCGGCGAGTCGGGCGACCAGGGGGGCGACGGCGAGGACGGGCCCGACTACGAGCCCGACTCGTGCACCGTCTCGACCGCGAACACCACGCGCAAGGTCGAGGCCAGCATCGTCATCATCGACCTCGGTGGTGAGAGCGGCGTCTCGATCGCGGAGATCCGCCACGCCGACGGCACCGTGGAGTACCGCGTCACCAACGAGCGCAAGGGGGAGGGCGGCGTCGGCGTCGGCATCGGTGCCGGCGGCAAGGGCAAGGGCGGCGGGGACGGTGACGACCCGGGCGCGGCCGCCAAGGCCGACCTCGGCATCAAGGGCAGCTACACCGACGGCAACACCTACAAGGTCGACACCCTCGAGGAGGCCCGCGCGCTGCAGGACAGGCTCCTCAACAACCCGTGGGCGGACGTGGGGGAGCCGGCCGCCGAGACGGTGACGTGGGGCGGGGAGTTCAACGGTTCCGTCGACCTCGGTCTGGGCACCGGCAGCGGTGGGCCGGGCGGACCCGGCGACGACGAGGGCGGGACCAACCTCGGAGGCGGCTTCGGACTGTCGGGCTCGCACAGCTACGCCACCACGACCGACTACAACACCGGCGAGACGACCTACGTCACCTCCTGGAGCGGCACCATGTCGGCCAACGCCGACGCCGCGGAGGGCCTCAACTACAGCGGCAGCTGGACGGGCACCACGAGCATGGCGATCGTGCGCGACGCCAACGGCCAGATCGTGCGGATCGATCTCGTCACCAAGACCGCGGCCGGGTCGACGCTCAAGATCGCCGAGAAGCCCGCGGCCATCACCGGAAAGCCCGGGATGGACAGCGTGCGCACCATCCGGCTCCCCGTCACCGACGCCAACCGCGGCGTGGTCGACCAGTGGCTGGGCAGCACCGACAACTACGCCGGCTTCACCCCGCTGAGCACGATGTTCTGGAACCCGACCGAGGCCAGCACCGACCCGATGCAGAACCTCGTCTTCAACCAGGCCCAGGTCTCCCAGGTCGACATGCAGACCGGGACGACCGGCTGGGAGGTCGGTGGCGAGGTCAAGTGGGGCATCAAGCTCGGCGGCAAGATCAAGTACTCCGAGTCGACCGGCGAGGTCGTCGAGGCCGTATACGCTGGCGAGCCGGCCGACGGCCGTCGCCCCTGGATGAACATGGAGGTGTGCTTCCCGTGAGCACCGCTGCACGACTCGCCCTGGCGCCGGCCGCGCTGACCCTGACCCTGGTGCTCGCCGCCTGCGGCCCGGAGTCCGAGATCTCGGACGCCCCGCAGACGACCGGAGCCGATGCTGGAGGCACGATGACCGAGGGCCCGACCGAGAGCCGGGTGCAGGACCTGCCCACGGCCACCGAGGCCCCGGACAGCAGCGAGCGCGGGGTGACCGGACGGGCGCAGGTCGAGGTCCCCGAGGGCTGGACCGAGCGCCGCTTCGACGACGCCTTCTCGCTGCGCTACCTCGCCGGGGAGGGCGCCCGCGACCCGATGCTCGCGATCGCCGGCGACTACGGCAGCTTCTACGGCGCCCGCGCCGCGGTCAGCACCCTCATCGCCCAGATCCAGGTCGGCACGCCCGGCTTCACGATCCACTCCCAGGAAGACATCGAGGTCGAGGGCGCCACCTCGGCCGTCCGCGTGGACTTCTCCTTCGGCACGCCCGAGGACGAGGACGGCGTCTTCGACGCCATGTGGGTCGTGGCCGTGGACAACACCACCGGTGACACGATCGCGGTGGCCTACTCGGGCGGTGACGACCAGGTCGAGGACAAGGACCTCGACCGGGTGGCCGACTCCCTCCGCATGCTGCCCGCGCCGTGACCCACGGCAGCTGGGACCCGTCGACCGCCGTCGTGATCGGCGTCGCCGCCGTGGCGGCGGTCGTCGCCGGGGTGGTCGGTGAGATCCTGCGGCGACGCCTGGCCGCACGCCGCTACCGCTATCCCCACGAGCGCGACCTGCCCGCCCCGCGGCACGGGTGGCTGCCCTTCGCGCTCCCGGTCGCCTGGGCCGCGCTGGTCTGGGCGCACCTCGAGCGGCCGCTGGTGCTCGCCGTCCTGCTGGGCGCGACCGTGCCGCTGCTCGTGCTCGCGGCCATCGACCAGGACGTCCACCGCCTGCCCGACCGGCTCCAGAAGCCGTTCTACCCGCTGCTGGCCCTCGCCCTGCTCCTGCCGGCGGTCGTCGAGCAGGACTGGGCCTCCTACGGCCGCGCCCTCGCCGGGGCGGCCATCGGACTGGTCGTCTACTACGCGCTCGTCCTCGCCGGCCAGGGCGGCCTGGGCCTGGGCGACGCCAAGCTGGCCGGCATCCTCGGCATGCTCTGCGCGTGGTTCGGCTGGCGGGCGCTGGCCTTCGGGCTGGTGGCCGGGTTCTTCGTCGGCGCCGCCTTCGGCCTGGTCCTCGTGCTGCGGGGACGGGCGACCCGCAAGGACTTCATACCCCTCGGGCCGTCGCTCATCGTCGGGGCGCTCGGCGTGCTGGTCCTGTCGTGACCGGCCGGACCTTCGGGCCGGGCGCCGACCGCCTGCTGGTGGACGGCCGCGAGGTGGCCCCGGTCCACGTGGCCACCACCCACCGCGAGAAGGGCCGGGGTCTGCTCGGCACCGACGCGGTCGAGGGCGCCCTCTGGCTGGAGGGCGCCTCCAGCGTGCACATGATGGGCATGCGCTACCCCATCGACGTCGCCGTGCTCGACGGCTCGGGCACGGTGCTGCACGTCGCCACCCTCCGTCCGTGGGTGGGCGCGACGCGTCCCCGTCTCGCCGGTCGCGTGGTCGTGGAGATGGCCGCGGGGTCGTGCCGGAGGTGGGGCATCGCCCCGGGCGGTCGGCTCGAGGTCGTCCCTGCGGGCTAGCCGGCCGACATCGGACGGCTGCGGGCGAGGCCGGGCACGTCCACGACCATCGACCGGAAGCCTGCCTCGGGACGCACGTAGTGGGCGCTGAGCCGCACCCCCTCGACGGGCAGCACGTCCGGGAGCGAGGAGCACATGCAGCGCTGGTCGGCGTCCTCGGTCGAGACGTCGGCACGGTAGACCGTGGGCAGGATGCGCCGGTCGGTCGACTCGTCCACGAGCGCCACGTCGGCGATGGTCCGGGTGCCCTCGCCCAGCTCCCCGCTCAGTCCGCCGTCCAGGTTGCCGAGGTCGACGGGCTCGTCGCCGGCGGGGCGGAGCTGGAGGTGCAGGACGAAGGAGTGCTCGGTCTGGGTGATCGACCGGACCTCGACGACCACCTCGCCGTCGGTGTCGCGCAGCGAGCCCGACAGCTCGTCGATGGGGGTGCGCGGGGGCTCGGCCAGCTGGCGCTCGATCTCCCGGGCGGTGTCGTCGTAGAGGGCCGCCTCCAGGGCCTGCTCCGCCGTGGGCACGGCGGTGGCCTCGGCGGTCGGGCCCTGGGGTGCGACGACGGGTACGTCGTTGGAGGGCGTGCACGCGGTGAGACCCACGGCGGCCGCCGCCACGACCGCCCCCGCCAGCGCCTTCATCGGTCGCCCCCCGCTGTCTCGTAGCTGATGGTGACGCGCCGGTTCTTGGCACGCCCCTCCTCGGTGTCGTTGGTCGCGATCGGCTCGTCCCAGCCGCGGCCCTCGACGTCGACGTGCAGGTCCTCGCCCAGCGCGGCGCGCATGGCGTCCGCCACCGTCCGGGCGCGGGCGACCGACAGCGTCTGGTTGTGCTCCGCCGTGCCCTGGCCGTCGGTGTGACCGACCACCTCGATCCGGCCCAGCTCACCCGCGGCCTCGATCTCGGCGATGGCGGACTCCAGGACCTGCTGCGCCTGCGCCGACAGGTCGGACCGGTCGAAGGCGAAGAGCACGTCGGCGTCGAAGCGCACGAGCCGATCGGCCCCGGTGCCCTCCGTGGTGACCGACCCGTCGCCGGCGCCGGCGCGGCCGACGAGGTCGAGGGGGTCGCGGACCGCGACCTGCTCGACCCGCTCCTCCGAGGGCACGGCCGGCCACCCGCGACCCAGGACGACGCTGGCGCGGTCGCGCTGCTGGCCCGCCGGCAGGATGTTGGACACCGGCACGCCCGCGACGATCGTCCCCCGGCCGTCGACGTCCACGTCGATCGCCGTGGTGTCGGCGGGGATCCGGGGGAAGGCGGTGTACATCACCTGGAAGGTGTAGGGGTCCTGCGACGGGTCGAGGTCGTCCGCCTCGGTGCACAGGCAGCCTGCGTCGTCGCGCAGCGGGAGCAGGACGTCGAGGCTTCGGGGATCGGCGAGCACCCCGCCGACGAGGTCGACGTCCTCGTGCTCGAAAACGGTGCGCAGGTCGGCGCCGGAGTCCTTCGCGGCCCGCAGCGACCAGTAGAGGACGGTGGCGTCGTCGGTGCGGTAGGCGCCATGGATCGCACCCTCGTAGTGGGCGACCCCTCGGCCGTCATCGACCGGGATGGTGATCTCGAAGACATCCGCGATCGGGATGCGGTCGGCCGCCTCCACGGGTCCGAGGGCACCGAGCAGCAGGAGCGCCGTCGCGGCACCGGCCACCGTCGCGGGTCGCGCGACCCGTCGTTCCCACCCCGTCACCCGCCCCATGCTAGGGGAGGACGGCGCCCGCCCGGGCAGGTAGGCTCGGCCGCCGAACCGGAGGAAGGGAGGGGCGATGCTCCCGTACGTCCTGATGGGGATCGGCCCCGTGGTGCTCGTCGTCGGCCTGCTGCTCATGCGGAGCGCCGACGCAGCCAGCTCCTCGCAGGAGGTCGTGGAGGGGACCCTCGTGCGGTGGGAGCACCGTCACGTCGGGTCGAGCACCAACCTCGGGTCCCTGGGGTCGCTGCCCGTCGTGCGCTTCCGCACCACCGACGGGCGGGAGGTCGAGGGGAAGCCCCGTCGCGCCGCCGACCGGGGGATCTACCGCACCGGCCACCGGGTCCAGGTGCGCTACGACCGGGCCGACCCCACCTCCTTCCTCGTGCGGCAGGGCTGGCTCGACCGCCCCTACGCCTTCGTCGTGCTGGTCGGCGCCGGGCTGACCCTGCTCTCGGTCGTCCTGCCCGTCGTCTTCTCCGCGCTCGGCTGAGCCCGGCCCGCGCGCACGGCATACCCGCCGGGAACGTCGGGCGCACCCGCTCCCGCGCTGCGGAAACGGGGGCGCCGACGGGGAGTTGGCTCAGCCGACCCTGACCTTCTCGGACCGGAAGTTCTGGCCCGCCCCCACCAGCGCCGTTGCCCGCTCGGCCGCTCGGCGCCGGCTGCGCGCCACCACCTGCTTGGCGGCCACGTCGGCCCCCGCCAGCAGAGGCGACGGCACACCGGGGCTGGCCCCGATCGCGCTGCCCGGCTGGGTGCTCTGCGCGGGGATCCCGAGCACCACCACGGCCTCGTCGACCGTGCCGTCCGCCGCGACGAGGTTGTGACCGACCGTCACCGCCTCGTCGAGCTCGGCGCCGGTCGCCTCCAGGCTCGCGGTGGCCGCCCCGTCCACCCGGTGGATGCGCGCCCGACCGCTGTCGAGCAGGCTGCGCAGCAGCGGGTCGTCGGTGTCGGGCACCTTGCCCTTGGACATCCGCGTCTCGAGCAGCACCCGGGAGACGGCGCTGCGGCCCGTGACCGACGACCACGCGCGGAAGACCCGCCGCTCGGGATGGACGGCCACGGTGAAGCCCGGCCCGAGGAGGTCGATCACGCCCGCCTCGACCAGCGCAAGCACCTGGCGGACCCGGTGCGACGGTGGGCCGGAGGCCAGGAAGAGCCCGTCGCCGTCGAACCAGCCGTGCACGTCGCGCACGAGCGAGGTCCCGCTGAACGCTCCGCGGACCCCCGCCCGGCCGACGTGGCCCCGCAGCGCCCCCATCGCGGCGTTGACCGCGGCCCGGGGGTGGACGGCGGCCTCGCTCATCGAGCCCAGCTCGTCGTCGACGAGACGGCGGACCAGCGTGGCCCACTCCTGCTCGTCCACGACCCGGCCGCCCGTCGGGCGGCGGAGGTGGTCGACCTGCCAGGTCCAGCGGGGGTCGAGGATCGCGTCCGCGAGCACCTGCTCGACCGCGGCCAGGTCCTCGGCCTCGTCCAGTGCCGCGAGCCAGCCCGGGCGCACCGCGCCCACGGCATACCCCTCCAGGGCCTCGAGGTAGGCCCGTGCGAGCTCGGCGGCGACGGTCGGCCAGACGTCGGTGGCGAAGTCGAGGCCGCCGTGCGCGGTCAGGCCGGCGAACCACTCGGGCGTCGCCCAGCGCGGCTCGAAGGTCCGCACCGGCCGTCCGCCGTCGGGCTTGCTGCGGTAGGGGAGACCGCGCCGGGAGCCCACGACGAGACGCGGCTCCGCTCCGCCGCGCACGTAGGTCAGGCGACCGTGCGGGTCGCCGGGGACCGGCTCGAAGTGCCCGCCCCACTCGTCCACCAGCTGGCCGACGACGTCGAAGAAGGTCGCCCCCAGGCCGCGCACCAGGACGTCCTCGCCCGCGGGCAGGCCGGTGAAGTCGCGCTCGGCGGGCATGCCGGGTTCGACGTAGCGCAGCCCGAGCCGCTCGGCCTCCGCGACGAGGCCGGCCACCTCGGCGGAGCGCCGCGCCTGCACCATGCCCTGCGCGAGGACCACGGTGGGGGCTGCCAGCCGGTCGCCTCCCTCGAGGAGCACGAGGAGGTCGCCCGTCCCGAGCTCGTCGCCGTCGACCACCTCGTGCTGCAGGTCGACGACGCGCCCCAGCACCGGCGTCACCCGGACCCGGCCGGAGCGGACGGCGGCGTCGAGCTGGTCGCGGAAGTAGACGCCCTGCAGCCGGCGCGTGGGGAAGTCGTCCGGGCGCAGCTCGGTGGCCTCCTGCACCACCCAGTCCGCGAACGGGTGCTCCCCGGCGGCGGCGACCTCGGCGGCCCACGCCACGAGGTCGGGGCCGGGGGCGGGCGGGCCGCTCATGCGGGTCGAGTCGTCGGGGTGCACCGTGGTCGCCCGTGCCTGCGTGTTGTTGAGGTAGGCCGCGGGCTGGGAGGTCAGCCAGGTCGCCCCCGCCCCGACCTCGAGCGCGTCCACGACCGCGAGGTGCAGCGGGGCGTCCCCGCTGCGGGCCGCGGTCCGCAGCACCGTCGCCACGCCCCGCGGGCCGCCCCCGACGACGACGGCGTCGAAGCGCGCCGTCATCGGCGGGCCCCCACCGGCTCCTGGGCGGCGTCGAAGGCGACGTGGCCCTCGGAGAGAGGGGGGAGCTGCTTGCCCGTCAGGGTGAAGCCGTGCTCGTCGGTGCGCGGACGGACCTCGACGTAGCCCTCACGCAGGTGCACCTCGACGTCGACCTCGTAGACCTGCCGCAGGACCTCGGCGTCGAGCGCCTCCTGCGGGGTGCCGTCGGTGAGGATGTGCCCGCCGTGCAGCACGACCACCTGGTCGCAGTAGCGGGCGGCGTGGTTGAGGTCGTGGATCGCGATGAGGGCGCTGATGCCCTCCTCGCGGGTGATCCGACGCACCAGCTGGAGCGTCTCGATCTGGTAGCGCAGGTCCAGCGCGCTGGTCGGCTCGTCGAGCAGCAGCACCCGCGTCTCCTGGGCCAGCGCGCGGGCGATGAGGGCGCGCTGGGCCTGGCCGCCGGAGAGCTCGGACATGTTGCGGTCGGCGAGGTCGCCCAGGCCCATCCGGTCGATCGCCGAGTCGACGATCGACCAGTCCCGGGAGGTGGGCGCGAGCCCGAAGTGCGGCGTGCGGCCGAGCACGACCGCCTCCCGCACCGTGAGGTCGAAGGGCGCGTCGCCGTGCTGCGGCACGTAGCCGACGACCTTGGCCAGGGCGCGACGGCCGAGGCCGACGGTGTCGGTGCCGTCGACGAGGATCGTCCCCGAGGCGGGCCGGTGGACGCCGGCCACGGCCTTGACGAGGGTCGACTTGCCGGACCCGTTGGGCCCGAGCAGGGCGCAGAAGGCCCCGGACGCCACCTCGAAGGTGACGTCGTCGAGGATCTGCCGCTTGCCGTAGCGGAACGTGAGGTCGGTGACTGACAGGCTCACTTCAGCGAGTTCTTCCTGGTGAGGATGAGGTAGACGAACATCGGGCCGCCGATGAAGGCGACGACGATCCCGACGGGGACGACGGCGGGGGCGATGACCGTGCGGCCCACGGCGTCGGCGACGAGGAGCAGGAGCCCGCCGCTCAGCGCGGCGAAGGGCAGCAGGTGACGGTGGTCGGCGCCGATGACGAGCCGGGCGATGTGCGGCCCGACGAGCCCGACGAAGCCGATGATCCCGCAGAAGCTGACGACGACGGCGGCGAGCACGACGGCCAGGCCGATGAGGCCGACCCGCAGCACCCCGACGTTGACGCCGAAGGACCGGGCGGCGTCGTCACCGGCGAAGGCGACGGCGTTGAGGTCCTTGGCGAACCACAGCGTCAGCGGCAGGGCGACCAGGACGACCGCCCCGACGATGCGGACGTCGGACCAGGTGGCGTCGTTGACCGAGCCGAAGGTCCAGCGCACGATCGCCTGGAGGGTGTTCTCGTTGGCGGTGAACTGCAGCGCCGAGGTGAGCGCCTCGAAGATCTGCGTGAGCGCGATGCCCATGAGCAGCAGCGTCGCGACGGCCATCCGGCGGACCGAGGCCAGCGCCAGGACGAGCGCCGAGACGGTCAGCGACGACACGAGCGCACCCGCGATCGTCGCCCACGGCGGCAGCGAGTTGCTGCCGGAGAGGGTGATGACCAGCGCGGCGCCGAAGGCCGCGGCCGGGGAGACGCCGAGGGTGAACGGGCTGACGAGCGGGTTGCGCAGCAGCCCCTGCATGAGCACGCCGGCCACCGACAGCCCGGCGCCGGCCGCGAAGGCCAGCAGCACGCGCGGCAGCCGCAGCTCGGTGATGACCGCGTAGGACTGGGCGAAGTCGGCGGCGAGGGTGCCACCGAAGATCCGGAGGCGGATGGCCTCGACCACGTCGGCGAAGCCGATGCCGACCGTGCCGACGGTCACCGAGACGACGAGGGCGAGGGCGGAGACGAGGACCCCGGCCAGCAGCACGAGCAGCTTGCCGGTCTCGCGCCGGGCGGCCCGCGCCGGCGCCGCCTGCGGCGCGGGAGCCGGCGGCGTCGGGCGGACGGTGGTCGGGGCGCTCACCGGGCCGGGCCCCGCACGTAGTCGTCGGCCGAGGAGAGGTCGGTGTCCTGGAACTCGGTCACCCAGCGCTCGAGGTAGGCGTCGGGGGCGACGCCCTCGAGCTCCTCCGGGTGCAGCCAGGAGGCGAGGTAGAGGGCGCCGATGGCCTTGCCCAGCGCGCTGGTGGCCCAGCCGTTGACGACGATGACGCGCCCCTCGGTGACGGCGTCCAGCTTGCCCCAGCCCGGGCGGGCGGCGATCTCGTCGGCCACGGTCTCGAGGTCGCCGGTCGGCTCGGCGCTCGGCGGCAGCTCGTGCCAGATGTAGTCCGGTGCCCGCAGCACGACCTCGGCCGGGTCGACGTCGAGCTCCTCCTGGGCGTCGCCGCCGCTGGCGTCGTCGAAGACGTTGCGGCCGCCGGCCGCCACGATCATGTCGTGGAAGCCCGAGCCGGGCAGCGCGGTGACGTAGGGGCCGTCGGCCTCGAGGTAGACGGAGACGGGCTCGACGTCGGCGAGGCGATCCTCGAGCACGCCGGCGATCTCGTCCTGGAAGGCGATGACCTGCTCGGCGCCCTCCTCCTGGCCGAAGACCTCGCCGAGGAGGCTGACGGTCTCCGGGACCTTCGCCGCGTCCCAGGCGGTGGCGACGACGACCGGGATGCCGAAGCTGCTCAGCTGCTCGGTCGCCTCCTGCCACACGGCGTTGCGCGGGAGCACGACGACGTCGGGGTCGAGGTCGGCGATCGCCTCGTAGTTGAGCTGGTCGAGGCCCTCGGCGATGACGTCGTCCTCGGAGACCGGCAGGTAGGGCAGGCGGTCGATCGAGGCGCGGTCGACGCCGACCACGGTGTCGCCGGCGCCGATGGCGCGGACGAACTCGTTGCCGTAGCTGTTGAGGACGACGGCCCGCTCGACGGGACCCTCGATGGTGACCTCGCGGCCCTGGTCGTCGGTGACGGTGATGGTCTCGCTCTCGCCCGCACCGGCCTCGGTGGTGACCTCGCCGCAGGCGGTGAGGGCGGTCAGGGCGACGACGGGCAGGGCGATCAGGGAGAGGCGGCGTGCAGTGCTCATGGTGGTCCTTCGGTGCGGTGCGGAAGGTGGGGGAGGGCTCGGGACGGAGACGGGTGGTGCCGCGAGGGATCGCGACATCGCGGTGGGGCGATCACGCGCCGGGGCGCGTCGCCGGACGGGGCGGGTGGCTCAGGCGGCGGACGGGGCCGGACAGGCGGCCTCGCCGAGGCTGAGCATCAGCCGGTTGGCCCAGGCGAAGAAGGCGGTGGCGGTGGCCAGGTCGACGACCTCGAGGTCCTCGAGCCCGGCCTGGCGCATTCGCGCGACGTCGGACGGGCCGAAGGTCGGTCGCAGGGCGGAGAGGCGCGCGGCGGCGTCGACGACGGTGGCCCAGCGGGGGTCGTGCGCGACGCTCTCGGCGAGCGGCGCCAGGTCGGTGGCGACCCAGTCGGCGTCGCGGGGGAGCCGGACGGCCAGCACCGCGTCGACGTCCTCGCCGCGCTTGCTGAAGCCGGTGCTCTTGCGGGCGTGGACGGACGCGCAGTAGATGCAGTCGTTGACCTTGCTCGCGACGGCGGCGGCGAGCTCGCGCTCGGCCCGCGGCAGGCCGTCGCGGCGCAGGAAGATCGCGTTGTCGAGGTCGCTGCGCGCGCGGGTGACGCCGGGCGTGCGCGACAGGAGGCGGAAGTAGACGCTGTTGGTCGTCGCCTTGCGGGCGAAGCTCTCGCGCTGCTCGTCGGTCAGCTCGTCCTCGGCCGGGGCGGGGACCCAGGGCTCCCAGGCCAGCACCTCCTGGGTGAACTCCAGGGGGCGGGCGGACCCGCTGCGGGTCGTGGGGGTGGTGAGCTTGGTCCGGCCACGCGAGGTGGGCACGCGGCCGGGCGCCGGGACGGCGGGGACCTCCTCGCCCTCGAGGGCGGCGAGCGTGACCAGCACCCGGGCCAGGTAGCTCTCGTAGGCCACGAGCTGGCTCACGAGCACGACCTCGTCGGGGGTGGCGCCGGCGGCGATCAGCGCCTCCTGGTCGGCGTGGGTCGCGAGGGCGGGGGAGACGGTCAGCAGGTCGACGTGGCGACGCAGCGCGGCGAGCTTGGCGTCCGTGGGCTCGGCGTCGGCGAGCAGGCTCTCGTCCGCACCGGCCGCGACGTGGTGGTCGTGCAGCGGGCCGATGCCCTGCCAGGCGGCGACCACCGCGGCGAGCCCGCGCAGCACCGGGGCGCCCAACGGCTGCGGGCGGTCGTAGAGGGCCTCCATCGCGGCACGCGTCTCGGTCAGCACCTCGGGATCGACGGGCAGGCCGGTCGCGGCGTCGGCGTCGAGGAGGCGGGCCAGGAGAGCGGGAGCGGTGGAGGTGGCGGTCACGAATCCATACTCTGCCATTAGTCATTCAATAAGGACAAGTTGGGTATGGCGTGCGCCCTTCGGTCCCGCTCCGGGCCCCGTCCGCTCAGCCGGCCCCGGTCGAGGCCCGGACGACCAGTCGGGGAGCCAGGCGCGCCGGCTCGGGCGAGCCGCCCCCGAGGAGCTCGAGCAGCATCCGCGTCGCCAGCTGGCCCACCTCCAGGATGCGGGAGTCGACGGTGGTCAGCGGGACCGGGAGGGCCGCCGCCAGGTCGAGGTCGTTGTAGCCGACCAGGGCCACGTCGTCGGGGACGGAACGGCCGGCGTCCCGCAGGGTCCCGAGGACGCCGAGGGCCACGTTGTCGCTGCCGGCGAAGATCGCGGTGACGTCCGGGACCGCCTCGAGCACGCGCTCGGTCGCCGCGGCACCGGACCGGACGTCGAAGAGGCACGGGACGACCGCCTCCGGCCGCACCTCCACGCCGGCCTCCTCGCACGCCGCGAGGAAGCCGACCGTGCGCTCGTGCCCGGTGCTCGCCCGGGTGTCGCCGGCCACGACCCCGAACCGGCGGTGGCCCAGGGCGAGCAGGTGCTCCGCGACCAGCCGGCCGCCGGCCAGGTCGTCGGTGCCGACGCACAGCCGGTCCGGCACGCAGCGCAGCGCCAGCACGTGCGGGACGCCAGTGGCCTCGAGCTGGTCGGCGATGTGGGAGTGGAGGAGCGAGTCGGCCACGACGGCGCCGTCGACCCGGCGCTGCAGCATGAGGTCCAGGCGCTTCTCGCGCAGGTCGGCCCGGTCGAGGGTGTTGGCGACGACGGTGGTGTAGCCGGCCTCGATGGCGCGCTCGTCCACGCCCTCGTGGAGCAGCGCCAGCACCGGGTCCGCCAGCCGGGGGACGAGCATGCCGAGCACGCGGGTGCGGCCGGTCCGCAGGGCCCGGGCGGTGAGGTTGGAGCGGTAGCCCCGCTCCTCGGCGAGCCGCCGGACCGCCTCCATCGTGGCGGTCGACACCCCCGCCGGGGCGTCGGAGAGGGCGCGCGACACCGTGGAGACGTGCACCCCCAGCTCGGCGGCGAGCGACGTCAGGGTCGCTGCACGGGTTCTGGCCGGGGCGGCTCCGTCGCTGTCCACATCACGATTGTGCTGGAACCGTTGACGGGAACGCAAACGTTCGCGTAGTTTTCGCAAACGTTCGCGTTGACCTCGCGTCCACCCGTCCGCCCGCCCCACGTCCCGTTCCACCCCGTCGCAGAGAAGCGAGCCTGCATGAGCCGACCCTTCACGCAGCCGACCGTCGTCGCCGACCGGCTCGACGCCGGCCTGCGCGCGCTGGCCGGTCTCGTGGAGCCCGGTCGTCCCGGCTGGACACGGACCGCGCTCGGGGAGGTCGACCGGGACGCGCGCGAGCTGGTGCGCCGCTGGATGGCCGACGCGGGCATGGAGACCCGCGTGGACGGGGCCGGCAACGTCGTGGGCCGCCTCCGCGGCACCGGCTCCGGGCGCACGATCATGCTGGGCTCCCACACCGACACCGTGGTGGGAGGTGGCCGCTTCGACGGCACTGTCGGCGTCGTCGGCGCGCTCGAGGTGGTCCGGGCCCTCCGCGAGTCGGGCCGTCGCCTGGAGCACGACCTCGTGGTGGTCGACTTCTTCGACGAGGAGCCCAACGAGTTCGGGCTCAGCTGCGTCGGCTCCCGCGCGATGGTCGGCGAGCTGACCCGCGAGCACCTCGAGATGCACGACGAGGAGGGCCGCACCCTCGCCGACGCGCTCGCCCGCGTCGGCGTCGACCCCGGTGCCGCGCTGACCGCCCGCGCCGACCTCTCCGACGTCGACGTCTTCGTCGAGCTGCACATCGAGCAGGGTCCCTACCTCGAGCAGCAGGGCGCCTCGATCGGGCTGGTCGAGTCGATCACGGGCATCTCGCGCTTCCGCGCCCTCTTCTCCGGCCGGGCCGACCACGCCGGCACCACCCCGATGGACGTCCGCCGCGACGCCGGGTGCGCCGCCGCCGGGACGGTCCTGGCCGTCGAGCGCATCGCGGGCGAGGGCGCGCTGACCAAGGGCACGAGCGGCGCGGTGACCTTCACGCCCGCCGCCGTCAACGTCGTCACAGCGACCGCCGAGTTCCGCGGCGAGTTCCGCGGCCCGGAGGCCGAGTGGCTGCGGCACGCCCAGGACCGGTTGACCGCCGCGGCCCAGGAGGAGGGCGAGCGCCGGCAGGTCGGCGTCGACGTCGAGTGGCTCCCGCTTCAGGAGCCGGCGCCGATGGCCCCCGGCGTGCTCGGCACGCTGACCGGCGTGGTCGACGCCCTGGGCCTGAGCGCCTCCCGGCTCTTCAGCGGCGCCGAGCACGACGCCGCCGTCCTCGCCCGGTCCGTCCCCACCGGCATGCTCTTCGTGCCCTCACGCGACGGCCGCAGCCACTGCCCGGAGGAGTGGACCGACCTCGACGACATCGCCGCCGGGGTCACCGCCCTGCTCCACTCCGTCCTCGCCCTCGACGAAGGAGGCGTCCGATGACCGCCCCCCACCTGGTCCCGGTCCGCGCCGCGCGCATCTCCGGTGACGACCACGCCGACCGCGGCCGCGCTCGCGGCCAGCTCCTGGCGGACGGCATCCGCGCCACCGTCGACGGCTACGCCCGGCTCTTCGCCGAGCTCGGGATCCCCGAGGACGTGCAGCTGGCGGCGTCCGCAGCCTCGCTGGACGCCCTGCGGGCGTGGGATCCCGACCAGCACCGCGAGGTCGCCGGCGTGGCCCAGGGGGCGGGCCTGGAGCTCGTCGACCTCGGCCGGACCCTGGCACGCACCGAGATCCTCACCCGGGCCACGGTCCGGCCGGGGGAGTGCTCGACCGTCGTGCACCGCGCGCCGGGCGCCACGCTCTCGGTCCAGACCTGGGACTGGTACGCCCAGTTCACCGGTTGCTGGCACGCCCAGCGGGTCGAGGCGCTCGACCGCGAGCTGGCGCACGCCGGCTTCGCCGAGTACGGCATGACCGGCAAGATCGGTCTCAACGCCGCCGGTGTGGGCGTGCACCTCAACATCCTGCGCCACCGCGACGACGACGCGGGCGGGGTGCCGGTGCACGCGGTGCTGGCCCGGGTGCTGACGCACGCGCGCAGCGTCGAGGAGGCGGTCGAGATCGTCCGTTCCGCCCCGACCAGCTCGTCCTCGGTGCTCACCCTCGTCGACCCCGACCGCGCCGTCATGGCCGAGATCGCGGCCGGTCGCGTCAGCACCCTCGAGCAGGAGGGCTGGGGCACCCACACCAACCACTTCCTCGCCGAGGACCTGCAGGACGGGGCGATGCTCCTCGACCCCGCCTCGGACAGCCTGGACCGTCTCGCCTGGCTGGACGCGCACGTCGGGGGCGAGGCGCCCACCGACGCCGACGACCTGCTGCCGGTGATGTGCTCGCCGCTCGGCCGGAAGGGCGTGGCGCTGCTGCCCGACCCGACCCTGCCCGAGCGCGAGCGCACCGCGACCCTCGTGACCGTCCGCCTCGACCCTGCCCGGCGGCAGGTCGCTCTCAGCCCCGGCGTGCCCCAGCACGCCGAGGACGCCACGGTCCGCTACCGGCTCGCGCCCCAGACCCCCTGACCCCCCTGAACCCCGTCCACCACACGGCCTCCGGGCCACCGTCCCCCCTAGGGAGCCTCCATGAAGCAGGTCCTCTCGTGATCCTCGCCCAGGGCACGTCGACCGACATCGTGTCCATCGCCAACGCCCCGCTGCTGTGGATCCTGGCGCTCGCCGTCCTCGGCGTGATCGTCCTGCAGTCGGCCGTCTACATGAAGGCCGTGCGCAAGAACGCGGCCGGCGCAGACATGACCCAGCGCGAGGTCTTCCAGGCCTTCCGCGCCGGCGGCGTCGCCGCGATCGGCCCGTCGCTGGCCGTCGTGCTCGTCGCGATCGCGCTGCTGCCCCTCTTCGGCACCCCGTCGATCCTCGTGCGCATCGGCCTCATCGGCTCGGCGGCGACCGAGACGGCCTCCGCGTCGATCGCGGCCGGCACCGTGGGCGCCAACCTCGGCGACTCGACCTACACGCAGAGCGTCTTCCTCATCGCGCTCTTCGCGATGAGCCTCTCCGGCGCGTGCTGGATGATCTCGACGCTCATCCTCACCCCGATCCTGGCCCGCGGCCAGGACAAGCTGACCAAGGTCAACCCGGCCCTCATGGCGATCGTCCCCTCGGCCGCCCTCCTCGCCGCCTTCTCCGGCCTGACGGTCACCGAGTTCCCGAAGTCCGCGATCCACATCCTCGCCGTCCTCGTCTCCGCGACGATCATGGCCATCTGCCTGTTCGTCGCGCGTCGTCTGGACCAGGCGTGGCTGCGGGAGTGGGCGCTCGGCTTCTCCATCATCGGCGGCCTGATCGCCACCTACATCGCGACGAACTGAAGCGAGGACCGGACATGAGCACCTACACCCCCGAGCAGGACGCGCTCTTCGCCGCGTACACCCGCACCACCAACAACTGGGGCCGGATCACCCTCTTCGCCGGCTTCCTCATCGCCACCTCGGTGCCCTTCATCGTGCTGGCGACCACGGACCTGGGCATCACCATGGGCCAGGTCATTACGGCCTTCATCGCGGTGGCGGCCGTCTACGGCGCCTTCTACGTGGTGGAGCCGCTGACCTACTTCCCGATCCTCGGCCCGGCCGGCATGTACCAGGCCTTCCTCATCGGCAACATCGCCAACAAGCTCGTGCCCTCGGCGATCGTCGCCCAGTCGACCATCGACGCCAAGCCCGGCACCCGCAAGGCGGCCTACGCCGCCACCGCCGCGATCTCCGGTGCGGCCGTCGTGCACGTCTTCTCGCTGCTGCTGCTCGTCGGCATCCTCGGGACCTGGATCGTCTCGATCATGCCGGAGTCGGTCACCGAGGTCGCGCGGCTCTACATCCTGCCGTCGATCCTCGGCGGCGTCGTCGTCCAGCTGGTCGCCACGCTCAAGCAGGCTCGGTCCACGGTCATCGCGATCGTCGTCGCCCTAGTCGTGGTCTTCCTCGTCGTGCCCAACACCCCCAAGCTGGTGTCGTCCTTCGCGATCGCGCTGTGCGTGATCCTCACGGTCGCGATCTCGTGGTTCACCCGCCACATCGGCTCCGGGTCGTCCTCGGACGAGGAGCAGACCGAGGGCTCCCTCATCAACTGACCCACCCCGGCCGCACCTACCGTTCGGAAAGGACATCATGGCCCTGCACCCCACCCTCGTCGAGGACCTCGACGCCTCCCTCGACCAGCTGGTCGAGCTCTACCAGGAGTTCCACCGCACCCCCGAGCTGTCGATGCAGGAGCACAACACCGCTGCCCGCATCAAGGAGATCGTCGAGGGCTACGGCTACACCGCCTTCCTCAGCGGCGGCACCGGCGTGGTGGCGACGCTGGAGAACGGCGACGGCCCGGTCATCGCCTACCGCGCCGACACCGACGGCCTGCCCATCCAGGAGGACACCGGGGCGCCCTACGCCTCCACCGCCGAGGGCACGCTGCCGGACGGCACCCGCACCGCGGTGATGCACGGCTGCGGCCACGACACCCACATCTCGGTCGGGCTCGAGACCGCCCGGCTGCTGGCCGCGCACCGCGACCTGTGGGCCGGCACCGTCGTCTTCCTCTTCCAGCCGGGCGAGGAGACCTCGGCCGGCGCCGCCGCGATGCTCGAGGACGGCCTGTGGGACAAGGCGCCCCGCCCGTCGGCCGTCTTCGGCCAGCACGTCTGGCCGGGCGTGGCCGGCACGGTCAACGTCTCGGTCGGCACCGCGATGGCGATGGCGGACTCCCTGGAGATCACCGTCCACGGCAAGCAGGCCCACGGCTCCCAGCCGGAGAACTCCATCGACCCGGTCGTGCTGGGCGCCTTCATGGTGACCCGCCTGCAGACGGTCGTCTCCCGCGAGACCTCCGCGCGCGACGCCCTGGTGCTGACGATCGCGACCTTCCACGCCGGGCTGAAGGAGAACATCATCCCGGACAAGGCGGTCTTCACGATCAACATGCGGTCCTTCGACGAGGGCGTGCGCGCGAACGCGCTGGCCGCGATCGAGCGGATCGTGCGTGCCGAGGCGGCCGCCGCGGGCGCCCCGGAGCCGGAGATCCGCAAGATGTACGACTTCCCGCGCGTCTACAACGAGCCCGACCTCACGCGGGGGCTGATCGCCGCGCTGCGCGACGAGCTCGGCGAGGAGGGCGTCATCGAGTCGCCCGCGGTCACCGGGTCCGAGGACTTCGGTCGCTTCGGCGACGCCATCGGCGCGCCGTACACCTACTGGTTCTTCGGCGGCCACAAGGCCGAGTCGATCGAGGCCGGCGTCGCGGGCAACCACTCCCCGATGTTCCTGCCCGACGACGCCCCGACCGCGCTGCGCACCGGGGTCCGCGCCGCGCTGACCGCGCTCGTCGGCCACCTGCAGAACTGACCCAGCACCACCGCATACCCGAAGGAACCGCATGACCGACCTGACCTGGCTCTCCACGCGCGAGCTCGCCGACCTTCTCGCCCGTGGGGAGGTGAGCTCCCGCGAGGCGACCGAGGCGCACTACGCCCGCATCGAGCAGGTGGACCCGACGATCAACGCGATCGTCACCACGGACCCCGAGCGGGCGCTGGCCGAGGCCGCCGCCAAGGACGAGGCGCTGGTGGCCGCGCGCGCGGAGGGCCGGGAGGTGCCCGCGCTGCACGGCGTGCCGATGACCCACAAGGACACGCACGACACCGCAGGGATGCGCACCACCTGGGGCTCGCCGGTCTTCGCCGACCGGGTCCCCACCGAGGACGACCCCCTGGTCGCCCGCCTGCGGGCGGCCGGGGTCGTCACCACGGGCAAGTCCAACGTGCCGGAGTTCGCCGCCGGGGCGCACACCTTCAACCCGGTCTTCGGCACGACGGTCAACCCCTACGACCCGACGAAGTCGGTGGCCGGCTCCTCCGGCGGCGTGGGTGCGGCCCTCGCGGCCGGCATCCAGGCGTCCGGCGACGGCTCGGACATGGGCGGCTCGCTGCGCACCCCGGCGTCGTTCAACAACGTCGTGGGTATGCGGCCGAGCAACGGGCGCATCCCGCACCTGCCCCCGGGCAACGCCTGGCAGTGGCTGGCGCAGCAGGGCTTCATGGCGCGCACCGTCGGCGACGTCGCGCTGCTCATGAGCCAGACCTGCGGCCCGCAGCCGGACGGGCCGTGCTCGATTCAGGAGCCCGGGTCGGTCTTCGACCTGCCCGAGTTCCGGCTCGGTGCCGACTACCAGCCCGACCTCACCGGGGTCCGGGTCGGCCTCGGGCCAGACCTCGGCGGTCTGCTCGAGGTCGAGGCCGAGGTGGTCGCCGCCGCGTTCGAGGCGGCGCGGGTCGTCGGCGAGCTGGGCGCCGTCGTCGACGAGAGCGTGCCCGACCTGCGGGAGGCCGGCGAGGTCTTCCGGGTGCAGCGGGCCTACGACTTCGTCTCCGCCTGGGGCGACCTGGTGCGCTCGGAGACCGCCCGCCCGGACGGCGGCCGCATCAAGCAGGCCGTCGTGTGGAACACGCAGATGGGCTTCGAGCTGACGGTCGACGACCTGGCCGCCCACGACGCCCGCCGGACACGGTTGTGGCAGGAGACCCGTCGCTGGTTCGACACCCACGACGTGCTGCTCACGGTCACCGCGCAGGCGCTGCCCTTCGACGCGGAGCTGGAGTTCCCGCAGAGCATCAACGGCCGCCCGATGACCAACTACCTGGAGTGGATGAAGGCGGTCTGCCTGATCTCCGCGACCGGGTGCCCGGCCATCTCGGTGCCGGCGGGCTTCTCCTCGACCGGGCTGCCGATCGGCATCCAGCTCGTCGCGGCCCCCGGCAAGG
This sequence comes from Ornithinimicrobium humiphilum, assembly GCF_006716885.1. Lineage (NCBI taxonomy): Bacteria > Bacillati > Actinomycetota > Actinomycetes > Micrococcales > Ornithinimicrobiaceae > Ornithinimicrobium > Ornithinimicrobium humiphilum. The sequence continues at coordinate 736,837 of NZ_VFPU01000001.1, forward strand.
ACGTCGAGCTGCTGCGCGTGGCGCACGCCTTCGAGGCGGCGACCCGGCACGCCGACCGGCACCCGGACGAGGCGACGTTCGCGGCGCGGGCCTAGCTCCCGCTCCACCCGCTCACCGGTTCCGCCCCGGTCCCCGTCCAGGGGGCCGGGGCGGATAGCGTTGCCGCGTGGCCCGCCAACTGCATCTGCTCGCCGCCCTCGCGCGGCCCCGTCCCGCCCTCCCCGGCCAGGGCATCCTCGACCCCTCGGTCACGACGATGCGCGTGCGCCCCGGTGACCTGGACATCTACCTGCACGTCAACAACGGCGTCTACCTGCAGATGATGGACGTCGCGCGGACCAACTACATCGCCGACCTCGGCGGCTTCCCGGCGATGAAGGAGCGCGGCTGGTATCCCGTCGTCGCCGCCCAGACCGTGACCTACCGCCGGTCGCTGACCCTCGGGCAGCGCTTCGACATCATCACCCGCGTCGTCGGCTGGGACGAGCGGGTGATCTACCTCGAGCAGGTCTTCACCCGGGGCGAGGAGCTGTGCGCCCGAGGCCTGGTCGCCGGTCGCTTCCTGACGCGGGGCAGCGGCGAGCGGGTGCCCGCCCCGGTCGTGGCCGAGGTGCTCGGGCACGGCATACCCGCTCCGGAGCTGCCCGCGGACGTGGCCGAGTGGGCCTCGTCCATGGGGGTGGCGCACCGGGCCTGACGGCCCGGTGGTCGTCGTCCTGCGGGTCGCGCCGTCAGACGGCGCGGGCCGCGGGGAGCAGCTCGCGGATCTCCTGGGCGGCCGCGACGACGTCGGGCGGCAGCACCCGGCCCGGCAGCTCCTCCTCGACCTGGTGCGCGGCCCGGCCGCCCAGCAGCAGGGTCGTCTCCTGGGCGATGAGGTCGAGCGGCACGGCCGCGGCGCGCAGCCTCCGGGGGTCGTCGCCGGAGATCACGACGATCTCGGGGTGCACGATCCGGGTGGCGCGGTGCAGGTCGTGCAGGGGCGTGTTGGCGCCGAAGAAGCGGATCTCCCAGCCCTGCTCCCACAGCAGCAGCGCGAGCGCCAGGAGGGGCAGGTCGTGGAGCTCGCGGGGCGGGCAGGCCAGCCAGACCTGGTGCCCGCCGACGACGGGCGGGCGGCGCAGCGACTCGAGGTAGGACCGGACCAGCTGGGTGGCCAGGTGCTCCTGGGCCACCGAGACCTCGCCCCGCTCCCAGCCCAGCCCGATCTCGCGCATGACGGGCAGCACGAGGTCGGCGACGAGCGGGCCGAGACCGAGCTGCGTGCGGCACTCCTCGAGCCTGAGGACCGCGCCACCCTCGTCGAGGCCCACGAGCGCGTCGAAGAGCGCCTGCTGGGTGGGGGTGAGGGAGGGCATGTCCGGTCCATCGTGCCAGAGACGGCCGGCATCGCGGGCGTGGGACGCCCCCGGGTGGGCCGTCACGCCCGGCTCGGTAACCTCGCTGGCGTGATCACCGACCTCCCCTTGGAGCAGCTGCGCACCTACCGGCCCGAGGTGGCCGAGCCCGCGGACTTCGACGAGTTCTGGGCGCGGACGATCGCGGAGGCCCGTGCCGCGGGCGGTGCCGCGGAGAGCGTGCCCGCCGACACCCCGGTCACCGCCGTGCGCGTCGAGGACGTCACCTTCCCCGGCTTCGGCGGGGAACCGGTCAGGGCGTGGTACCTCGCGCCGCACGCCGACGGGCCGCTGCCCTGCGTCGTGGAGTTCATCGGTTACGGCGGGGGGCGCGGCCTGCCGCACGAGCACCTCGCCCACGCCGCCGCGGGCTACGCCCACCTGGTCATGGACACCCGGGGCCAAGGCTCGTCGTGGGGGACCGGTGGGGACACCCCGGACCCGCACGGGGCCGGCCCGGCCTTCGCCGGCATGATGACCCGCGGGATCGAGTCGCCGGACACCTACTACTACCGCCGGCTGGTCACCGACGCGGTGCGGGCGGTCGACCACGTGCTGACCCGGCCCGAGGTCGACCCGACCCGCGTGGCCGTGACCGGCATCAGCCAGGGCGGCGGCCTCGCGCTCGCGGCCGGTGCGCTGCACGATCAGGTGGCGGCCGTCGCCGCCGACGTGCCCTTCCTGTGCCACTTCGAGCGGGCCGTCCGGATCACCGACGCCCGCCCCTACTCCGAGATCGCGGCCTACCTGTCGGTGCGCCGAAACGTCGCCGAGCAGGTCTTCCGCACGCTCTCCTACGTCGACGGGGTCTCCATGGCCCGCCGCATCACCGCGCCGACGATGATCTCGGTCGCGCTCATGGACGCCATCTGCCCGCCGTCGACCGTCTTCGCGGCCGCCAACGCCATGCCCACCCCGCCGCAGGTGGAGGTCTACCACTTCAACGACCACGAGGGCGGCGCGGGCGAGCAGGTGCTGCGGTCGCTGCGCTGGCTGGGGGAGGTCCTGGGCTGAGCAGTGGGACCTATCGGTGTCGTCCTGACGACACCAACCGGTCCCGTTGTTCTCGGCTCGTAGTCGAGCCCGAGGGGGAGGCGTGCTCCGGCAGCGGCGCGGGCTCGCTGCAGGCGAGGTCGTGCCTACAGCGCCATCGCCTTGTCGAGCCCGGCGGTGAAGCGCTCCACGGTGCCGTCGACGTCGGCCAGCTTGTCGAGGCCGAAGAGGCCGACGCGGAAGGTCGACCAGCCCTCGGGTTCCCCGCACATGAGCGGCACGCCGCCGGCGACCTGAAGGCCGACCTTGACGAAGTCGGCGCCCGTCGCCAGCCCGGGGTCGTCGGCGTGGACCACCACGACGGTCGGGGCGGCATACCCGTCGGCGGCGACGGAGACGAAGCCGCGCTCGGCCAGGGCGGCGCGGATCCGCGTCCCGAGCTCGACCTGGGCCTCGCGCAGCGTCTCGAGGCCGCGCTCGCGGGCCTCCAGCATGAGCTCGAGGTTGTGCGCGAGGGTGTCGGTGGGCATCGTCGCGTGGTAGGCGTGGCGACCCTGGACGTAGCCCTCGGCGATCGTCAGCCACTTCTTGAGGTCGGCCGAGAAGCTCGTCGAGGTCGAGGCCATCACGGCCTCGCGGGCCCGGTCGTTGAGCATGACGTAGCCCGCGCCGGGGCTGCCGCTCCAGCCCTTCTGGGGGGCGGTGAGCAGGACGTCGACGCCGAGCTCGCGCATGTCGATCCAGAGCGCGCCGGAGGCGACGCAGTCGAGGACGAAGAGGCCACCGGCCTCACGGGTCGCGGCCGCGACCTCGCGGATGTAGTCGTCGGGCAGCACGATGCCGGCGGCGGTCTCCACGTGGGCGGCCATGACGACGGCCGGACGCTGCTCGGCGATGGTGGCGACGACCTCCTCGACGGGCGCGGGGGCCCAGGGCGAGGGCACCTCGTCGGTCGTGGGTCGGGCGGTCAGGACCGTGAGGTCGTCGGTGATCCCGCCCATCTCCACGATCTGGGACCAGCGGTAGGAGAAGAAGCCGTTGCGCACGACGAGGGCCGTGCGGCCGGTGACGAGCTGGCGGGCGACCGCCTCCATCGCGTAGGTGCCGCCGCCGGGCACCACGGCCACGGTGTCGGCCCCGTAGGTGGTCCGCAGCACCTCGGTCAGCTGCTGCATGACGCCGACGAAGCGCCGCGACATGTGGTTGAGCGAGAGGTCGGTGAAGACGACGGAGTACTCGAGGAGGCCGTCAGGATCGATCTCGGGGCGGGGGAGGGTCATGGCGACCACGGTAGCCCGCGAGCGCAGCAGTGGTGCGACTAGCCTGTGGGGCCAGCGACGAGGGGAGCGGCATGAACGAGGTCCCGTGGGCGGGAGGCATCGCCACGGCATACCGTGACAAGAGGGTTCCGAAGCGCGAGGTGCCGCTGGCGGCGCAGTCGCTGCAGCTGATCCTCCTGCCCGGGGAGCGCGTCCTGGGCCTCTTCGGGGTGACGCGGTTGCGGCGCTCGGTCACGCTGCTCGTGATCACCGACCTGCGGCTGCTCACCCTGGGCGACCAGCACGTCGGGCTGCCGCTGGTCGACGAGGTGCATCGCGCGGACGTCACGGAGGTCCACCTCGAACGGGAGCGCACCTTCCGCATCGGGGCCGTCACCGCGCGCACGCCCGCGGGTGACGTGGGGCTCGGGACGCTGACCTACGGCAAGGAGACCTTCCTCGCGTTCGAGCGGCTGCTCGCGACCGGGGCGAGCGGTGGTATGCCGGTCATCCCCGTCCCGGGCGGTCGCGGCGGCGCCGAGCCGGTCGAGGCGGGTCCGGCCGGGCGCTCGTCGTCCGCGCCGGCCTCGGACCACCCGCTCGTCGTGCACCTCGCCGCGCTCGCGGACCTACACCGGCAGGGGGCGCTGACGGACGAGGAGTTCAGCGCCGCCAAGGCGCGGCTGCTGGCCGACCCCGAGGGCTGAGGACGCGCGACGGGACGGCCGCCGGAGCGACCGCCCCGTCGCACATGGGCGTCACGGGACGTCTAGGGGTCGTCGGTCCGCGGGCCGGTCTGGTGGCGGGCGGAGAGCACGTGGGCGCGCATCACGGCTGCCGCCCACTCGCCGTCCCGTGCGGCGGCCGCCTCGACGAGCTCGGCGTGGTGCTGCATGCTCCGCTGCAGCGCCCGCTCGTCGTAGGTGCGGAACGTGCGCGTGACCACCGCCGGCCGGAAGAGGGCCTGGAGGGCGATCGCCAGGTGCCGGTTGCCCGAACGTTCGACGAAGACGGCGTGGAACTCGTTGTTGAGCGCCGTGAGCCCGCCCCGGTCGCCGCCGGCGTCCACGATCTGCTCCATCCGCCCGGACAGGTCCGCCAGGTGCGCCACGTCCTCGTCCGTCGTCAGGGGAACGGCGAGGCGGGTGGCGACGGGCTCGAACTCCGCGCGCACGGCATACAGGGCCGCCACGTCCTCGGGCGTCAGCGAGACGACCTGCGCCCCGCGGTAGGGCTCGATGTCGACGAGACCTTCGGCGGCCAGCTGCTCGAGGCGTCGACGGCCGTCGCCTGCGCGCCGTTCGTCGTCACCGTTCTCCTCGGTTCGTATGCCTCGATGGTGTCCGGCCACCTGGCGTGCGCCAGGTCGTGCCTGGTCCCGCGTAGACTCGTCGCCCTCGAGGTCCGCGGGGGCTGGTCGCGCCGAGGGCACCCGCCGCTACGGCGTGGTTTGCACGGAGGACGGGAGGCGGCCTCCGTCCTGGACGCCGCCCGTCGGGCCGGTGTCCCCGTCGTGCACACGCGGGTGCAGTACGGCGACGAAGGGCTCGACGGCGGCATCTTTTCGTCACCACCGAGCAGGCCGTGACCTACCTGGGGTCGCTGCCGACCACCTGAGCTTTGAACGGCACCCACGACCCGTTGTTGTCCTGTTGGCCTGATGCATCAGGTGATCTCGACGACAACAGGTCGTGAGTGGGCCGAGGTCCGACGGCTGGCCATAGGCCGCGCTCATGTTCGGGGATGGACGCCTACCCGACCACGACCGACGTCTTCATGACCAGGTCGTGCAGGGACTGGCCCCGTCGGTTCCAGACAGGGCCGAGGAGGGACAGGAGCAGGAACACTCCCATGGTGACGACCGCGAGCAGGGGAAAGGTCACCAGCCGCGCCACCCCCGCCAGAGCCCCGGGGGCCGCTCCATCCCGCTCTCGGACCAGCCGGATGCCGAGCAGGGCCTTGCCCGGTGTCCGACCTGTGGTGCCGTGCATCAGGGCGAGGACGAACAGGACCAGGAATCCGGCCCACGTGTAGGCCATCGCTGCCAGATCATCTGACGGATAGGGCAGCCGCTCCAGAAACCTGCTCACCCCGACGAAGACCAGGAGATCGACCACAGCGGCCGTGGCGCGCCGCAGCCCTCCGGCCGGTCGGGGCTGCATCGGGATACGGGTCTGCTCGTACGCCGCAGGCGCGGGGTAGGTGGGCAGCGGCGGAGGTGTCGCTGCAAAGGGTGGTGCGGCAGCGGGTAGGGGCGGAGCGCCTGAGTTGGTGGAGTGAGGTCGTGCCTGCTGCAGCGACCCTTCTACGTGCGCCATCAGCGCGGGCATCGATTCGTAGTTCGTCGGTGCGGGCCCGAGGGTTGCGGCCAGGTGGTCGAGACCCACGACGACCACGTCGTCCACCATCGTCGGCATGAGATCCCTGCCCGCCTGGGTGAGGCAGACCACGGGGGTGACCAGAGGCGCCAGCGGCCCGAGCGCTGCAGCCACGTCCGTGGCCGCGACACGCGCAGCGGCGAGGTTATCGGTGCGCTTGTAGCCGTTCTGGCGCAGCACGCCGTGGCGCACGACGACCTCGCCGGACCAGTGCTTGGCATCGATGAGCCAGATCCGGGTGGCGGAGATCGCGAGGTGGTCCAGGTTCGCCTTCGGACGACCGGGCCAGGGCTGGTCGTGCAGGGCGGGCCAGCACGCCTCCCGGATCACGGCGGCGACGAGGCGCTCGCCCTCGCTGCCGGCCGCCCACGCTCGTTGCTGCCGCTCAGCCGTCTCCAGCTGCGCACGCAGCCGTTCCGCTCTGGCTGCCGCCCGTCGCGCCTGTTCGTCGGCGCCCCGACCTGCGTTCGAACTGGACAGATGGTCCGCCCCGTCCCACATCACAAAGCCTCCCTGCATCCCTGCGACTCCACCCGGGCGGCCCCATCGCCGCCCCACCCCCGTGTCGCGTCGTCGGACTCTAGCGGAACGTGTCCAGGTTTGGGGAGGCTCCGGCGACCGGTCGGCCAGCGGACCGCTACGGGTGGGTCGGGCGATACTCACGGCTTCGCATTGCACTCCGGACACGATCTTGTCCTGGTGGACTGATGCATCAGTCCACCAGGACAACAACGTGTCGCGAGTGGGTCGGGGCGCAGGGCCGGAGGGTCTCACGCCTCCCGCGCCACCCGGTCCAGCACGTGCGAGCGCGCCTCGGCATACCGCTCGCGGACCCGCGCCCCGTCCGCGGCGGGCTCGACCGTGACGAGCCCGGGCATCGGCCACTCGGGTCCCGCCTCGGCCCCGGAGAGCACCCACGCGGCCTGCCGTGCGGCACCGTTGGCGACGTACTCGTCCGGCGTCGGCACGAGGATCGGCGAGCCGAGCACGTCGGCGAGCGACTGTCGCAGCGAGAGCGACCGGGCACCGCCGCCGACGAGCAGGAAGCGCCGGGTCTCGACGCCCTGCGCGAGGAAGGCGTCGACCGCGTCCGCCAGCAGGCAGGCGATGGACTCCACGGCCGCTCGCGCGAGGTGAGCGGGGGCGGAGGTGCGCAGGGTCAGTCCGTGCAGCGACCCCGTGGCGTCGGGCAGGTTGGGGGTGCGCTCGCCCTCGAGGTAGGGCACGAGCACGAGCCCGTCGGCCCCGGCCGGTGCCTCCGCGGCGAGCCGGTCGAGCTCGGCGACGTCGGTGCCGAGCATCCGCGCGGTGGCGTCGAGCACGCGGGCGGCGTTGAGGGTTGCCGCCAGCGGCAGGAACCGCCCGGTGGCGTCGGCGAAGCCGCTGATGATCCCCTCGACGTCGGCCGTGGGGTCGTCGGTCACCGCGGACACGACGCCCGAGGTGCCGACCGACAGGACGACGTCGCCGGGCCCGGCGCCGAGCCCCAGCGCGGCCGCGGCGTTGTCGCCGGCCCCCGGCCCGAGGGGTATGCCGTTCGCCGGCCCGGTGCCCGTGCCCGCCACCTCGGCGGGGCCGAGGACGCGGGGAAGCCGGATCTCGTGACCGAGCGCGTCCTGGACGAGCTCGGTGAGGTACGTGCCGCGCCTCGGGCTCCAGTAGCCGGTGCCCGAGGCGTCGGAGCGGTCGGTCACCAGGTCGTCGAACGAGCCGGAGCCCACCAGGCGCCAGGTCAGCCAGTCGTGGGGGAGGGCCACGGCGGCGGTGCGGGCCGCGTTGTCCGGCTCGTGCTCGTGCATCCAGGCCAGCTTGGTCACGGTGTAGGACGCGACCGGCACCGAGCCGGTCGCGCCCGCCCACCAGCGGGCCCCGCGCTCCTCGACGAGCCGTCGCGCCTGTGGTGCGGAGCGGGTGTCGTTCCAGAGCAGCGCCGGCCGCACCACCTCGCCGGCCTCGTCGAGGGCCACCATGCCGTGCTGCTGGCCCCCGACCGCGAGCGCCGACACGTCCTCCAGCCCGCCCGCCATCTCGACGGCCTCGGTCAGCGCCCGCCACCACTCGTGCGGGTCGACCTCGGTGCCGTCGGGGTGGGAGGCCCGGCCGGAGCGCACGAGCTCCCCGGTCTCCGCGTCGCGGACGACGACCTTGCAGGACTGGGTGGACGAGTCGACACCCGCGACGAGCGCCATCGGTCAGGCGGCCCCGAGGACGTGCCGCAGCGCGAGCTGGTTGAGGTGCACGTGGCCGTAGCCGCGGGCGGCGAGGCGCTCGGACTCGTCGGCGATCTCCGGGCCGAGGTCGCCCGCGGTCTCCAGCAGCGCGGCGGGCGACTCGCCCTCGGCCAGCGTCGGCTGCGCCAGCTCGGACAGCCCGGAGGACTGCATCGCCTCCTGCACCTCGGGGTCGGCCCGGAAGGACCTGGCCCGCTCGGCCAGCAGCGAGTAGGTCTCCATGTTGGCCGCGGCCGACACCCAGACGCCCTCGACGTCCTCGGTGCGGGAAGGCTTGTAGTCGAAGTGGCGGGGACCCTCGTAGCGCGGGCCGCCGCCGGGGAAGCCGTTCTCGAGCAGGTCGACGGTGAAGAAGGCGGACAGCAGGTCGCCGTGGCCGAAGACGAGGTCCTGGTCGAAGCGGGGACCGTGCTGGCCGTTGAGGTCGATGTGGAAGAGCTTGCCCTGCCAGAGCGCCTGGGCGATGCCGGCGGTGAAGTTGAGCCCGGCCATCTGCTCGTGCCCGACCTCGGGGTTGAGGCCGACGATGTCGCCGTGCTCGAGGGTGGCGATGAAGCCCAGCGCGTGACCGACGGTCGGCAGCAGGATGTCGCCGCGGGGCTCGTTGGGCTTGGGCTCCAGCGCGATGCGCATGCCGTAGCCGCGCTCCTTGATGAAGGCGGCGACGCTGTCCACGCCCTCGGCGAAGCGGTCGTAGGCCGCCTTGTAGTCCTTGGCCCCGTCGTACTCCGCGCCCTCGCGGCCGCCCCACATCACGAAGGTCTTCGCGCCCAGCGAGGCCCCGAGCTCGACCTGGCGCAGGACCTTGCGCAGCGCCAGCCGGCGCACGCCACGGTCGTTGCTGGTCAGGGCGCCGTCCTTGAAGACCGGGTGGCTGAAGGTGTCGGTCGTGACCATCGGCACGACCATCCCGGTCTCGGCCAGCGCCGCCCGGAAGCGCTCGATCACCGCGTCGCGCGCGGACGCGGAGGAGCCGAAGGGGACGAGGTCGTCGTCGTGGAAGGTGACGCCCGAGGCCCCGAGCTCGGCAAGCCGGTGCACGGACTCGACCGGGTCGAGAGCCTCGCGGGTGGCCCTGCCGAAGGGGTCCTGGGCGGCCCAGCCGACGGTCCACAGACCGAAGGTGAACTGGATCGGGGAGCTGGACGGGGACTTCGTCGTCGACGCGCTCATGGGGCATCCTCCTGATATTGGTTGTGTGGAAAAACTATCCGGTCGCCGGAGAGCGCGCAAGCCCGCCACCACGGCAACGAAATCGTTATCGACAACGATTGACACGCGGCGCAACAAACTGGCAGCCTCGGTCCTACGTCACTCACTCAACGTCGAGGAGCAGCACCTATGAACACCATCCGCGCACTGAGCCTGGCGGCTGCCGGGAGCCTCGTCCTGACCCTCGCCGCCTGCGGAGGGGACTCCGAGGGGTCCGGCTCGTCCGGTGGGTCCGGCGACGGGACCACCATCACCTGGTGGCACAACTCCAACACCGGCGCCGGCCTGGAGTACTACACCGAGCTGGCCGCCCAGTTCGAGGAGGAGACCGGCGTCACGGTCGAGATGGAGGCCATGGCGCACGAGGACATGCTGACCAAGCTCGACGCGGCCTTCCAGGCCGACGACGCGCCGGACATCTACATGGAGCGTGGTGGCGGCGAGCTCGCCGACCACGTCGAGGCGGGCCTGACCAAGGACCTCACCGAGCTCGCGGCCGAGGAGATCGAGAAGGTCGGCGGCATCGCCCAGGGCTGGACGGTCGACGGCAAGGTCTACGCGCTGCCGTTCTCGGTCGGCGTCGTGGGCTTCTGGTACAACACCGAGATGTTCGAGGAGGCCGGCATCGCGGAGGCGCCGGAGACCTGGGACGAGATGTACGACGTCATCGACAAGCTCAAGGCCGCCGGCATGGAGCCCATCTCCGTCGGCGCGGGCGAGAAGTGGCCGGCGGCGCACTACTGGTACCAGTTCTCGCTGCGCCACTGCGCCGAGGACGTGCTGACCGACGCCGTCACCTCCCTCGACTTCTCCGACCCGTGCTTCATCCGCGCCGGCGAGGACCTCGAGAAGCTCATCGCCGCCGAGCCCTTCAACCGCGGCTTCCTCTCGACCCCCGCGCAGACCGGGCCGACGAGCGCCTCCGGCCTCCTCGCGACCGAGCAGGTGGCGATGGAGATGCAGGGCCACTGGGAGCCGGGCGTCATGCAGGGCCTCACCGAGGACGGCAAGGGTCTGGCCGGCAAGCTCGGCTGGTTCCCCTTCCCGCAGGTCGAGGGCGGCCAGGGCGACCCGGCCGCGCAGCTGGGCGGTGGTGACGCCTGGGGCGTCTCGGCCGACGCCCCGGACGCGGCCGTGGACTTCGTGAAGTTCCTGCTCTCCGACGAGGTGCAGCGCGGCTTCGCCGAGCGCGACATGGGTCTGCCGACCGTCCCCTCCGCCGGTGACGCCGTCGCCGACCCGGCGCTGGCCGGCCTGCTCGAGGTGCGCAACGACGCCCCCTACGTCCAGCTGTACTTCGACACCGCCTTCGGCCAGGCCGTCGGTGGCGCGATGAACGACGCGATCGCGCTGATGTTCGCGGGCCAGGCGAGCCCGCAGGACATCGTCGACGCCACCCAGGCCGCGGCCGACGCCGAGGGCTGAGCCCGTCCCGTATGGCGATCGCCCCAGTCCCGACCACGGGCGCCACGACCCCGCCCGCCGGCCGCACCGCGCGGCCGGCGGGTGCGGCCCGCCGCGACTGGCGGATGGCTGCCGAGATCGTGCTCTTCACGGCCCCGGCCCTCGTGCTGTTCGCGGTCTTCGTCGTGTGGCCGATCCTGCGCGCGGTCCAGTTCTCGCTCTACCGGTGGAAGGGCTTCGGCCCGCTCGTCGACTTCGTGGGGCTGCAGAACTACGTCTCGGTGCTGGCCAACGGCGTCTTCACCGGGGCGGTGGCCCACAACCTGATCATCGTGGTCGCCTCGATCCTCGTGCAGCTGCCCCTGGGCCTGGCCCTGGCGCTGCTGCTCAACCGGAAGATGCGGGGCCAGGGGCTGCTGCGAACGATCATCTTCGTCCCCTACGTGCTCTCCGAGGTCATCGCCGGCGTCGTCTGGTTCCAGCTGCTCCAGCCGGGCCGCGGGGTCGTCGAGGCGCTGCTCGGGACGGTCGGTCTCGAGGGTCCCTACCAGGGCTTCCTCGGCACCCCGTCGCTCGCGCTGCCGACGCTGGTCGTCGTGCTCACCTGGAAGTACGTCGGCCTCGCCGTCCTGCTCTTCCTCGCGGGGCTGCAGGGCGTGCCGGACGAGCTCGCCGAGGCGGCGCAGATCGACGGCGCCTCGTGGTGGCAGACCCAGTGGCGGGTCACGATCCCGCTGCTCGGCCCGACGATCCGGATGTGGGCCTTCCTGTCGATGATCGGCTCGCTGCAGCTCTTCGACATGGTGTGGATCCTCACCGGCGGCGGGCCCGCCAACGCCACGACGACCATGGCCACCTTCCTGGTCAACGAGGGCACCAAGCGGCAGAACTACGGCATCGCGGCCGCCGCGTCCGTCGTGCTCTTCGTCATCGCCCTCGTCATGGCCGTGACCTACCAGCGCTTCGTCCTGCGGCGGGACACCGCCGAGGCCGACGTCCCGAGGGGGGTCCGATGACCACGACCACGCGACCGACCACGGTGCCCACCGGCCCCGCCACCGACCACGCCGACGATGGCGGCAAGGGCCGCAAGCCGCGCCAGGGCAGCGGCCGGGGCGAGGGCGGGGTGCTCGTCTACCTCGTCGCCCTCGTCGTCGTCGGGCTCACCCTCGGCCCGGTCCTGTATGCCGTGCTGGGCGGCTTCCGCAGCAACGCCCAGCTGGCCGCCGACCCGGCGGGGCTGCCCGACCCGTGGCTGCTCGACAACTACCGCCGGGTGCTCACCGGCGCCTCCTTCTGGACCTACGCCGTCAACTCCATCGCCATCGCGGTCATCACGACCGTGGTGACCGTGGTCTTCGGGCTGATGGCCGCCTACCCCCTGGCCCGCTACCCGTTCCGCTTCCGCGAGCAGCTCTACATGGTCTTCGTCGTGGGCCTGCTCTTCCCCGCGACGGTGGCGATCATCCCGCTCTTCATCCTCATCACCCGCGACCTGTCGCTGGGCAACACCTGGTGGGGCGTCGCGCTGCCGCAGGCCGCCTTCGCGCTGCCGATGACCATCGTCATCCTGCGGCCCTTCCTCATGGCGATCCCGCGGGAGCTGGAGGAGGCGGCGATCATCGACGGCGCCTCCCGCCTGCAGTTCTTCTGGCGGGTGCTGCTGCCGCTGTCGGCCCCAGGAGCCATCACCGTCGGCGTGCTGGCCTTCGTCGGCTCCTGGAACGCCTACCTGCTGCCGCTCCTGCTCCTGCGCGGCGAGATGAAGACCCTCCCGCTCGGGGTGGCCGACTTCTCCACGCAGTACTCCTCCGACACCGCCGGCGTCTTCGCCTTCACCACCCTGGCGATGATCCCCGCGCTGCTCTTCTTCCTCGCGCTCCAGAAGCGCATCGTCAGCGGGCTCCAGGGCGCGGTCAAGGGCTGACCGCCCCGCCACGCCCGGCCCACCCCATACCCGACCACCCTCTCCCTCTTGGAAGGCGATGCCGCCATGACCGAGACCCGCACCGCCCCCGACCGCGCGACCGCGCCGCCCCCTCCGAGCGTCCCCGAGCTCGTCGCCTCGATGACGCTGGAGGAGAAGCTCGCGCAGATCGTCGGCTTCTGGGACAAGGGCGACGGCGACGCGGTGGCGCCGCTCCAGGGGGCCTTCGTCGAGCCGCAGGGTCTCTACGACGTCGCGGCCCACGGCCTCGGCCACCTCACCCGCGTCTACGGCACCCGCCCGGTCGACCCGGTCGAGCGCGCCCGCTGGCTCTGGGACTTCCAGCGCTGGCTCGTCGGCTCGACGCGGCACGGCATCCCCGCCCTCGTGCACGAGGAGTGCCTGACCGGGCTGTCCGCGTGGAAGGCCGCCACCTACCCGACCCCGCTCGCGTGGGGCGCCAGCTGGGACCCCGACCTCGTCCGCGACGTCGCCGCGCTGATCGGCCGCTCGATGCGCCAGCTCGGGGTGCACCAGGGCCTCGCGCCGGTGCTCGACGTCGTGCGCGACCCGCGCTGGGGCCGGGTCGAGGAGGCGATCTCCGAGGACCCCTACCTCGTCGCCACCCTCGGGACGGGGTATGTGGAAGGCCTCCAGTCGGAGGGGGTGCACGCCACGCTCAAGCACTTCGTCGGCTACTCGGCCTCGCAGGCGGGGCGCAACTTCGCGCCCGTGCACGCCGGGCCGCGCGAGCTCGAGGACGTGCTGCTGGTGCCCTTCGAGATGGCCGTCGTCGAGGGCGGCGTGCGCTCGGTCATGCACTCCTACGCCGAGATCGACGGCGTCCCGGTGGCCGGCGACCCGACCCTGCTCACCGGCGTGCTGCGCGACCGCTGGGGCTTCGACGGCACCGTCGTGGCCGACTACTTCGGCGTCGCCTTCCTGCAGCTGCTGCACGGCGTCGCCGCCGACCTCGGCGAGGCGGCGGGCCAGGCGCTGCTCGCCGGCGTCGACATCGAGCTGCCCACGGGCGACGCCTACCTCCGTCCGCTCGCCGAGGCCGTGCGCTCGGGTGCCGTGGACGAGGCCCTCGTCGACCGCGCCTGCACCCGTGCCCTGGAGCAGAAGGCCGAGCTCGGGCTCCTCGGCGCCACCTTCGAGGACGAGCCGCCGACCGAGGTCGAGCTCGACGGGCCGGAGCACCGCGCGGCTGCGGCACGGCTGGCCGAGGAGTCGGTCGTGCTGCTCGCCAACGACGGCACGCTGCCGCTCGCCGCCCCCGGCCGGGTCGCGGTGGTCGGGCCCAACGCCGACCGGCTGGCCGCGCTCTTCGGCTGCTACTCCTTCGTCAACCACGTCATCCCGCAGCACCCGCACACCGAGCCGGGCATCGAGGCACCCACGCTCCGCGAGGCGCTCCTCGCGGAGTGGCCCCAGACCCACCTCACCTACGAGTGGGGCTGCGACGTCGACTCCGAGGACGTCTCCGGCCTGGAGGCGGCGGCCGCCGCGGCCCGGGAGGCGGAGGTGGCGGTCGTGGTCGTGGGCGACTCGTCCGGTCTCTTCGGCCGCGCGACCTCGGGCGAGGGCTGCGACCGCGACGACCTCGAGCTGCCGGGCGTGCAGCGCCGGCTCGTCGAGGCCGTGGTCGCCACCGGCACCCCGGTCGTCCTCGTCCTGCTCACCGGCCGCCCCTACGCGATCGACTGGGCCCTGTCCTCCTGCGCGGCCGTCGTCCAGGCGTTCTTCCCGGGGGAGGAGGGCGCCGGCGCGATCGCGGGCGTGCTCTCGGGTCGGGTCAACCCCTCGGGCCACCTGCCGGTCAGCCTGCCGCGCTCGGCGGGCAGCCAGCCCTACACCTACCTGCACCCGCTGCTCGGCGGCGACACCGACGTCACCAACCTCAGCAGCCGGCCGGCGCTGCCGTTCGGGCACGGGCTGTCCTACACCACCTTCGAGCTGGGCGACCTCGACGTGCGCGCCGGCTCGACGGCGGAGGACCTCGAGGTGCGCGTGCGCATCGCCAACACCGGCGACCGCGCGGGCGACGACGTGGTCCAGGTCTACGCCCGCGACCTGGTGGCCTCCGTGACGCGGCCCGTGGCCCAGCTGATCGGCTACGCCCGCGTCTCCGTCGAGCCCGGTCAGGCCCGCACGCTGACCTTCCGCGTGCCGCCCGCCCGGCTGTCCTTCACCGGGCGCGACCTGCGCCGGGTCGTGGAGCCGGGAGCCCTCGAGGTCTGGGTGGGCGACTCGGTGGCCGACCGCCGCCACTCGCAGACGGTGACGCTGACCGGCGCGGTCCACGAGGTGGGGCTGCACGACCCGCGACGGACCACGGTCGAGCTCGACTGAGCCCCGGCACCAGGGCCGTCCGCACCGCGCCCGGGACGGGCGGCCCGCTCAGCCGACCTCGACCACGAGCAGGCTCCACGACGCGGGCGGCAGCTCGGCCTCGAGCACGCCGTCGGTGACGCGGGCCCGGGGGTGCTCCCTGGGCACGACCCGGTCGGGCTCGTCCTGGGTGTTCGCCGCGGACAGGTCGTCGTCGGCGAGCACCAGCGCCTCGGCGAGGCCCCGGGCACCGAACCGCCGCAGGTTGGTGGTCAACGACATCGCCTCCTCGGGGTGGCGGTTGACGGCCAGCACGACGAGCCGTCCCGCCTCCGGGTCGTGCGTGGCGACCGCGTCGAGCGCGGGCACCTCGCCGTGGGCCTCGGTCGCGAGCGTCGGCGCCTCGACCCGCAGGTCCAGCACGGCCCCGCTGACATGTCGCGCCGTGAGGGCGAAGGGGTGGAAGGTCGCCTGCCGCCAGGCCGGCCCGCCGGGCTCGGTGCGGATCAGGGAGAGCGTGTTGACCAGCTGGGCCTGGCAGGCCGCCCTCACCCGGTCGGCGTGGCGCAGCAGCGTGATGAGCAGCGACCCCACCACGACGGCGTCGAGCACGGTGTAGGCGTCCTCGCTGATCCGCGGCGCGACCTCCCACTCCCGGGGCTCGGTGCTGCTCGCCATCAGCTCCTGGAGGTACCAGACGTTCCACTCGTCGAAGGAGATGTCGATCCGCCGGTCCGACCCCAGGCGGGCGCCGACGTGGTCGGCGGTGGCCACGACCTGCCGGATGAAGCGGTCCATGTCCACCGAGGAGGCGAGGAAGCTGGCGCGGTCGTCGCCGACCAGCTGGTAGTAGGCGTGCGCGGAGATCATGTCGACGAGCTCGTAGGTGTGCTCGAGGACGGTGGCCTCCCACGCACCGAAGGTCGGCATGGTCCGGCTGGAGGACCCGCACGCGACGAGCTCGAGCCCGGGGTCGACCTGCCGCATCGCGCGCGCGGTCTCGGCGGCCAGCCGGCCGTACTCCTCGGCCGTCTTGTGCCCCAGCTGCCACGGCCCGTCCATCTCGTTGCCCAGGCACCACAGGCGTATGCCGTGGGGCTCGGTCGCCCCGTGCCGCACCCGCAGGTCGGACAGGGTGGTGCCGCCCGGGTGGTTGGCGTACTCGAGCAGGTCGAGCGCCTCCCGGACCCCACGGGTGCCGAGGTTGAGGGCCATCATCGGCTCGACGCCCGCCCGGCGCGCCCACCGGACGAACTCGTCGGTGCCGAAGGCGTTGCTCTCGACCGTCCGCCAGGCCGGGTCGAGGCGGGTGGGGCGCTGGTCGACGGGGCCCACCCCGTCCTCCCAGCGGTAGCCGGAGACGAAGTTGCCGCCGGGATAGCGGACCGTGGTCACCCCCAGCTCGCGCACGAGCTCGAGCACGTCACCCCGGAAGCCGTCCTCGTCGGCCGTGGGGTGGTCGGGCTCGGAGAGGCCGGTGTGGACGCACCGCCCCATGTGCTCGACGAAAGAGCCGAAGAGCCGTCGGGGCACCGGTGCCACGACGAAGGCCGGGTCGAGGAAGGCTCGGGCGGACAGCACGGTGGGTCTCCTGGGTTCAGGTGGCGGGTGGTGCCGTCGAGGCCCGCTCGACCAGTCGGGTCTCCAGCCGGACCTGCGCCTGCTCGAGCTCGCCGCCGGCGAGGAGGGTGCAGAGCAGGTCGAGAGCGGTGCGGCCCAGCTCGCGCAGCGGCTGCGCGACCGTGGTGAGCGGCGGCTCGGCGACGGCCGACTCGGGGACGTTGTCGAAGCCGACCACCGAGAGGTCCTCAGGCACCCGCAGACCGAGCTCGCGCGCGACCTCCACGGTCCGGATCGCCATGAGGTCGTTGGCCGCGAAGACCGCGGTGGGCCGGTCGCGGCGGTCGAGGATCAGGTGCGCGGGCGCCACGGCCGACTCCGCCCGGTAGGAGCCGGTGGCGATGAGGGTCTCGTCGACCTCCAGCCCGGCCTGCGCCATCGCCTGGCGGAAGCCCTGCTCGCGCAGCTTGGCCGACTCCAGGTCCTCGCGGCCCCGGATCATCCCGATCCGGGTGTGCCCCAGCCCGACCAGGTGCTCGACCGCGGACCGGGCGCCGCCCACGTTGTCGGAGTCGACGGTGGGCACCGCGTGGCTGCCGGTGTGCGGGTCGATGGCGACCACCGGGATGGCGGCTCCCGGCTCGATCACGGTGGGGGTGACGATGATCGCGCCGTCCAGGAGGGTGCCGCCGAGGCGGCGCAGCGACCGGCGCTCCCAGCCGACGCTGCCGCCGTGCGAGGCGCCCGCGAAGGCCATCAGCTCGTAGTCGGTGTCGCCGATGGCGCTCGAGACGCCCTTGAGCAGCTCGGTGCTGAACGGCTCGAACTCCGCGACGAGCACCCCGAGGATCCCGGTGCGCGAGCTGCGCAGGCTGCGCGCGCCGAGGCTGGCCTCGTAGCCCAGGTCGGCGATGACCTGGTGCACGCGGGCCGTGGTCGCGGCGGACACGCCGTAGCGGCCGTTGACGACCTTGGAGACGGTGGCGACGGACACGCCGGCCTGGCGTGCGACGTCCTCCATCCGCACGCGTCCGTTGGGCACCATGACGGTCATTATCCGTGGCTCGCGGCGGGACCTGCTGACGCGGGCCCCGCCGCGGCCGGCGTGTCTGCCACCGTCAGCGGCCCGGTCGTCGGGGCGAGACGCCCGGGGTGGCGTCGCGCAGCGAGGCCAGCATCGCGGCATGGGCGGGCTTGGGGCTGTAGTCGTCCTCGAAGATCGTCGCCCAGTCCTCCCCGGGGAAGACGTCGGGGACCCACGACCTCGCGTCGGGGAAGCCCCAGACCGTGAACGACGTGCACGACAGCACGTTCAGGCAGGCCTGCAGCATCGCGTCGTGACGCTCGGCGTGCAGCGCCACCTGCTCCGGGGTGGGGCCGTCGGCACCGGGCTCGATCGGGACCCGCACGTCGGCCTCGGTCACCGCCACGTCCAGGCCGAGGGCGGCGAAGCGCTCGAAGTTGGCCTGCATGGAGGGGTCGAAGTCGTACATCAGGCTGAGGTGGCCCTGGGCCCCGAAGCCGTGCAGCGGCACGCCGTCGTCAAGCAGCTCCTGGGCCAGCGCGTAGTAGGCGTCCGTCTTCTCGTTGATGCCCTCGGCGTTGTAGTCGTTGAGGAAGAGCCGGGCCTGCGGGTCGGCCTCGTGGGCCCACCGGAAGGTGTCGCCGATCAGCGCGACCGGGTCGTCGGCGCACGCGCGGAGGAAGGGGTTGGCCTCGGTGCGCAGGCGCACACCACCCACGTCCCAGTCGTCCTGGATGATCTCGTTGGCGACGTCCCACTCGTAGATCTCGCCGGCGTAGCGCCCGACGACCGTGCGGACGTGGTCCTCGAGGACGTCACGCGCCTCCTCGCAGGTCCAGCTCTCGGCGGCGTCGAGCACCCACTGCGGGTTCTGGCTGTGCCAGAGCAGCGTGTGGCCGCGGACCTCCTGGCCATGGGCGCGGGCGAAGTCGACGACGGCGTCGGCGCCGGTGAAGTCGTAGACGCCCGGCTCCGGGTGGACCTCGGCCCACTTCATGTCGTTCTCGGGCGTGAGCGAGCCGAACTCGCGGGCGAGCACGCGCTGGTGCTGCGTCGGGTGTCTCTTGTCGTGGCCGACGAGGTCGCGCGCGCCCCAGACCGCGCTGCCGATCTCCAGGTCGCGCGGCGCCTGGCGCCGGAGGGTGTCCTGGTGACCATTGGCATGGTCCGGGGGTGCGGCCGAGGCCACGGGCACGAGGGCGCCGGCGGCCAGCCCGACGGTCGCGGTGGCCAGTCCCAGGGTTCGAGCGAGGTGTCGCACGTGCGGTCTCCTTCGACGGTGGTGGTGCGAGGTCGGGTCGAGCTGTGCGGGCGGAGCCGGCGGTGCGGTCCCCCTGGGCCATTCGTTGTGTGACAAAACTATTACGAAGAAACTAACTCGTGTCCCGCCCTCCCGCAAGAGCCCAGGGCTGCGTACGCTGGTCGCCGTGCAGCACCTCGCCACCGGGAGCGCCCCGGTCCTCGCCCACCAGTCGACGCTGCGCGAGACCAACCTCGCCGTCGTGCTGCGTGCGGTGTGCGAGGCCGAGACGCCGGTGTCCCGCGCCGGGGTCGCCGCCGTGACCGGGCTGACGCGCTCGACCGTCTCGCGGCTGGTGGACGAGCTCGTCGCGGGCGGTCTGGTCGACGAGGGCGCCGCGCAGCTCGCCGGGCCCGGCCGTCCCGCCACGCCGCTGCGCCCGGCGGCCCGGGTCTGCGCGGTGGGGCTGCAGGTCAACGCCGCCCACGTGGCGGCGCGACTGGTCGACCTGCGCGGCGAGGTCGTCGCCGAGTCGCGCTCCGAGCCCGACCTGGTCGACTCCGAGCCCGCGGTCGCGCTGGGGCTCCTGGGTCAGCACCTCGCGGAGGTCCTCGAGCGCACGCCGGACGGCGGCCGCGTCGTCGGTGCCGGCCTGGCCCTGCCCGGCGTCGTCGACGCCGCGGGCGAGCGCCTGCTGCGCGCCCCCAACCTCGGGTGGGGCGACCTCGCCCCCGACGCCGGCCTGCGCGGGCAGCTGCACGGCATACCCCTGACCGTGGGCAACGAGGCCAACCTCGCCGCGCACGCCTTCGCCCAGCCCGCCCCCGGGCGGACCGGCCCCGCGAGCCACTTCGTCTACGTCTCCGGCGAGATCGGCATCGGCGGGGCGGTCGTCACCGACTCGCGGGTGCAGTCCGGGCTGCACGGCTTCGCGGGGGAGATCGGCCACATGCCGTTCCGCCCCGGTGGGGACCCCTGCCCGTGCGGCTCGGACGGCTGCCTGGAGAGGTATGCCGGTCGCCTCGCCATGACCCGTCGGGCCGGGCTGCCGACCGCCACGACGCTCGCCGAGCTCGACCGGCTCGCGGAGGAGGGGCACACCGCCGCCCGCGAGGCCGTCGACCTGGCCGCCGAGGCGCTCGGCGTCGTGCTCGCCGGCGTCGTCAACCTCCTCGACGTGCCGACGATCGTGCTCGGCGGCGAGATCGGCGACCTGGCCGAGCGCATCACGCCCACGGTGCTGGGGCGGCTGCGGTCCCGGGTGATGGTTTCCGGCGCGCGGTCGATCGAGGTCCTCCAGGACCACGACGACGTGCCGGGCTCGAGCGGGGGAGCGCTGGTGCACCTGAGCCGCGTGGTCGCGTCCCCGGCGGCCTACCTGCGGGCCTGAGGGACGGGGTCGGTCGCACCGGAGGTCGCCGTCGGGGCGAGGAGCCTCAGCCGCGCGCCGCGACGGCCGCGTCGACGCCCGCCGGTGCGAGCAGGGTGTCGGTGACGAGGACCGACGCGCCGACGATGCCCGCGCGCGCCCCGGACACCGAGCTGACGATGCGCAGGTGGTGGGTGCCCAGGGGGAGCGAGCGGCGGTAGACCGACTCGCGGATCCCGGCGAGCAGCTGCTCGCCGACGGCGGAGATGCGGCCGCCGAGCACGATGACGGAGGGGTTGAGGAGCGACACGACGCCGGCCAGCACCGAGCCGATGTCGCGGCCCGCGTCGCGCACAGCCTGGCTGGCGGTGGTGTCGCCGGCCCGCACGAGGGCGACGACGTCGGCCTGGTCGTGCACCTCGGCGCCGCCCTCACGGAGCCGCCGGGCCACCGCGGCGCCGGAGGCGACGGCCTCGAGGCAGCCGTGGTTGCCGCAGGTGCACAGGGTCTGGTTGCCGTCCGGCACCGCGACGTGACCGAGGTCGCCGGCCGCGCCCTGGGCGCCGCGCTGCAGGGTGCCGCCGCTGATGATGCCCGCGCCGATGCCGGAGGCGACCTTGACGAAGACCAGGTCGGAGAGGTCGCGGTAGCGCTCGGCGTGCTCGCCCAGCGCCATGATGTTGACGTCGTTGTCGACGAGGACCGGCCCGGGCAGGGTCCGGGCGAGGTGGCCCGGCACGTCGAAGCGGTCCCAGCCGGGCATGACCGGCGGGCTCACGGGGCGTCCGGTGGAGAACTCCACCGGGCCCGGCAGGCCGATGCCGGTGCCGGCGACGTCGTCGAGCGACCGGCCGGCCTCCTCCAGCAGGGCGAGGGTGGTCCGCGTGACGAGGTCGAGCACCGGCTCGGGCCCGTCGGCGATGTCGAGGTCCTGCAGGTCCTCGGCGAGCACGCTGTTGGCCAGGTCGGTGATCGCGACGTGGGCGTGGCTCACGCCGAGGTCGACGCTGACGACCACCCGGCGCGAGGGGTCGAAGACGAAGGTCACCGCCGGGCGGCCGCCGCTGGAGCTGGCCTCGCCGGTCGGGACGACCAGGCCGACGCCGAGCAGGTCCTCGAGCCGGGAGGCCACCGTGGAGCGCGCCAGCCCGCTGGCCGAGACGAGCTCTGCACGGGTGCGGGGACGGCCGTCGCGCAGCAGCTGGAAGAGGCTGCCCGGACTGCTGGCCGGGGAAGCCTCCGGGTGCGGGGCCGTCGTCTCGACGGGCGCAGGGGCGGTGGCCATGGCGGTGAGTCAATCACTCTCGGTCGGGGGCGGCGAATCGTGGTCGCGCCATTCTGACACCGAAACGACAGACTTGCGACGCTGAACTACGAACTTTTGCTTGACCCCCGTCATAAGTCCTCCTAGAGTCCCCCACATGGTCACCGTGGACCCGACGTCAGCCGCCTCCAGCGCGCAGCCGCTGCTGCGCATGGTCGGCATCGTCAAGCACTTCCCCGGGGCGAAGGCGCTCGACGGGGTCGACCTCGAGGTCCTGCCGGGCGAGGTGCACTGCCTCCTCGGCCAGAACGGCGCGGGCAAGTCGACGCTCATCAAGACCCTCGCCGGCGCCCACCGCCCGGACAGCGGCGAGATCGTCGTCGAGGGCCGACCGGTCGAGATCACCTCGCCGACGAGCGCGCTGGACCTGGGCATCGCGACGATGTACCAGGAGCTCGACGTCGTCGACGGGCTGAGCGTCGCCGAGAACATCTTCCTGGGTCACGAGCTGTCCTCCGGGGGCGTGCTGAAGCGCCGGGAGGCCCACGCCCGCGCCCGCGACCTCATGGGCCGCCTCGGGCACCCGGAGCTCACGCCCTCGCGCGAGGTGGGCCAGCTCTCCGCGGCCGGCAAGCAGATCGTCTCGCTCGCACGCGCGCTCTCGCGCCGGGCCAAGCTCGTCGTCATGGACGAGCCGTCGGCCGTCCTGGACCCGGAGGAGGTGGACAACCTCTTCCGCGTCGTGGAGGCGATCCGCTCCGAGGGCGTGGCCGTCGTCTACATCTCCCACCGGCTCGAGGAGATCCGTCGCATCGGCGACCGGATCACCGTGCTCAAGGACGGCCGGACGGTCGCCACCAACCTGCCCGTCGACCAGGTGAGCACCGCCGAGGTCATCTCGCTGATGACCGGGCGCGAGATCGCCTCGGACTTCGGTGGGGCCTCGACCGGCCAGCGGGGGAGCGAGCCGCTCCTCGAGGTCGAGGGCCTCTCGCTCGCGGGGGTCTTCGAGGACGTGTCGTTCTCGGTCCGGCCCGGGGAGATCGTGGGCCTCGCCGGCCTCGTGGGGGCCGGCCGCTCGGAGGTCCTCGAGACGATCTACGGCGCGCGCCGTGCCTCCGCGGGCACGGTCCGCGTCCGGGGCCGCGAGCTGCCGCGCGGCTCGGTCCCCGCCGCCGTCGCGGCCGGGATCGGCCTGGCCCCCGAGGAGCGCAAGGCCCAGGGCCTGCTCCTCGACGAGCCGGTCTTCCGCAACATCACGCTGTCGACCTTCGCCCGCTTCGCCCGGGGCGGCCTGCTCGACGAGCGCGCCGAGCGTCGGGCGGCCGTCGAGCAGATCGAGGCCATGCAGCTGTCCCCGGCCGACCCCGGCCGGGTCACCCGCACCCTGTCCGGCGGCAACCAGCAGAAGGTCATGCTCGCGCGCTGGCTGGTCCACGGCTGCTCGGTGCTGCTGCTCGACGAGCCCACCCGGGGCGTCGACGTGGGCGCCCGCGCCGAGATCTACCGGCTCATCCGCCGCCTGGCCTCCGACGGCTCGGCCGTCGTCCTGGTCTCCAGCGACCTGGAGGAGGTGCTCCAGCTCAGCGACGAGGTGCTCGTCCTCGCCGACGGGCAGGTCGTGCACCAGGGACCGGCCACCGACATCGACGAGCACCGCATCCTCGACCTGGTCATGGAAGGAACACGCGCATGACGACCACCGACACGCCGGGCACCACGGCGTCGCAGGACCCGGGCGACCCCGGCGCCCCCGCGACCGGGGGCGGGCGCCGGCTGCCCCGCCTGCGGGAGGCGACCCGCGACCTCGGGCTGGTCGTCGCGCTCGTGGCGCTCGTGGTCGTGGGGGTCGCGACCTCGGGCGAGCGCTTCGCCAGCACGTCCAACCTGCTGGTCATCCTCCAGCAGGCCGCCATCATCGGCGTCATCAGCATCGGCGTCACCTTCGTCATCACGGCCGGTGGCATCGACCTGTCGGTCGGCTCGGTCATGGGCCTGGCGACGGTGTGGGCCACGACCCTGGCGACCCAGACGATGGCCCAGGACCTGCACTGGATCGTCATGGTCTTCACCGCGCTCGCGGTCGGCACCGCCGCCGGCGTCCTCAACGGGATCGTCGTGGCCTACGGGCGGGTGGTGTCCTTCATCGCGACGCTGGCGATGCTCGTCGCCGCACGTGGCCTGGCGGAGATCATCTCCGACCGCAAGACCCAGATCGTGCGGGTCGACGGCTTCCTCGACACCTTCCGCGGCGACGTCCTGGGCATCCCGGTCATCGTCTGGATCTTCCTCCTCGTCGCGGTCGCCGGCTGGTTCCTCCTCAACCGGACCACCTTCGGGCGGCGCACGGTCGCCATCGGTGGCAACCCCGAGGCCGCCCGCCTGGCCGGCATCAAGATCCGCCGTCACACCGTGATGGTCTTCGCGCTGAGCGGGCTCACCGCGGGCATCGCCGCGGTCATGATGCTCGCCCGCACCACGGCGGGCACGTCCACCAACGGTTACCTCTACGAGCTGGACGCCATCGCGGCCGTGGTCGTCGGCGGCACCCTCCTCATCGGCGGCCGCGGGACGATCGTCGGCACCGTGCTCGGCGTCCTCATCTTCGCGACGCTCTCCAACATCTTCATCCAGAACAACCTGTCCATCTCGGCCCAGTCGCTGGCCAAGGGGGCGATCATCGTCGGTGCCGTGCTGCTCCAGCAGCGCTTCGCCGCACGGTCCAGGTCGACCTAGGCCCGTCCCGGCCCACCGCCCCCCCGCTGCGCCCAACGCATACCCATCGACCCGTCCACCCATCCACCACCCACCCGGCGCCCGGCGCCACCCCTCATGTCGAAGGAGACATCTCATGGCACGCATCCGCAGCCTGCGCCGCACCTCCGGCGCGATCGCCGTCCTGGCGTCCCTCACCCTGATCACCGCCTGCACCGGCAACACCGCCGAGGAGGTGCAGGGCGACGACGAGACCGCGCAGGGCACCTCCGACAACTCCGGCGGCGGCAGCACCGACGCGCCCGCGGCCGGCGGCAACGACGAGGAGGGCGAGACCGTCGTCATCGGCTTCTCGGCCCCCGCGGCCGACCACGGCTGGATGGGCGCCATCACCAGCGCGGCCGAGGCCGAGGCCGCCAAGTACGGCGACATCGAGCTGCGCGTGGCGGAGGGCACCAACGACGTCAACCTGCAGATCTCGCAGGTGGAGACCTTCATCAACGACGGTGTCGACGCCATCGTCCTGCTGCCCTTCGACGGCGCGGCGCTGACCGAGATCGCGACCGAGGCCATGGAGGCGGGCATCCCGGTCATCAACGTCGACCGCGAGTTCAGCGCCCCGGAGGCGGCCCGCGTCACGATCCTCGGCGACAACTACGGCATGGGCCGCAGCGCCGGCGAGTACATCTGCAGCCGGCTCGGCGGCCAGTCCGACGCCGTCGTGGCCGAGATCGCGGGCATCGACAACCTGCCGCTGACCCAGGACCGCAGCCAGGGCTTCAAGGACGCGCTGTCCGAGTGCGGCCTCGACGTCGACAACCGCGTCGCCGCCGACTTCACCGTCCAGGGCGGCGAGTCCGCGGCCGCCAACCTGCTGCAGGCGGCGCCCAAGATCGACGCCATCTGGAACCACGACGACGACCAGGGCGTCGGCGTCCTCGCGGCCATCGAGAACGCCGGCCGTGACGAGTTCTTCGTCGTCGGCGGCGCCGGCTCGGCCAACATGATGCGCGAGATCCAGTCCGGCGACAGCGTCGTCGAGGCGACGGTCATCTACCCGTCGACCCAGGCGGCCGACGGCATCCGGCTGGCGCGCCTCGTCGCCCAGTCCAAGGGCATGAGCGACCTCGTCGAGGTCGAGGTGCCCCGGATGATCCAGCTCTACGCCCCGGTCGTCACGGCCGAGAACGTCGACCAGTACCTCGACAGCGCCTTCGAGTCCTGATCGGCGCCCGCGCGGTCCCGGCCGGCCGACCACCGGCCGGCCGGGGACCCCGGCCACCCCCACCCCGACGACTCGAGAGGACGAGATGAACGGCACCCAGACCCCCCTGCGGGTCGCCATGATCGGCTACGCCTTCATGGGCCGGGCCCACTCCCAGGCCTGGCGCGTCGCCCCCCGCTTCTTCGACCTGCCGCTGGACCCCGAGATGAGGGTCCTCGTCGGCCGGTCCCGCGATCGGGCAGAGGAGGCGGCCAGGCACCTCGGCTGGGCCGAGGTCGCCACCGACTGGCGCGAGGTCGTGCAGCGCGACGACGTCGACCTGGTCGACATCTGCACCCCAGGCGACAGCCACGAGGAGATCGCGGTCGCGGCGCTCGAGGCCGGCAAGCACGTGCTGGTCGAGAAGCCGATGGCCAACACCCTCGCCGAGGCCGAGCGGATGACCGCCGCGGCCGAGCGCGCCGCCGCGAGCGGCGTCCGCTCCATGGTCGGCTTCACCTACCGTCGCGTGCCCGCGGTCTCGCTGGCCCGCCAGATGGTGGCCGACGGTCGCATCGGCGAGGTCCGCCAGGTGCGCTGCCAGTATCTCCAGGACTGGCTGGCCGACGAGCAGACGCCGCTGTCCTGGCGCACCGACAAGGCGCTCGCCGGCAGCGGGGCGCTCGGCGACATCGGCGCCCACATCGTGGACCTGACCCACTTCGTCACCGGCCAGCGCGTGGCCGCCGTCTCCGGGATGCTCGAGACGGTGATCCGCGAGCGGCCGCGGGCGGAGAGCTTCTCCGGGCTCGGCGGCGTGGCCGGCACCGAGCGCGGCCCGGTCACCGTCGACGACGTCGCGATCTTCACGGCCCGGCTCGAGTCCGGCGCCCCCGCCGTCTTCGAGGCGACGCGCATGGCGTGGGGCCGCAAGAACGCGATGCGCATCGAGGTCAACGGCTCGCGCGGGTCGCTGGCCTTCGACTTCGAGGAGATGAACGTCCTGCAGCACTACGACGCCGACGCGCCCGCCGGCGAGCAGGGCTTCACCCGGATCCTGGCCACCGAGCCGGTCCACCCCTACGTCTCGGCGTGGTGGCCGCCCGGCCACGGCCTGGGCTACGAGCACGGCTTCGTCCACCAGGTCGTCGACCTGGTGAACGCCATCGCCGCCGGCGAGCAGCCCACGCCGTCCTTCGCCGACGGCCTGGCCGTCCAGCGGGTGCTCGACGCCGTGGAGGCCTCGCACGCCGACGAGGGGCGCCTGCACCGCATATCCGAGAACGCACAGACTCTGGAAGGAGCCGCACGATGACCCGACCGGTCACGCTGTTCACCGGCCAGTGGGCCGACCTGCCCTTCGAGGAGGTGGCCCGGCTCGCGGGGGAGTGGGGCTACGACGGGCTGGAGATCGCCTGCTGGGGCGACCACCTCGACCCCTGGCGCTGGGACGACGACGACTACGTCGCCGGCAGGAAGGAGGTGCTGGAGCGCAACGGCCTGCAGGTCTGGACGATCTCCAACCACCTCAAGGGCCAGGCGGTGTGCGATGACCCGATCGACCAGCGGCACCGCGACATCCTGTCCGACCGGGTCTGGGGCGACGGCGACCCCGAGGGTGTGCGGCAGCGCGCCGCCGAGGAGATGAAGAACACCGCGCGGCTGGCCGCCAGGCTCGGCGTGCGCACCGTCACCGGCTTCACCGGCAGCTCGATCTGGAAGTACGTCGCGATGTTCCCGCCGGCCTCGGCGGAGATGGTGGACGCCGGCTACCAGGACTTCGCCGACCGGTGGAACCCGATCCTCGACGTCTTCGACGAGGTGGGCGTGCGCTTCGCCCACGAAGTGCACCCCAGCGAGATCGCCTACGACTACTGGACCACGCACCGCACGCTGGAGGCGATCGGCCACCGCGAGGCCTTCGGGCTCAACTGGGACCCCAGCCACATGGTGTGGCAGGACCTCGACCCGGTCGGCTTCCTGTGGGACTTCCGCGACCGGATCTACCACGTGCACTGCAAGGACACGAAGAAGCGCGTGGGCAACGGCCGCAACGGCCGGCTCTCCAGCCACCTGCCGTGGGCCGACCCCCGGCGCGGCTGGGACTTCATCTCCACCGGTCACGGCGACGTCCCGTGGGAGGACGCCTTCCGGATGATGAACGCCATCGGCTACGACGGGCCGCTGTCGGTGGAGTGGGAGGACGCGGGCATGGACCGGATGGTCGGTGCCCCGGAGGCCCTGGAGTTCGTGCGTCGGTTCGCCTTCCCGGCTCCTGAGGCGGCCTTCGACGCGGCGTTCAGCACCCGCTGAACCGCGGCGCGGCGGTGCCGTGACGGGCCGGGTCCCTCCTCAGGGCGTGTGAGGGGCCCGGCCCGTGCTGCGCCCTGGGTCTTCCGTGGCCCGGGTGCGCTCGTCCGCGGGTCCGGCGGCCGAGAGGAGAGGATGGGGGGATGCGCACCAATTGGGGCGGCAACCTGAGGTATGCCGCCACGCACCTGGTCGAGCCCGGCTCCGTCGCGGAGCTGCAGCGGCTGCTGCCCACCCTCGAGGCCCCGCGGCCGCTGGGCTCGCGCCACTCCTTCAGCCGGGTCGCCGACACGACCGGGACGCAGGTGTCGACCGCGCGGCTGCCGGTCTCGGTCGAGGTCGACGCCGAGCGGCGGGTGGTCCGGGTCGAGGGCGGTGCGCGCTACGGCGACGTCGCGCCGGTGATCGACGAGGCGGGCTGGGCGCTGGCCAACCTCGCCTCGTTGGCCCACATCACGGTCGCCGGGGCGGTCGCGACCGGCACGCACGGCTCGGGCGACGGGGTCGGGTCGCTGGCGACGCAGGTGACCGCGCTGGAGGTCGTCGGCTGGGACGGCGAGCTGCGGCGGGTCGACGCGGCCCATCCCGACCTTCCCGGTGCGGTCGTCAACCTCGGGCGGCTCGGGGTCGTCACGGCGCTGGAGCTCGCGGTCGAGCCGACCTATGACGTGGCCCAGACCGTCGTAGAGCAGGTGCCGCTCGACCGCGTGCTCGCCGACCTCGACGCCGCCACCTCGCTCGGCTACAGCGTGTCGATGTTCACGACCTGGACCTCCCCGGACCTGCTGGACCAGGTCTTCGTCAAGCGCCGCACCGACCGGCCCGCCGGGCCCGATCCGGTGGACGTCCTCGGCGGGCGGCCCGCGGACGGGCCGCGGCACGCCATACCGTCCCTCGACCCGGCACCGGCCACCCCGCAGCAGGGGAGCCCCGGGCCGTGGTGGACGAGGCTGCCGCACTTCCGACTCGACGCCACGCCGTCGGCGGGCCGCGAGATCCAGACCGAGCTCCTCGTCCCGCGTCGTCACGCGGTCGCGGCGATCGAGGCGCTGCGGGGGATAGCCGCACGGATCGCGCCGGTGCTGCAGGTCTGCGAGATCCGCACGGTGGCGGCCGACGAGCTCTGGCTCAGCGGCGCCTCCGGCACCGACGCCGTCGCCCTCCACCTCACCTGGCACCTCGACCCGACGGCCGTTGCCGCCGTGGTGCCGGAGCTGCAGGCACGGCTCGCGCCGTTCGGCGCCCGGCCGCACTGGGGCAAGGTCTGCGACGAGACCGCGACCGACGCCGCCGCGCTCTACCCCCGGTGGGGCGACTGGCTCGACCTGGTCGCCCGGTGGGACCCCGACGGTCGGGGCGCACCAGCCCTGGGCCGCTAGACAGCGAGAACCGGTCGCCGTCCCGGAGGACGGCGACCGGTTCGTGTGCCGATCAGGTCACCAGCGGTCGTGCACGTGCTCCTTGACCAGCCGGTCGTAGAGCTCGGCGTAGGCCCGCTCCGCCTCCTCGGTGGTGGGCGGCAGCAGGGCCGCGGCGGCGTTGGCCCGTGCCTGCTCCGGGCTGCTCGCGCCGGGGATCGTCGTGGTGACGCCGGGCTGGTCGACGATCCAGCGCAGCGCCCGCTGCGCCGGCGTGCCCGGGCCCTCGATCGCGGAGAACTCCCGTGCCGCCTGGACACCCACCTCGTAGGGGACGCCGGAGAAGGTCTCCCCCACGTCGAAGGCCTCGCCGTGCCGGTTGAAGGCGCGGTGGTCGTCCGGGGAGAAGGTCGAGGTCTCGTCGAACTTCCCGGTGAGCAGACCGGAGGCGAGCGGCACGCGGGCGATGATCGCCACGCCCGCCTCGGCGGCGGCGCCGGTCACCTCCTCCAGCGGCTTGCGCCGGAAGACGTTGAGGATGATCTGGATGCTCGCCACGTGCGGCCGGGCGATCGCGGACATCGCCTCGGCCACCGTCTCGACCGAGACGCCGTAGGCACGCATCCGGCCCTCCTCGACCATCTCGTCGAGGGTGTCGAAGACGTCGTCGCGGGCGTAGACCTCCGGCGGCGGGCAGTGCAGCTGCACCAGGTCGAGCGTGTCGTCGCCGAGCAGCTCACGGGACCGGTCGTTCCAGCGCCGCAGGTTGTCGGGGGTGAACTGCTCGGCCGTGTGCGGGTCGGCGCGGCGGCCCATCTTGGTCGCCACCGTGAACCGCTCGCGGCCCCGCCCGTGCACGAACGACCCGACGAGCCGCTCGGAGCGGCCGTCGCCGTAGACGTCGGCGGTGTCGAGGAAGGTGATGCCCGCGTCGGCGGCCGCCTCGAGGATCTCGACGGCCCGCTCCTCGGGCACCTCGCCCCAGTCGGCGCCCAGCTGCCAGCAGCCGAGGCCGACGACGGACAGCTCGCGGCCCAGGCGCGGTGCCGTGCGCTGCGGCACGGTGGTCGGTCCCGTCATCAGTTGCCCGCCCGGCGCTTGTTCCAGACGTCGAAGGCGACCGCGAGCAGCAGCACCAGGCCCTTGACCACCTGCTGCGTCGACTGCTCGATGCCCATGAGCTGCATGCCGTTGCTCATGACGGCCATGATCAGGCCGCCGATGATGGCGCCGCCGACCCGGCCGACACCACCGGTCACCGCGGCGCCGCCGATGAAGCAGGCGGCGATCGCGTCGAGCTCGAACATGTTGCCCGCGCCCGGCTGCGCGCCGTTCATGCGCGAGGAGAAGACGATGCCGGCGATCGAGGCCAGCAGGCCCATGTTGACGAAGATGAGGAAGTTGACCTTCTTGACCTTCACGCCGGACAGCTTGGCGGCGTTGAGGTTGCCGCCGATCGCGTAGACGTTGCGGCCGAAGACGGTGCGCTGGGTGATCATGCCGTAGATGAGCACGAGGAAGGCCAGCAGGATCAGCACGTTGGGCAGGCCGCGGCTGGTCGCCAGCTGGTAGGCGAACCACATGACGACGGCGGCGACGAGCACGATCTTGAGGACGAACAGCGGCAGGCCGACGACCTCCTGCTTGTAGCGGATGGCGCCGCGGCGCCCGCGCCAGGCGTTCACGGCATACCCGACCACGCCGATGGCGAAGATGACCAGGGTGAAGACGTCCACCCCGCGGCCGCCGAGCAGACCGTTCTGGAAGCCGTTGGCGATCTTGTAGTAGGTGCCGCCGAAGGGGGACAGCGAGATGCTGTCGAGGACCAGGAAGGTCAGGCCGCGGAAGATGAGCATGCCGGCCAGCGTCACGATAAAGGCCGGGATGCCGACGTAGGCGACCCAGAAGCCCTGCCAGGCGCCGGCGAGCAGGCCGACCCCGATGGCCGCCAGCGCGCCGACGTACCAGGGCATGCCGTTCTGCACCACGAGCACGGCGGACGTCGCGCCGGTCAGCGCCACCAGCGAGCCGACCGAGAGGTCGATGTGCCCGCCGATGATCACGATGATCATGCCGATCGCGAGGATCAGGATGTAGGAGTACTGCAGGACGATGTTGGTGATGTTGCCCGGCGACAGGAAGTTGGGGTGCAGCAGGGAGAACAGCCCCACGATCGCCACGAAGGCGACGAGGATGCCGCTCTGCCGCAGGTTGCTGGTGATGATCTCCCGGATGTTCATCGTCGACGCCGGCTCCTGGGGCTGCGTCGACGACTCCTGGACGTCCAGGGTCGATGGCGTCGTCATCGGACTGTCTCCTTCTCCATGGTCATGAGGGCCATGAGCCGTTCCTGGGTGGCGTCCTCGATCGGGACCTCACCGGTGATGCGCCCGAAGGCGAGGGTGTAGATGCGGTCGCAGATGCCCAGCAGCTCGGGCAGCTCGGAGGAGATGACCAGGACACCCTTCCCGGCGGCCACCATCCGGTTGATGATCGTGTAGATCTCGAACTTCGCCCCGACGTCGATGCCGCGGGTGGGCTCGTCGAGGATGAGGATCTCCGGCTCGGTCATGAGCCACTTGGCGAGCACGACCTTCTGCTGGTTGCCGCCGGAGAGCTTGCCGACCGGGGCCAGCACGGTGGGCGTCTTGGTGTTGAGGCTCTTGCGGTAGTCGTTGGCGATCCGCAGCTCCTCGAGCCCGTTGACCCACCCGGCGCGGGAGATCTTGTCCAGGCCCGCGGCGCTGGTGTTGTGCCGCACGTCGTCGACGAGGTTGAGGCCGTAGAACTTGCGGTCCTCGGTGGCGTAGGCGAGCCCGGCCTCGATGGCCTCGTCGACCGTGCGCATCCGGACCTCGCGGCCGTGCACGTAGGTCGTGCCGGAGACGTAGCGGCCCCAGCTGCGGCCGAACAGGCTCATGGCGAGCTCGGTGCGGCCGGCGCCCATGAGCCCGGCGATGCCGACGACCTCGCCCGCCCGGACGGTGAGGGAGGCGCCGTCGACGACGCGCCGGCCGGCCTGGGTGGGGTGGTCGACGGTCCAGCCCTCGACGCGGAAGATCTCCTCGCCGATGACGTGCTCGCGCTCGGGGTAGCGGTGCTCGAGGTCGCGGCCGACCATGCCGCGGATGATGCGGTCCTGGGTCGCCCCCGGGTCGCTCATGTCGAGCGTCTCGACGGTGCGGCCGTCGCGGATGATCGTCGTGCGGTCGGCGATCGAGGCGATCTCGCCGAGCTTGTGGGAGATCATGATGCAGGTCACGCCGTTGGCGTTGAGCTGGCGCAGCAGGCCGAGCAGGTGCTCGGAGTCGGTGTCGTTGAGGGCGGCCGTCGGCTCGTCGAGGATGAGCAGCTTGACGTCCTTGGAGAGCGCCTTGGCGATCTCCACGAGCTGCTGCTTGCCGACGCCGATGTGGCCGATCTTGGTGACCGGCTGCTCCTTGAGCCCCACGCGGGCCATGAGCTCGGCGGCGTCGGCGTTGGTGCGGTGCCAGTCGATGAGGCCCAGGGTGCCGCGGCGCTCGTTGCCGAGGAACATGTTCTCGGCGATCGACAGGTGGGGGATGAGCGCCAGCTCCTGGTGGATGATGACGATGCCCTTCGCCTCGCTGTCGTTGATCGAGGAGAAGCGCACCTCCTCGCCGTCCAGGAGGATCTGGCCCTCGTAGCTGCCGTGCGGGTAGACGCCGGACAGCACCTTCATCAGGGTGGACTTGCCGGCGCCGTTCTCGCCGCAGATCGCGTGGATCTCGCCGCGGCGCACGTCCAGGTTGACGTCCTGGAGCGCCTTGACGCCGGGGAACGTCTTGGTGATGTCCCGCATCTGCAGGATCGAGTCGGTCATCGGGGGTCCTCACCGTGATGGGCAGGGGTATGGCGTGTGCTGCCCGGGTCGGGCTGGGGGTGGGTCCCCCGGGCCCGGCCGCGCGGGGCGGCCGGGCCCGGGATCACCGGTGCTGCTGGAGTCGGTCAGGCCGAGGTCACTCGGCGACGCCCGACTCGACCTCCTCGGCGGTCCAGTAGCCGGAGTCGACGAGCAGGCTCTGGATGGTGTCCTTGTAGACGATGTCGGACTCGAGCAGGTAGGACGGGACGACCTTCACACCGTTGTCGTAGGTCTCGGTGTCGTTGGCCTCCGGCTCACCGCCCTCGAGGAAGGCCTCGAGGGAGACGACCGCCTGGGCGGCCAGCTTGCGGGTGTCCTTGAAGATCGTCGCGAACTGCACGCCGTCGTTGATGAGCTTGACCGAGGCGATCTCGGCGTCCTGGCCGGTGACGACGGGCAGGCCGTCCTCGATCGTCTCGCCGTAGCCGGCGTTCTGCAGCGCGGTGATGATGCCGCGCGACAGGCCGTCGTAGGGCGAGAGCACGCCGTCGAGCTGCTCGCTGCCGCCGCCGTAGGAGCTGGTCAGCAGGTCCTCCATGCGCTTCTGGGCGGTCTCCTGCTGCCAGCGCAGGATGGCGGCCTGCTCGATCTCCGTCTGGCCGGACGGGACCTCGAGCACCCCGGAGTCGAGGTAGGGCTGGAGGGTGTCCATCGCGCCCTTCCAGAAGAAGTGCGCGTTGTTGTCGTCGAGCGAGCCCGCGAAGAGCTCGATCTTGAACGGGCCCTTCTCGCCGGTCTCGTTGCCGTCCTGGTCGAGGATGCCGAGGCCGACGAGCAGCGAGGTGGCCTGCTGGACGCCGACGTTCTCGTTGTCGAACGTCACGTAGAAGTCGACGTTCTCGCTGTCGCGGATCAGGCGGTCGTAGGCGATGACCGGGATGTCGGCCGACGCCGCGGCGTCCAGCTGGCTGGACAGCGCGGTGCCGTCGATCGCCGCGATGACCAGGGCGTCGGCGCCGTTGGTGATCATCTGGTCGATCTGCTGGGACTGGGTCGGGATGTCGTCGTTGGCGAACTGGAGGTCGACCTCGTAGCCCTTCTCCTCCAGGCCCTCCTTGACGGCCTCGCCGTCGGCGATCCAGCGCTCGGAGGTCTGGGTGGGCATCGCCACGCCGACCTTGAGCGTCTCGCCGTCGCCACCGGCGGGGGCGCTGGCGTCGCCGCCGGTGTCGCCCGCGCCCTCGCCGCCACAGGCGGCCAGGGAGAGGGCCAGGGTGCCCACCGCGGCGATGGCGGTGATGCGTCGGATCCTGCTGGTCATGCTCACTCCTTGTGTTGTGCTGGTGAAGCGGGTGCTGATCTGGATGTTCTTCACGTGGTGCCTCACAGGCCCTGGGCGAGCCGGTGGTAGGCGGCGTTCCACCGGACCTGGTCGGCGAAGCCGCGGGTGGTGGTGTGCTCGTCGATGACGAGCAGCTCGGTGCCGGCCATCTCGGCGAGGGTGGCGAACTCCTCGACGCCGACCTGGGTCGACAGGACGGTGTGGTGCGCGGCGCCGGCGGCCATCCACGACTCCGTCGACGTGGCGAAGTCGGGACGCGGGCGCCACACGGCGTGGGCCACCGGGAGCCGGGGCAGCGCGGCCGGCGGCGTCACGACGTCGACGACGTTGGCCGTGAGCCGGAAGCGCTCCCGCATGTCCGACATCGCCACGACCACGCCCTCGCCCGCGTCGGCGGAGAACACCAGGCGGACCGGGTCCTCGCGACCGCCGATCGAGAGCGGGTGGACCTGCAGGCTCGGCTTCGTCGTGGTCAGCGAGGGGCAGATCTCGAGCATGTGGGCGCCGAGGATGAGCTCCTGGCCCGGGGTGAGGTCGTAGGTGTAGTCCTCCATGAGGGAGGCGCCGCCGGGCAGGCCCTCGCCCATGACCTTGGCCGCGCGGACCAGGATCGCGGTCTTCCAGTCGCCCTCGGCGCCGAAGCCGTAGCCCGCGGCCATGAGCCGCTGCACGGCCAGGCCGGGCAGCTGCCGCAGCCCACCGAGGTCCTCGAAGGTGGTCGTGAACGCACCGGCACCCACGCCCTCCAGGAAGGAGAGCAGCGCGAGCTCCTGGCGTGCGCCATACCGGAGCGACTCGTGGCGCTCGCCGCCGCGGCGCAGCTCGGGCACGACGTCGTAGAGGTCCTCGTACTCCGCGACCAGGCTGTCGACGTCGCTGTCGGCGACGGCCTCGACCGCCTCGACGAGGTCGTTCACGCCCCAGGTGTTGACCGAGACGCCGAGGCGGATCTCGGCCTCGGTCTTGTCGCCCTCGGTGACCGCGACGTTGCGCATGTTGTCGCCGAAGCGCACCAGCCGTAGCGAGCGGACGGCGTCCCAGCCGGCGGCGGCGCGGATCCAGCTGCCGACGCGGCGCTGGACCGTCTCGCTCGAGACGTGGCCGGCGACCGTGGTGCGGCGCACGCCCATCCGGGTCTGCACGTAGGCGAACTCGCGGTCGCCGTGCGCGGCCTGGTTGAGGTTCATGAAGTCCATGTCGATCGTCGCCCAGGGCAGCGCGACGTCGGCCTGCGTGTGCAGGTGGAGCAGCGGCACGTCGAGCGCGCCGAGGCCGGCGATCCACATCTTCGCGGGGGAGAAGGTGTGCATCCAGGCGATGATCCCGATGCAGTGCTCGTCGGCGTTGGCCTCCAGCGCCATCCGGTGGATGCTGTCGCGGTCCTTGAGGACCGGCTTCCACACGATCTTGGCGGGCACGGCGTCGGCGGCGTCGAGCCGGGCGGCGATGGCCTGGCTCTGCTCGGCGACCTGGCGCAGGGTGTCCTCGCCGTAGAGGTCCTGGCTGCCGGTGCAGAACCAGATCTCGCGCTCGCCGTAGGGCTTGGTCATCGAGGCATCTCCTGGGGCTCGGGGGTGGGGGTCGGCCGCTGGCCGTAGACGTTCTGGTAGCGGTCGTAGAGGCGGTCGACGTCGGCCTGCGGGATGGGCAGCGGGTCGCCGAGCTGGCGGGCGACGTGCACCGTGCGCGCGACCTCCTCGACGAGGACCGCCGCCTTGACCGCGGCGCGGGCGTCCGTGCCGACGGTGAAGGGGCCGTGGTTCTGCATGAGCACGGCCCTGCTGCGGGATCGCTGCAGGGTCTCGACGATGCCGCGGCCGATCGAGTCGTCGCCGATGAGCGCGAACGGCCCGACCGGGACCGGCC
This sequence comes from Ornithinimicrobium humiphilum, assembly GCF_006716885.1. NCBI lineage: Bacteria > Bacillati > Actinomycetota > Actinomycetes > Micrococcales > Ornithinimicrobiaceae > Ornithinimicrobium > Ornithinimicrobium humiphilum. The sequence continues at coordinate 773,050 of NZ_VFPU01000001.1, forward strand.
CGCCGAACTCGTCGGCCATCATCGTCAGCACGCAGGGGATCTCCTCGCCGCGCGCCGCCCAGGCCGTGGCGTAGGTGCTGTGGGTGTGGACCACGCCGCCGACCTCGGGCAGGTGCCGGTAGACGTAGGCGTGCGCCGCGGTGTCGGAGGACGGGGAGCGGTCGCCGTCCACCAGCTCGCCGTCGAGGTCGCAGACCACCATCGCCCCGGGCGTGAGCTCGTCGTAGGTGACGCCGCTCGGCTTGATGACGAACAGGTCGGCGCCCGGGACGCGCTGCGAGACGTTGCCGGCGGTCCACACGACCAGCTCCCAGCGGGGGAGCTCGGCGTGCAGGCGCGCGACCACTTCGCGGGTGCGGGCGATCTCGTCCCGGACCTCCTGCGGGTATGCGGTGAGGCTCACGGCGCCACCGCCCCGGCCGGCGCGGGGTCGGCCGCGGGGACCGGCGCGACGCCGAGGGCCTCGCGGCGCAGGGCCCGGAGCCGGTGCATCACGTCGTTGCCGCCGCGGCCGAAGTGGTCGTGGAGCAGGCGGTACTCGGCGAAGAGACGGTCGTAGACCCGGGCACGCTCCTCGTCCGGGGTGTAGACGGCGCGGTGGACCTTGCCCATCGCGGCCGCGGCCGTCCGGACGTCGGGGTAGTGCCCGGCGGCGACGGCGGCGTGGATCGCCGAGCCGAGGGCCGGGCCCTGGTCGGTGGCGATCGTCGACAGCGGCAGGCGGGTCACGTCGCTGTAGATCTGCATGAGCAAGCGGTTCTTGAGCAGGCCGCCGGCGACGATGAGCTCGGTGACCGGGACGCCGGCGCCGTCGAACGCCTCGACGATGACCCGGGTGCCGAAGGCGGTCGCCTCGAGCAGCGCGCGGTAGGTGTCCTCGGCGCGGGTGGCCAGCGTCTGCCCGACGACCAGGCCGGAGAGCTCGTGGTCGACGAGCACCGAGCGGTTGCCGGAGTGCCAGTCGAGCGCGACGAGCCCGTGCGCGCCGACCTCCTGGGCCGCGGCCAGCTCGGTGAGCAGCTCGTGGGTGGAGATGCCGCGGGCGGCCGCCTCCTCGTGGTAGCCGGCCGGCACGCCGTGCTCGACGAACCAGCCGAAGATGTCGCCGACGCCGGACTGGCCGGCCTCGTAGCCCCACAGGCCGTCGACGATGCCGCCGTCGACGACGCCGCACATGCCGGGGACCTCGCGCAGCACGTCGCCGTTCATGACGTGGCAGGTGGAGGTGCCCATGATCGCGACCATCTGGCCGGGCTCGACGGCGTTGGCCGCCGGGGCGGTGACGTGCGCGTCGACGTTGCCGACGGCGACCGCGATGCCCTCGGGCAGGCCGGTCCACGCGGCGGCCTCGGCGGTCAGGCCGCCCGCGCGGCTGCCGAGGGCGCCGATCGGGTGGGCGAGCTTGTCGTCGACGAAGCCCGCGAAGTCGGGGTTGAGCGCCGCGAGGAAGTCGCGGGAGGGGTAGGCGCCGTCCTGCAGGATGCCCTTATAGCCGGCGGTGCAGGCGTTGCGGACGTAGCTGCCGCACAGCTGCCAGACGATCCAGTCGGCCGCCTCGACCCAGTGCCGGGTGCGCTCGTAGACCTCGGGGTCCTCCTCGAGCAGCTGCAGCCCCTTGGCGAACTCCCACTCCGAGGAGATCAGGCCGCCGTAGCGGCGGATCCACGGCTCGCCGCGCTCGTGCGCCAGGGCGTTGATGCGGTCGGCGTGCGGCTGGGCGGCGTGGTGCTTCCAGAGCTTGACGTAGGCGTGCGGCCGGTCGGCGAGGTCGAGCAGCTCGTTGAGCGGGGTGCCGTCCTCGGTGGTCGGGACCATCGTGCAGGCGGTGAAGTCGGTGGCGATGCCCACGACCTGCTCGGCGCGCACGCCGTGCTCGCGCTCGGCCTGGCGCAGCGCCTCGGGCACGGCGACCTTGAGCACGTCGACGTAGTCCGCCGGCACCTGCAGCGCCCAGTCCGGGGGCAGGACGACAGGGCTGCCCGCGTCGGCGGCGGGGCCGGCGGTGAGCTCGCGCTCCATCACGGCGTGCGGGTAGGCGTGGACGCCGGACCCGAGCACCTGGCCGTCGCGGACGCGGACGACGACGGCTCGACCGGACAGGGTGCCGTAGTCGACCCCGACGACGAGGGCGTCGGGGGTGGCGGCGGTGCCGTCCGTGGCAGGCTCTCCGCTGGTCGACCGGAGAGTTTCGGCGGGGTTCATCGGTCTCCTTCCTCGCCGTTGAGGTCGTTGCGCGCTCCTCCCCCGTCTGCCTCCTGAGCTCAAGGGTTGTGAGCGCTCACTCGAGCCGCTACGTTAGCGCTCACAACATGGGGGCTGTCAAGGGGTCCGGCAGCGAGACCCCCCTCACGGTCCGGGCAACGGTGCGCTGGAAGGATGACCACCATGGGAGCAACGAGGCGACGCCCCACGATGTATGACGTGGCGCGCGAGGCCGGCGTCTCCCACCAGACCGTCTCCCGGGTCATCAACGGCGCGCCCAACGTCGCGCCGGCGACCGCCGAACGGGTGCGGGCGGCGATGGTGGCGCTGGGCTACCGGCCCAGTGCCTCGGCCCGCAGCCTGGCCGCCCGCCGCAGCCGGGTCGTCGGGGTGGTGACCTTCGTGGGGGCCTACTTCGGCCCGACGTCGACCATCCGCGCGGTCGAGGCGGCGGCGCGGGCGCGCGGCTACACGCCCCACACCGTCTCGCTGGCGGGGCTGGGGATGGACCAGGCGCGCTCGCTGCTCGACGACCTGCTGCAGCGCGACGTCGAGGGGCTGGTGGTCGTCGCGCCGACCGACGAGCAGGCCGAGCTCGTCGACTCCGTGCTCCCGCGCGAGCTGCCCGTCCTGGCGCTGGAGGCCCGGCTGCCCGGTCGCCCGCTGGTGGCCAGCGACAACGAGCGCGGCGGCGCGCTCGCTGCCGAGCACCTGCTCGGCTTGGGGCACACCCGGATCGGCCACGTGGCCGGCCCGTCGGACTGGTCCGAGGCCCGGCTGCGGACGGTGGGCTTCGAGGCGGCGCTCGCCGACGCCGGCCTCGAGCCGGTGGTGACCACCTCCGGGGACTGGTCGGCGAGGTCCGGGCACGCGGCCTGGGCCGCCCTGCGCGAGGCCGGGGTGACCGCCGTCTTCGTCGCCAACGACCAGATGGCGCTCGGGCTGCTCTCGGCCATGAGCAAGGAGGGCGTCGGCGTGCCGCAGGGCCTCAGCGTGGTCGGCTACGACAACACCCCCGAGAGCGAGTGGTTCTTCCCCGCCCTGACCACCGTCGAGCAGGAGTTCCGCCGGGCCGGCGAGGTCGGCGTCCGGCAGCTGGTGCGGATGGTGGAGGGGCAGAAGGTCGAGCCGCAGGTGCTCGTGCCTCCGCAGATCGTCGTCCGGAGCAGCACGGCGCCGCCCACGGTCGAGAAGGCGGACGCACGGCATACCCGGGGAAAGCAGGCGGTCCGGTGACCGTCCGCACCGCCCTCGTCGGCTACGGCTCGGGCGGCCGCTACTTCCACGCGCCCTTCCTCGCCGCCGACCCCGACCTGAGCCTCGACGTGATCGTCACCTCCGACCCCGGACGAGCGGCATCGGCGACGGCCGAGCACCCCGGGGCGCGGGTGGTGCCGGACCTGGCGACGGCCCTGGCCGAGCACGCCGGCGAGCTCGACCTCGTCGTCGTCTCGACCCCGCCGGAGCGGCACGCCGAGCAGGTGGCCGCGGCGCTGGAGGCCGGGCTGCACGTCGTCGTGGACAAGCCGATGACGGTGCGGGCCGAGGAGGCGGCGGCGCTCGTCGCGCTCGCGGAGGAGCGTGGTCTCGTCCTCACGGTCTTCCAGAACCGCCGCTGGGACGGTGACTTCCGCACCCTCCGCCGGCTCGTCGACGGGGGTGCGCTGGGCACCGTGCGGCGCTTCGAGTCTCGCTTCGAGACGTGGAAGCCGGTCGAGGCGAAGGCCTGGAAGCAGGCCGGGGCCGACACCGGCGCGGGCGTCCTCTACGACCTCGGCGTCCATCTGGTCGACCAGGCCGTCCAGCTGCTCGGGCCGGTCGCGGACGCCTCCGCCGAGCTCGTGCGGCACCGCCCGGGCGAGGGCGCCGACGACGACAGCCTCGTGGTCCTGCACCACGTCGGTGGTGCCGTCTCGCACCTGCGGATGAGCACGCTGACCCCGCTGCCCGGGCCGCGCTTCCAGGTCGTGGGGTCCGAGGGCGGCTTCCTGTCCTGGGGTCTGGATTCGCAGGAGGCGGCGCTCAAGGACGGCGCGCGGCCGGACGACCCGGGCTTCGGCGAGCGCCACGACGAGGGTGCCGCGGTGGCTGGCGTCGCGGGGCAGGAACGGCCGGTGACGCTGGAGCCGGGCCGCTACGCCGACTTCTACCGGGGGGTCGTGCGAGCGGTGCTCGAGGGGGCGCCGCCACCGGTCGACCCGCGGGACGCCGTGGCCGTGGTCGAGCTGGTCGAGCGGCTGCACCGGGACTTCCCGGTGCGGCGCGGACCGGCGTAGGTCTCAGCCCCGCAGGGCGCTGATCCGCAGCGCCAGGCTCCGGCTCTCGCCGGGCTGGAGCAGCACACCCTCGGGGTCGCGGTTGAACGCGTCGGGCGGGCAGGTCATCGGCTCCACCGCGGCCGCCCGGCGCCCGATGCGCTCGGCCGTGTAGAGCTGCACCCACGGCGCCCCGCTCTCCACGCGCACCCCGGGCGCGGTCGGGTGCGTGAGCTCGACGGCCCAGGCCCCGGGCAGGTCGGTGAACGCGTGGTCGATCGACACGCCCTCGAGGGGGCGCGCGTCGGTGAGGTCGAGGTCCGCCTCGCTGACCGGGACGAGCTCGGTCGGGGTGCTCCGCCCGTCGGTGAGCAGGACCGAGCGGGCGGGCAGGGTGAGCGTGCACTCGTCGAGCGGGCTGCCGTCGCAGGTGACGTAGGGGTGCGTCGAGGCCCCGAAGGGTGCCGCCTGCTCGCCCACGTTGGTGCCCTCGACGGTGATGCCCAGCCCCGCGTCCGCGTCGAGCTCGTAGGCGACCCGGCACGCGATCGAGAAGGGATAGCCGTAGGAGGCCGGCAGGTCGAGCGCGAACGTGGCCGCGCTCGTCGTGCTGGTCACGAGCTCCCACCGCTGGAAGGCCGCGAGCCCGTGCAGCGCGGCGCCGGTCGCGTGCTCGTTGACCGGCAGCTCGTAGGTCGCGCCGGCCACGGCATACCGACCGCCCGCCACGCGGTTGGGCCACGGGACGAGGGTGCGGCCCCGCCAGGAGTCGTCCAGCGCGTCCTCGGGCACCGGGTCGACGAGGCGACGGCCGCCGTGGGTGAGGGTCAGCAGCGTGGCGCCGACCTGCCCGACCGAGGCCTCGTAGGCGCCGGCCCGCAGGTCGACGACGGTGCCGTGGATGCTCATGGTGCCTCCTGGGGAACGCGCGGTGGTCCGACTCTAGACTTCCCGCCATGGCGCCCGTGGAGCCCTCCTCGACCTTCCGATCGCTCTTCGGGCACGACCCGCAGGGGCGCTGGCAGGCACCCGGTCGGGTCAACCTCATCGGCGAGCACACCGACTACAACGACGGGCTGTGCCTGCCGGTGGCGCTGGACCGGCGGACGGTCGTCGCGGCCGCGGCGCGCGACGACGGGCGGCTGCGTGTCGCCTCCCTCGAGGTCCCCGGCGAGGTCGTCGAGGTCGACCTCGCGGAGGTGCGTCCGGGACATCCGCAGGGGTGGGCAGCCTACGTCGCCGGGGTGCTGTGGGCCCTGCGCGAGGCGGGTATGCCGGTCGGCGGGCTCGACCTCGTCCTCACCTCCGACGTCCCGCTCGGGGCCGGGCTGTCCAGCTCCGCGGCCCTCGAGGCGAGCGTCGCGGCCGCTGCCGACGGCGTCTTCGGGCTCGGGCTGCTCGCCGACGACGCCGGCCGGGCGGTGCTCGCCGACGCCTGCCGCCGCGCCGAGAACGAGATCGCCGACGCCCCCACCGGCGGGATGGACCAGGCGATCAGCCTCCGGGCGCGCGAGGGTCACGCGCTCCTGCTCGACTGCCGCGACGGGTCGGTCGAGCACGTCCCGCTGGAGCTGGAGCAGCACGGGCTCGACCTGCTCGTCATCGACACCCGCGCCCCGCACGCGCTGGTGGACGGGCAGTACGGCGCGCGCCGCCGCGACTGCGAGGAGGCCGCCCGGCTGCTCGGTGTCGCCAGCCTCCGGGAGGTCGACCCGACCGGGCTGGACGAGGCTCTCGGCCGGCTGGAGGAGGAACGGGTGCGCCGGCGGGTGCGTCACGTGGTCACCGAGATCGAGCGGGTCCGGCGGTGCGCCGACGCCCTGCGCGCCGGGGACCTCGAGGAGGTCGGCCGGCTGTTCTGCGCGTCCCACGACTCGTTGCGCGACGACTACGAGGTGTCCTGCCCCGAGCTCGACACCGCGGTGACGGCCGCGCTGCGGGCGGGTGCCCTGGGGGCCCGGATGACGGGCGGCGGCTTCGGCGGCTCGGCGATCGCACTGGTGCGCCGGGAGGCGCTGGACGTCACCGTCCGGACGGTCCGGGACGACTTCGCCGCGGCGGGCATGGGGGAGCCGGCGTTCCTCGTGCTGGAGCGGGCGGGCGGCCCCGCGGGGCCCGTCCACGGCTGAGCGCAGGGCGGCCCTCAGGCCTCTCCGAGGACCGCCCCGTCGGGCACCCGGCCACCCTCGGGACCGAGCGTGACCTCGCCGTGGACGGTGACGTCATACCCGAAGGACCAGTCGCCCTCGACGGTGAACGTGCGCGCCCCGCGCAGCGACGGCGTCCCGTGGGGCATCCGGGCGTCGAGGTCGGCGACCGCCCCGTAGTGCTGCTTGGCGAGCGTCACGACGGGCGCCACGGTCGGCTCCTGCACGAGGCGGGAGTCGTCGTCGAGCCGGTAGACGTCGGAGCGCAGCAGGACCAGCTCGTTGGTGGTCTTCACCGGCCGGAAGCGTTCCCGCGTCACGCCGAGGGCCACCGCGTCGTCGAAGAGCTCGATCGCCCCGCCCATCGCGGTCTCGACCTGGACGACGGGCGGCGAGGTGGGATCGACCGGGTCGACGGTCTTGGCGTTGCGGATCAGCGGCAGCGGCAGCACGCCGTCGTGCTCGACGAGCACCCCGCGCAGCCGCTCGAGGTCGAACCACAGGTTGTTGCAGTGCACCCAGGGGTGGCGCGTCTCGTCGGTGAAGTGGTGCATCTCCTCGGGCGCGGTCTGTGCGGTGTCGCGCAGCACGAGGCGACCGTCGGAGCGACGCCGCGCGAGGTGGCCGCCCTTGCGGTCCATCGGCGTGCGCGGGCACACCTCGGCGGCGTAGCCGGCGCCGCTGCGCGCGAACCACGCCGCCACGCGCCCGTCGGGCACCGCCCCGAGGTTGTCGATGTTGGAGACGAAGAGGTGCCGGTAGCCGGCCTCCAGCAGGGTGGCCAGCAGCCCGGTCGACAGCAGCGTCGGGTAGAGGTCGCCGTGGCCAGGCGGGCACCACTCCAGCCGCGGGTCCGCCGGCCACGACACGGGGGTGAGGTCGTCGGCGCGCAGCTTGGGCTCCTGGCTCTGCAGGACGTCCAGCGGTATGCCGTGCACCGGCAGGTCGGGATGGCGCCGCAGGTGCGCGAGGGTGGCGTCGCGGGTGCTGAACGAGTCGAGCAGGACCAGCGGCAGCGGCGCCCCCGTCCGCTCGCGGGCGGCGAGCACCTGGCGGACGGTGAGGTCGAGGAAGGTCAGCTCGCCGCGGACCGGGAGCAGCGACTTGGGGCCGGCGAGGCCCATCGAGGTGCCGAGCCCGCCGTTGAGCTTGAGGACCGCGGTGGCCGAGAGCGCCTCGGCCTCCTCGTCGGGGGTGGCCTCGACGTCCGCCAGCAGCACGGGGTCGTCGAGGGGCGCGATGGTGTCCTCGCGGACGAGGCCGGTCGCGCCGCTCTCTAGCTCGCGGTAGTGCAGCGCGAAGGCCTCGCGTGCCGGCCGGCTCACCCCCGCGGCCTCCATGAGCTCCAGCGCGCGTCGCAGTCCCTCGGTGCTCACGCCTGCAGGGTAGCCAGGGCGCTCGGCGTCGCGGCGACCGCGGGTCACGTCGGACCGGTCAGCGGAGGGTGGAGACGACCATCGTGGCCAGCACGACGAGGAGCAGCCCGATGTAGCCGACGGCGTGCACGCGGTCGCCGATCCGTGGCGGGCGGCGGCGCAGGATCACCACGGCCGGCAACCCGCCGGCGAGCAGCAGGGCGGCCGAGCGCACGTCGACGGCGCCGAGCAGGGTGGTCGTCGACCCGGCGGTGCCGACGGGGTTGCCGAGCAGGAAGACGACCGTGGCCGGGAGGCTGATCGCCAGCGTGAGCGGGTTGGCCAGGGCGGCGACGGAGTGCATGCCCAGGCCGGAGCGGCGCAGCAGCGGGACGGTCATCATGCTGCCGCCGACGCCGAGGAAGGAGGCGAGCGCCCCGATCGGCAGCCCCAGCCAGCGGGGGAGCGCCGAGCCCTCGGTCTGCTCGGGGGCGGTGCGGACCGGCCGCACGAAGCCCTTGCGCACCACCACGTCGCCGATCGTGATCGTCAGGTAGGTGATGAACGCCCAGGTGATGAGCTGCCCCGGTGCGGTGCGGGCGGCCAGCGCCCCGACCGCGCCGCCGACGCCGAGCAGGACGAGCAGGCTCCCGCTGCGGCCGAGCCGGGCGAGCACGTCGCGCCGGGTGGCCGCGGCGGCGACCGCGGCCGAGGCGACCATGACGACCGAGGAGGTCGCCACGGCCACCGTCGGCGCGTCGGTGCCGAGGGCCGCGTTGGCCCAGATCACCACGGGCACGGTGACGAAGCCACCGCCGAAGCCGAAGAGCACCGTGGTGACGCCCGAGAGGACGCCGACGAGGAGGAGCAGCACCAGCTCGCCCACCTCGCCGACCCCGTCCTCAGGCGGCGGGCTGCGCGGTCAGGCCGGCGGCCCCGATGCCGGCGACCGCGGCCGCCTCGTCGTTGTCGGAGGTGTCGCCGGTGACACCGACGGCGCCGAGCAGGGTCCCGTCGCCGTCCCGCACGAGCACGCCGCCGGGCACGGGCACGAGCGAGCCGCCGACCGCGGAGGTGACGGCGGCGATGAAGTAGGGCTGCTGCTCGGCGCGGTCCATCAGGGCACGCGAGCCGAGGCCCATCGACACGGCGCCGTACGCCTTGCCGTGGGCGATCTCGAAACGCTTCGCCGACGAGCCGTCCTCGCGCTCGGCGGCGACGACGTGCCCGCCGGCGTCGAGCACGACGACGGTGAGCGGCTTGAGGCCGCGCTCGTGGGCGGCGCTGCGGGTGCCGGCGATCAGGCGGCGGGCGGTGTCCAGGTCCAGGGTCATGGGGAGCTCCTCGGGTCGGTATGCGGTGGTGCGGGTCAGGTGCGTCGGTGTGGGTCGGTGCCAGGTCAGCCCGGTCAGGTCGGACCCGCCGGGTCGGCTCGACCGGCGGGTCAGCGCATCCGCTCGTCGGCGGGCCCGCGGTCGGCCGACCGGTCGCCGCCGGGGACCAGCGCCTCCCGGACGAGCTCGACGGGGTGCCAGGCGTTGCGCTCGGTGCCGTGGAAGATCTGCTCGCGGCAGGAGGTGCCGGTGGCGCAGATGACGGTCCGCTCGTCCTCGGCGCGCACCGCTGGGAAGAGCCGGTCCTCGCCGATCTGCATCGAGATCTCGTAGTGCTCGGCCTCGTAGCCGAACGAGCCGGCCATGCCGCAGCAGCCGGCGTCGACCTCGACGACCTCCGCACCGGGGATCCGGCGCAGCAGCGCCAGCGTCGCGGCGGTCCCGACCTCGGCCTTCTGGTGGCAGTGGCCGTGGTAGAGGATCCGGCGCCCGGCGAGCCAGGAGTCGGGAGCCAGCTCCAGCGCGCCGGACTCGATCGCCTCGCCGAGCAGCTCCTCGACCTGGCGCACCCGGCCGGCGACCGACGCGGCGTTCTCGTCGCCCGGAAGCATCGAGAGCGTCTCGTCGCGCAGCGTGAACAGGCACGACGGCTCGCAGCCCACGACCGGGGCGTCCGCCGGGCCGTCGGCCAGCGTCGCGACGAGGTCGGCCGCGCGGGCCTTGGCCTCGTCGACCAGGCCCTTGGAGAGGGCCGAGCGGCCGCAGCAGCCGGAGCTGACGAGGTCGACCTCCCAGCCGGCCCGCTCGAGCAGCTCGATCGCGGCCCGCCCGATGTGGGGCTCGGTGAACGAGGTGAACGAGTCGGCCAGGAAGCGCACCGTCCCGGTCGGCGTGGCCGGGGCGGAGGTGGACCGCCTCCCGAACCACCGGACGAGGTTCATCGCGTGGAAGGTCGGCAGCGGGCGCTCCGCCGCGATACCCAGCGCCTTCTCCATGGCCTTGCGACCGGGCCCGACCCGGCCGGCGCGGTTGGCCACCGCGGCCATCCGCGAGCCGAGCGCGTTGAGGCTGCGGATCCGCCCGAACACCCGCGACCGCGCGGGCACGCCGTGCAGGTCGTGGTGGTGGGAGAGGGTCTCGCTCTTGAGCTTGGCCATGTCGACGCCGAGCGGGCACTCCGACTTGCAGGCCTTGCACATCAGGCAGAGATCGAGCACCTCGTGCAGCCGCTCGTCGCCGAGCGCGGCCTTGGGGTCGGCCTCCGAGAGCGCCTTGACCAGGGCGTTGGCCCGCCCGCGGGTGGAGTCCTGCTCCTGGAAGGTGGCCATGTAGGACGGGCACATCGCGCCGACCTCGGTCTTGCGGCAGAGCCCGATGTTCATGCACCGGTCCGCGGCACCCCGCATACCCCCGGTCACGGAGAAGTCGAGACGGGTGCGCAGCTCGGGGGCCGGCGGCAGCTGGGCGTCGCGCAGGTTCTCGGTCATCGGCGGCGCGTCGACGATCTTGCCGGGGTTGAGCGTGCCGGCCGGGTCGAAGAGGGCCTTGACCTCGCGCATCGCCTCGTAGAGGTCGTCGCCGAAGATCTCGCGGTTGAACTCGCTGCGGGCCAGGCCGTCGCCGTGCTCGGAGGAGTTGACCCCGCCGAACTCCCGCACGAGGTCCTTGACCCGCACCGCGACGCGGCGCATCTTGGCGACACCCTCGGGATCGGCCAGGTCGACGAACGGCCGGATGTGCAGGCAGCCGACGGACGCGTGCCCGTAGAAGCCGGCGGTCATCCCCTCCTCGTCGAGGATCTCCTTGAAGCGGGTGGTGTAGTCGGCCAGCACCTCCGGCGGCACCGCGGTGTCCTCGACGAACGCCAGCGGCCGGCTGGTGCCCTGGCTGGCGGCCATGAGCAGGCCGAGGCTGGACTTGCGGACCTTCAGAAGGTCCTTCTGGTCGGCGGGGGTGAGCAGCCGCAGCGTGGCGTAGCCGTGCCCGTGCTCCTCCCACACCTGCGCGACCTGCTCGACCTTGGCGGTCAGCTCGTCGAGGTCGTCGCCGGTGAAGGAGACGAAGAGCAGCGCGTCGGGGTCGCCGACGAGCACCTGCCCGAGACCGGCGTACTCGATCTTGCTGCGCGAGAGGTCGAGGATCGTGCGGTCCATGAGCTCGACCTGCGCGGGGTCGAGCGCGAGCGCGTCCGTCGTCGCCTCGATCGCCTTCTGCGGGCTGGTGAAGTGCCCGACGGCGAAGACGGTGTGCCGCGGCTTCGGCACGAGGTCGACCTCGGCCTCGGTGACGATGACGAGGGTGCCCTCGTTGCCGACGACGAACTTGGCCAGGTCGAAGGGCTCGTCCTCGCCCGCCCGGGCGATCCGGTCGAGCCGGTAGCCGCACGCGCGCCGCCAGAACGGCGGGAAGCCCTCCTCGACCGCCTCGCGGTGCGCCTCGACGATCTCGGGCAGGCCGCGGTGGATCGCGCCGGCGAGGCCCGGCTCCTGCGCCCGCGTGGAGCGCTCCTCCTCGGTCAGCGGCCCCAGCCGGGTGACGGTGCCGTCGGCCAGCACGACCTCGAGCGAGCGCACGTGGTCGATCGTCATGCCGTAGCGCAGCGACCCCGAGCCGGCGGAGTTGTTGCCGATCATCCCGCCGATCGTGGCGCGGTTGGAGGTGGAGGTGTCGGGCCCGAACATCAGCCCGTGCTGCGCGGCGGCGCGGTTGAGGTCGTCCTGGACGACGCCGGGCTGCACCACGGCGACCCGCCCCTCGGGGTCGAGGCTGCGGATCTGCCGCATGTGGCGGGACAGGTCGAGGATCAGGCCCTCGCCGGTGGTCTGCCCGGCCAGCGAGGTGCCGGCGCCCCGCGCCGTGACGGGTATGCCGTGCCGCGCCGCGATCCGCACCGCGGCGGCGACGTCGGCCGTGCTGCGGGGGTAGACGACCGCGACGGGCATCAGCGTGTACATGCTCGCGTCGCGCGAGAACAGGTGGCGGGTGTAGTCGTCGAAGCCGACCTCGCCCTCGACGGCCTCGCGCAGCTCGCGCTCGAGGTCGGAGACGTCGGTGGTGCCGGGGGCGGCGGGCGGGGGAGCGGTGGTCGTCATGCGCGGGCCTCCTCCTCCAGCACCGCCATCGCGGCCGCGACGCCGTCGCCGGCGACGGGGACGCCGGACAGGTGCAGGCCCATCTGGACGCCGGCGAGCGTGCCCATGAGCGTCAGGTCGTTGATCCAGCCGAGGTGGCCGATGCGGAAGACCGTGCCCGCGAGCCGTCCCAGGCCGGAGCCGAGGGACATGTCGAAGCGGTCGAGGACGACCTTGCGGAAGGCGTCGGCGTCGTGGCCCTCGGGCATGACGACCGCGGTGAGGACGGGCGAGTAGTAGCGCTCGTCGAGGCAGAGGATCTCCAGGCCCCAGGCGCGGACGGCGGCCCGGGTGGCGGCGGCGTGGCGCTGGTGGCGGGCGAAGACGGCCTCCATGCCCTCCTCCTCGAGCATCTGCAGCGCGACCTCGAGGCCGAAGAGCAGGTTGGTCGAGGGCGTCGTGGGCCAGAAGCCGCGGGAGTTGGCCTCGAGGATGGGCGCCCAGTCCCAGTAGGAGCGCGGCATACCCCCGTTCTTCGAGGCCTCGACGGCCTTGTCGCTCACCGCGTTGAAGCCCAGGCCCGGGGGCAGCATGAGCCCCTTCTGGGAGCCCGAGACGGTGACGTCGACGCCCCACTCGTCGTGGCGGTAGTCGGCCGAGGCGAGGCCGGAGATGGTGTCGACCATCAGGAGTGCCGGGTGGCCGGCGGCGTCGATCGCCTCGCGGACGGCGCGGATGTCGCTGGTCACGCCGGTCGAGGTCTCGTTGTGCACGCAGCAGACCGCCTTGATCTCGTGCGCGGTGTCCTCGGCGAGCCGCTGGCCAATCGCCTCGGCGTCGACGCCGTGCCGCCAGTCGGAGCCGATCACGTCGGGGCGCAGGCCCAGGCGGGTGGCCATCTCGATCCAGAGGCTGGCGAAGTGCCCGGTCTCGTAGAAGAGCACCCGGTCACCGACGGAGAGGGTGTTGGTCAGCGCGCCCTCCCAGGCACCGGTGCCCGAGGAGCTGTAGATGATCACCGGGTTGGTCGTGCCGAAGACCGGCTTGATCGCCTCGAGCAGGCGCGAGCCGAGCTGCTGGAACTCCGGGCCGCGGTGGTCGATGGTCGTGGCCGAGATGGCGCGCAGCACCGCGTCGGGCTCCGGGGAGGGGCCAGGGATCTGGAGGAAATGACGTCCCATGTGCGGAGGAAGCCTCTCTGTCTAGATTCGGCAAAGTTTTGACAGGGCCCTTGACGGGCACTCGCCAGGCTTGCAGCGTATACCACGTACTGAAAAAGGTATTCCGCATGATGGAACACCTGTCGGTTCATCTGCGTGTCCCCGAATTCCCTGGCAAAAGGAGCATCCATGTCTCCCGAGGTCATCTCGATCCTCGGCCTCGTCGTGGTCTTTCTTATCGCGACGATCTGGCCCGTGCACATGGGAGCGCTCGCCCTCGTGGCGGCGTTCTTCATCGGCACCTACGTCGCCGGGGAGGACGGGGACGCGATCCTCGGCGGCTTCCCCGCCGACCTCTTCCTCATCCTGGTCGGCGTCACCTACCTCTTCGCGCTGGCCAAGGACAACGGCACCGTGGACTGGTTGGTCCACATGGCCGTGAAGTCGGTCGGCGGCCGCGTCGCGCTCATCCCGTGGGTGTTCTTCTTCGTCACCGCGGTCATCACGGCGGTCGGCGCGGTCGTGCCGGCGGCGGTGGCGATCATCGCCCCGATGGGTATGGCGTTCGCCCGCCGCTACGGCATCAAGCCGCTCCTCATGGGCCTCATGGTCATCAACGGCGCGACGGCCGGTGGCTTCTCGCCGCTGAGCATCTTCGGCAGCATCACCAACGGCGTGGTCGCCCGCAACGACCTGCCGGGCAGCCCGCTGCTGCTCTTCACTGCGTCGTTGGTCTTCAACATCGTGCTCGGCATCGTCTGCTTCGTGCTCTTCGGCGGCCGCAACCTGCTCGGCAAGGTCGACCGTGGTGAGGGCCTGGTCGACAGCCGCACGGGGGAGAGCGTCGACTCGGTCGAGGACGCCCCGGAGGCTGGTGGCGTCGGAGCCGGTGCCGGCGGTCCTGGTGCCGCTCCTGCCGGCGGGGGCGTCGCGGACGGCCCGCGCCAGCGCGACCGCTCTGGCCGCGCGACCAACGTCGCGGTGCAGACCACCCCGGTCGACTCCGACAAGGACGACACCCCGGACGAGTCCCTCGACCTGCCGCGCATCGTCACGCTGGGCGGCATCCTCTTCCTGTCGGTCATGGTGCTCGGCTTCGGCTGGGACGTCGGCTTCACCTCGATCATCGTCGCGGTCGTCATCTCGCTGGTGAACCCCAAGATCAACAAGGGCGCGGTCTCCAAGATCGCCTGGCCGACCGTGCTGCTGATCACCGGCATCGTCACCTACGTCGAGCTCATGCAGCGCATGGGCACGATCGACTGGCTGGGCAACGCGGTCGCCAACTTCGGCACGCCGCTCGTCGCCGCGATCGTCATCTGCTTCATCGGCGCGGTCGTCTCGGCCTTCGCCTCGACCACCGGCATCCTCGGCGCGCTCATCCCGCTCGCCGTGCCCTTCCTGCTCGCGGGCGAGGTCGGCCCGATCGGGATGGTCATCGCGCTGGCGATCTCCTCCTCGGTCGTCGACTCGAGCCCGTTCTCCACGTCGGGCGCCCTGGTCGTCGCCAACGCCCCCGAGGAGGAGCGCGACCGGGTCTTCAAGCAGCTCATGATCTGGGGCTTCTCGATGGTGATCATCGCGCCGATCGTGACCTGGCTGATCTTCGTCGTGCCGGGGTGGGGCTGAGCGATGACGGCACCCCTCGAGGGCATCACCGTCGTCGAGGTCGGCGTGTTCATGGCAGCGCCCTTCGCCGCCATGCAGCTCGCCGACCTCGGCGCGCGGGTGATCAAGGTGGAGTCCCCGGACCGGCCCGACCCGACACGTCAGGTCGGTCCGATGGTGCAGGGGCGGTCCTCGCCCTTCCTGCGGCTCAACCGCAACAAGGAGTCGGTGGCGCTCGACTTCAAGTCGCCCGAGGGCCGGGAGGCGCTGCTCGCCCTGGTGGGCGTCGCTGACGTCTTCCTCGAGAACCTGCGCCCCGGCGCGCTCGTGCGCGCGGGCCTCGGGCCCGATGACCTGCTGGCGCGCAACCCGCGGCTGATCTACTGCTCCGCCTCCGGGTGGGGGCAGACGGGACCGCTGGCTCCGCAGCCCGGGCTCGACATCATGGCGCAGGCCCGGTCGGGACTGATGAGCATCACCGGGGAGCCCGACGGGGATCCGGTCAAGCTCGGGATCCCGGTCGCCGACCTCTCGGCAGGGCTCTACTGCACGATCGGCATCCTGGCCGCGCTGCGCGACCGCGACCGGACCGGTCGCGGTGACGTGCTCGACGTCTCGCTCTACGAGTCGGCGGTGTCCCTGGCGGTGTGGGAGGCGGGCAAGCACTTCGGGGGCGCTCGCGCCGGTGGACGGCACGGGTCGGCGCACCAGTCGCAGGCGCCCTACCAGGCCATGCCGACCCGGGACGGCTACGTCACCTTCGGAGCGATCACGCCCGCCACCTGGGAGGCGCTGTGCCGGGTGCTCGGGGCGGAGGACCTGCTGGCCGACGAGCGCTACGCGACCTCCCAGACGCGCTTCGACCACCGGGACGAGCTCATCCCCGCCCTGGAACGGCATACCCGTGCCCTGGGGTCGCAGGAGCTGCTCGACCTGCTCGAGGAGGCCGGGGTGCCCTGCGCGCCCGTCGCCGAGCTGGCCGAGGTCTTCGACTCCGAGCACCTGCGGGAGCGGGAGTTCTTCTGGGACGCGGAGTCCGACGAGCTCGGGCCGCAGCGCCAGCTGGGCAGCCCGGTGAACTTCCGCCGGCTGCGGACCCGCCGCGACAACCCCGGCCCCGACCTGGGTGCCGACACCGAGCGCGTGCTCGGCACACTGGGGCTGCCCGGACGCGAGAGCGTGCGGGCGGAGGCCACGGAAGACTCGCCTCCCGACGGCATACCCGAGGCCACCACGTCCCGCGACGGCGAAGGAGCCTGATGGCGCAGCTGACCACCTCCGTGGACGGGCCGGTGCTCACCGTGACCCTGACGCGGCCCGAGGCGCGCAACGCGATGACCTGGGAGATGTACGACGGGCTCGTGCGCGCCTGCCAGCAGGTGAATGCCGACGAGGGCCTGCGCGTGCTGCTGCTGCGGGGCTCGGGAGGGGCGTTCGTCGCCGGGACGGACATCAGCCAGTTCCTCGAGTTCGAGGACGGGTCCGACGGGGTCGCCTACGAGGCGCGCGTCGAGGAGATCGTCTCGACGCTGGCATCCGTGGACGCCGTCACCGTGGCGGCGGTCGAGGGCGCGTGCGTCGGCGGCGGGCTGGCGCTCGCGGCCGCGTGCGACCTGCGGGTGGCCGACGCCTCGGCGGTCTTCGGGGTGCCGATCGCGCGCACCCTGGGCAACTGCCTGTCGCAGGCCAACGTCGACCGGTTGGTGCGGCTCATGGGCCGCGGCACGGCCGGAGAGCTGCTGCTGCTGGGCAGGCTGCTGCCCGCCTCCCGGATGCACGAGCTGGGCTTCGTCCAGGAGGTGGCGCCCGAGGGCGGGTTCGATCAGCTGGTGGCCGACGTGGTCGACCGGCTGGCCGCGCACGCGCCGCTGACCCTGTGGGCCTCGCGGGGCATGCTGCGCGCCACCGGAGGGGTCCCGCTGCCGCAGCCCGAGGAGGAGATGATCTCCCGGGTCTACGGCAGCGAGGACTTCCGCGGCGGGGTGCGCGCCTTCGTGGAGAAGGTCCGACCGCGCTGGCGGGGCTGGTAAGCGGAAAACGAAGTTTCGGGGCGCCGGGAGATCCGGCGTCACGGGTGCGGGAGCGGATCAGGCCAGCTGGCCGGTGTCCTGCTCGCGGTAGAACGCCTCGCGGTCCTCCTCGGTCATCCCGCCCCAGACCCCGTAGGGCTCACGGACGGTCAGCGCGTGCTCGCGGCACTGCTGGATGACGGGGCACTGCTGGCAGATGGCGACGGCTCGCTCGTCGCGGTGACGGCGCGACGGACCGCGCTCGCCCTCGGGATGGAAGAAGGTGTCGGGGTTGGTGGTACGGCACAGGCCGTCGAACTGCCACTCCCAGAGGGAAGCGACGGGAACTGGATTTTCTGACAATTTCAGACCTCCTCGGTCTGGGGGACTTCCACCATTGCACGGATGGAGGCCCAAATACGTATCTGGGAGAAACCTGTACGCATTTCGGCAGGAATATTCCTGCTCCTTGACGTATCGTTAGAGTTTTGAGTCAGGAATCGGTCGTTTGCGGCGCGTCAGTCTCGGAAGACCGACCAGCAGAGCTCGTCGCGGCGGAGCTGGTCGTCGAGGACGAGCGCGCGCACCGGGTCGGGGAGCTGAGCGCGCTGCCAGTCACGCTCTGCGAGGCGGTCGGCCTCCTCATTCGCGGCGACGGCCTGGACGGCGCGGATCGCGTAGGCCGCGGCGCCAAGGTCGTGCTCCGCGAC
Organism: Ornithinimicrobium humiphilum; assembly: GCF_006716885.1. NCBI lineage: Bacteria > Bacillati > Actinomycetota > Actinomycetes > Micrococcales > Ornithinimicrobiaceae > Ornithinimicrobium > Ornithinimicrobium humiphilum. Next base: position 790,901 of record NZ_VFPU01000001.1, read on the forward strand.
GTGGCCGACGCAGGCGGCCTGGCCGGCGGCGTAGGCGGCGAAGCGCGGTGCTCCCCGCAGGTGTCGCGCGGCTCCCATCGCGTGACCGCCGAGCGCGCGGGCCCGCGTCATGGGCAGCTCGCCTCGGGCCCAGGCCCGGGCCGCCTCGACCGCTTCGCGCGGCCGGGAATCGCCGGGGACCTCCTGCTCGAACAGGTGCAGCACGTGCTCCGCGCAGTCGGCCGCCCACAGCGCGAGAAGCGAGTGGTGCTCGTCCGTGAGCGTGCCGCCGCGCCGGATGGTGATCATGCGCGGGTCGCGGACGGGCGGGAGGATCACGGTTTCACTCTGCCACTCGCGCATGCCTCATCGCCCGGCCGGTGTGGGGCCGGGCTCGGGGCGGGGTCATCTCAGATGCCACCGAACACCGAGATCGGTCACGGTCGCCGTCAGGTTGCGGTCGTGCACGAACGTGTGGTGCCTCGGACACAGCAGGGCGTAGTTGCTGAGGTCTGATCGGCCACCCATCGCCCACGGAACGACGTGGTGGGCGTCGCACCAGGTCGCGGGCACGGTGCACCCCGGAATGGTGCACCCCCGGTCACGCGCGGCCAACCTGACGCGCTGGGCTGGTGTGACGAGGCGCCTGCGGCGGCCCTGGTCGAGGATCTCCGACGGTCCACCCAGGACGACGGGGATGATGTCGGCCTCACAGGCCAGCTTGCGGATCGCCTCGGCCCGCAACGGGGTCCCCGCCAGGGTCGACCCGACGCCGGGCAGGTGGCCACCGGACTCGGACAGCTGCCGCTTGAGCGTCTCGAAGTCCAACGTCACCATCAGCATCGCCTTCGGCGTGGTCGGCTGCCCCTCGGTCCCGGCGACACCACGGCGGAGCACGGTCAGGAACGCGTCGTACCTGCGCTGGGTCGCCGTCCGCAGGTCCAGCTCGCCCGTGGCGTCCTGCTCCTCCTTCGACGCCGGCGCCGCCAGCGGGGAGTCGATGATCGCCTTCGCAGCTTCGTAGTCGGCGTCGTCACCGAAGGTGATGATCCACCGCTTCACCGACCCGTCGGCCAGGCTCGACTCGTAGATGCCCCGCATCGCGTGCTTCTTGCGGGCCTTCGCCTCGTGGTCCCGCTCGTCCACGCACTGCGCGACGAGCCGGTCCACGATCCGGGAGATGTCCTTCTCGTCGAACACCGGGTCGGACCCGGCCTTGGCGAGCAGCTCGACCGCCGCGGCGTACTCCTCCGGAGGCATGCCCGGCCGCACCCGCTGCAACGCGCGGTGCAACCTCGCCGCCCGCGCCAAGCTCATGTCACCGGACTTGACGCGTTCGATCAACGGCGCGTGCACCGGCTCACGACCCGCCTGCGCCAACCGCGCCAGGTCCATCAACGCCCGCCGCTCCAGGTCCGGACACCGCAGCGCCAGCCAGTCCACCACCGAGAACCCCCCGGCAAGGTGCAACCCCCGGTCCACCGCCTCCGTGGCCATCACCAACCGGGACCGCTCCAGATCCGACACCGCCCGGGAGATCCACCCCAACGACTCGACCACCAGGTCGTCCTGCACCAGCTCCGGACGCCGCACGTCCGCGGGAAGCTCGGCCAGCAGCCAGGAGTGACCGGCCGCCGACTCCGTCCCCCTCGGCGGCCGCACCGTCCCCAACGGCTGCTGCATACCTCGATCATATGTTCGAACACCGACAGACCTGCACAGGCACGCCGAGCTGGTCAGGATCGGCGGACGTGGCCGCGTCGGGGCGGCGATATTCTTGGACGAGGGGCTCATCGGGTGGCGTGGGCTGCAGCAGAAGGGGTGCCAGGGATGGCGGTGTTCCACTCGGAGCACGACGGCGGCGAAGACGTTGGCGCGAGGCCCTCGTCCAACGGTCTGCGCTCGATCGGTCTCGTCCTGGTCGGGGTCCTGCTGGCCGCGATCGTCGGCGGTGTCGGTCTCTTCGTCGGTATGGGCATGGGCATGGACGACACTCCTGACCAGCCGCTGGCGGTGGCAGACCCGGTGGCCGCCACGACCTCGGCTCCCGAGCCCGAGCCGACCCAAGAGCCGGAGGAGCTCGACAACGCCGAGCTGGCGCAGAAGTACGGGGACTCCGTCTTCAAGGTCGAGACCGCCGGTTGTCAGGTCGAGTCGTCGGGAACCGCGTGGGTGCTCGATAACCAGCACCTGGTGACCAACTGGCACGTGGTCAGCAATGACCCGACTCCGGAGCTGGTCAGCAGGGACGGGCGGACCCGGCTCTCGGGAACCGTCATCGGTGGTCATCTGGAGCCGGACGTCGCCGTCATCCGGGTCGACGACGGCGGGCTGCCGGACCCACTGCCGTGGGCCGAGACCGACGACCTGCGCGAGGGTCAGGAGGTCGTCTCCCTGGGGTATCCCGCCCCGAGGGGGGACTTCGCCGTGACGCCCTCGACGATCATCAGCTTCCAGCGGTCGGGGTCCACCCGTGAGGCCATCCGGGGGGACGGCGCCCTGGACCGTGGCAACTCCGGGGGTCCCGCGCTGACGCGGACCGGCGAGGTGGCAGGTGTGGCCACACTCATGGTCCAGGAGGCCAGCCAGCTGCAGATGGTGCCACTCCTCTTCACCACCGACGCGCTCCGCGCCAGCGTCGACAAGATCCTGGACGATCCTCAGGAGGTCGACGCCGACTGCGACCCCACCTTCGGAACCCTCCCCGATGACTGGGCGCCGGACTTCGACGACTGGAGCTTCGGACCGCAGGCCTACGGCGACGACGCCTCGCTCGACGCCCTCTACGACGCCTGCGCCGCAGGCGACCTGGGTGCGTGCGACGACCTGTGGTGGAGCTCGGCCCCCGGGTCCGACTACGAGGCGTTCGCCATGACGTGTGGCGGCCGGGTCGGTGAAGGTGCCTACGGCAACTGCGAGCTGCAGGCGGAGTGGGAGCAGCAGGAGCGAGATCGCGAGGCAGAGGAACGCCGCCAGGCCGAGGCGGACGCAGCGGCCCTGGCTGCCCTCGCGACCGCGTGCCGGGGCGGTGACATGCAGGCGTGCGACGACCTCTACTGGGCGGCGGACTACGGGAGCCCGGAGCAGGCGGTTGCCGACGACTGCGGCGGGCGCTACCCGGGCGACGGCGGCATGTGCGTCTATCGGGAGCAGAACCCTCGACCCAGCCCCTAGCGCTCGACCCTCTCCACCTCACGTTCCTCGTCCTTCACCGGCCGCCGGCCCCAGAACGACGCCAGCAGCCCTCCCGAGATGTTGTGCCACACCGAGAAGAAGGCGCCCGGCAGCGCGGCCTCGGGGGAGAAGTACTGGGTGGCGAGCCCCGCGGCGAGGCCGGAGTTCTGCATACCCACCTCGACGGAGACCGCCCGCCGCGACGACACCGGATACCGCAGCAGCGTCGCCAGGGCGTAGCCCACGGCATACCCGAGCCCGTTGTGGAGCAGGATCGCGAGCACGAGGGTCAGGCCCGCGGCGGTGAGCACGGCGTTGGAGGCGGAGACGACCGCGATGACGACGAAGGTGATGCCGAGCACCGAGATCCACGGCAGCACCGGCAGCAGCCGGTCCACGACGCGCGGCAGCAGCGCGCGCAGGATCAGACCCGCCGCGATCGGGATGACGACGATCTTCACGATCGACATCGCCATGTCGCCGACCGGCACCGGCAGGTACTGACCCGCCAGCCACAGCGTGATGAACGGCGTCAGCAGCGGCGCCAGCAGCGTCGAGACCGCGGTCATCGTCACCGAGAGGGCCACGTCCCCGCGGGCGAGGTAGGTGACGACGTTCGACGAGGTGCCGCCCGGGACGGACCCCACGAGGATCAGTCCGGCAGCCAGCGCCGGCGGCAGGTCGAGGACGGTCGCGATGCCGAGGGCGAGCAGCGGCATCACGGTGTACTGCATCGCCACGCCCGCGAAGACCACGAGCGGCCTCTTCGCCACCAGCGCGAAGTTCGGCAGCGTCAGGGTCAGCCCCATCCCGAACATGATGACCATCAGCGCGGTGGTCACGTGCACCGACCACCCGTCGAAGGCGCCGGGCGCGACATACGCCGCCACGGCCCCGCCGATGATCAGCAGCGGGAAGGCGGTCACCGCGAGCTTGGCGGCCCGCTGCGCCTTCGCGTCAGGAGCCCCAGGGGCGCCGGGTGCGTCGGGGGAGGGAGGGGCGGACGGTTCGGTCATCTCGGTCCTCTGGTGATCGCCGGGTATGCCGCACGCGTGCGGCCTGGTCCGCCCTCGACCGTAGGGCGCGTCAACCTCGACCGCGCGCCAACCGACCCATTCTGCCGTGTCGCACCCGCCCCCGTCGACCCCTGTCGCGCCGCCCGGCCGCCGACTAGTGTGCGTCAGATCACAACGACGTGAGAGGAGCATCCATGACCCAGACCCTGCCCACGACGACGGAGGCGACCGACCCGCAGTCCCGGGTGGACGCCTGGTTCGCCGCCTTCGAGGAGGCCCTGACCGCCGGTGACGTGGAGCGCGCGAGCGAGATGTTCGCGCCCACCTCGTTCTGGCGCGACCTGGTCTCCTTCACCTGGAACATCACCACGGTGGAGAACCCCGAGGGCGTCGCCGACCTGCTGCGCCACACCCTCGACTCCACCCGCCCCTCGGGCTTCCGCACCACAGAGCCGCCGACCGAGGAGGACGGCGTGGTCACCGCGTGGTTCGAGTTCGAGACGGCGGTCGGCCGCGGGTGGGGCCTGATGCGGCTCAAGGACGAGGGGGCGTGGACCTTCCTCACCTCCCTGCAGGAGCTCAAGGGCCACGAGGAGCCGCGCGGCACCCGCCGGCCGATGGGCGCCGAGCACGGTGCCTCGAAGGACCGCCTGACCTGGCTGGAGAAGAAGCAGCGCGAGGCCGAGAGCCTCGGGAGCGCCGAGCAGCCCTACGTGCTCGTCATCGGCGGCGGCCAGGGCGGCATCGCGCTCGGCTCGCGGCTGCGCCAGCTCGGCGTGCCCTCGCTCGTCATCGACAAGCACCCGCGGCCGGGCGACCAGTGGCGCAGCCGCTACAAGTCGCTCTGCCTGCACGACCCGGTCTGGTACGACCACCTGCCCTACCTCAAGTTCCCCGACAACTGGCCGGTCTTCGCCCCCAAGGACAAGATCGCCGACTGGCTCGAGTCCTACACGAAGGTCATGGAGGTGCCCTACTGGGGCAGCACGCTGGCCACGCACGCGGACTACCACGAGGACGCCGGCGAGTGGGTGGTCCAGGTCGAGCGCGAGGGCAAGCCGCTGACGCTGCGCCCCAAGCAGCTCGTGCTCGCCACGGGGATGTCCGGCAAGCCCAACATCCCGGTGCTGCCCGGCCAGGACGTCTTCCGCGGCGACCAGCACCACTCCTCGGCCCACCCCGGCCCGGACGCCTACGCCGGCAAGCGCTGCGTGGTCGTCGGCAGCAACAACTCGGCCTTCGACATCTGCGGCGCGCTCTGGGAGCACGACGCCGACGTGACGATGGTGCAGCGCAGCTCGACGCACATCGTCAAGAGCGAGACGCTCATGGACATCGGCCTGGGCGACCTCTACTCCGAGCGGGCGGTCGCGGCGGGCGTCACCACGGAGAAGGCGGACATGATCTTCGCCTCGCTGCCCTACCGGATCCTCCACGAGTTCCAGATCCCGCTCTACGACCAGATGCGCGAGCGCGACAAGGACTTCTACGACCGTATGGAGAAGGCCGGCTTCTGGCTCGACTGGGGCGACGACGGGTCGGGCCTGTTCCTCAAGTACCTGCGCCGCGGGTCGGGCTACTACATCGACGTGGGCGCCGCCGAGCTCGTGGCGGACGGGGAGGTCAAGCTCGTCCACGGGCAGGTCGACCACCTCACCGAGGACTCGGTCGTGCTCGAGGACGGCACCGAGCTCCCGGCCGACCTGGTCGTCTACGCCACCGGCTACGGCTCGATGAACGGCTGGGCGGCCGACCTCATCAGCCAGGAGGTCGCCGACAAGGTCGGCAAGGTCTGGGGCCTGGGCTCGGACACCACCAAGGACCCCGGTCCGTGGGAGGGCGAGCAGCGCAACATGTGGAAGCCCACCCAGCAGGAGGCGCTGTGGTTCCACGGCGGCAACCTGCACCAGTCGCGCCACTACTCGCTCTATCTCGCGCTGCAGCTCAAGGCCCGCTTCGAGGGGCTGGAGACGCCCGTCTACAACCTCGCGGAGGTGCACCACACGAGCTGAGACCGGGTGCGGTGACCATGGCCCCTGGGTACGATCGGCCATGGTCACCGCCGCCTTCGTCGCGCCGTTCCTCCTGGAAGCCACCCGCCGGTTCGTCCTGGCCGCGGCGCGCGTGCCGGGGGTCCGCCTCGCCGTCATCACCGCGACGCCCTGGGACCAGCTCGACCCGGAGCTCAAGGAGGCGGTCGCCGGTCACTGGCAGGTCACCGACGGCCTCGACCCGCAGCAGGTCGCCGACGCCGTCCGTGGGCTCCGCTCGCAGGTCGGCGAGGTCGAGCGCCTCGTCGGCATCCTCGAGCAGCTGCAGGTGCCGCTCGCGCAGGTCCGGGACGCGCTCGGCATACCCGGCATGGACGAGCAGAGCGCCCGCAACGTGCGCGACAAGGCGCAGATGAAGACCGTGCTCCGCGCCGCCGGGCTGCCGTGCGCACGCCACCAGCTGGTCCACCGCACCGAGGAGGCGCTCGCCTTCCTCGACCTCGTCGGGCTGCCCGTCGTGGCGAAGCCGCCGGACGGTGCCGGGGCCAGGGCGACCTTCCGCCTCGACACCCGCGCCGACGTCGACGCCTGGCTCGAGCTGGCCCAGCGCGACGCGGGGGAGGCGTGGCTGCTGGAGGAGTTCCTCACCGGCCGCGAGCACACCTTCGACGCGGTGACGATCAACGGCGACACGCTCTTCTCCTCGATCGCCGACTACGTCCCGCCGCCCTTGGAGGTGCTGCGCAACCCGTGGATGCAGTGGCAGGTGATCCTGCCGCACTCGATCGACGGGCCGGAGTACCGCGAGATCCACCGCATCGGCCCCGCAGCCCTCTCCGCGCTGGGCGTGCGCACCGGCATCTCGCACATGGAGTGGTTCGCCCGTCCCGACGGCTCCGTCGCCGTCTCCGAGGTCGGCGCCCGCCCGCCCGGCGCCCAGCTCGCCGGCATGATCGGCCTGGCCCACGACGTCGACTTCTTCGACCTCTACGCCCGGCTCATGACCCTCGAGCAGTTCGACCGGCCCGAGCGCACCTACGCGTGCGGCACGGCATACCTCCGGGGTATGGGGCGGGGCCGGGTCCGCGCGGTCCACGGGCTCGACGAGGTGGGCCCTCGGCTCGGGGACATGGTCGTCGACTCCCGCATCCCGCCGCCGGGCACGCCGGCGTCCGGGACCTACGAGGGGGAGGGCTTCATCACCGTCCGCCACCGCGACACCGACGTGGTCCGCGAGGCCCTCGACCTCATCGTCTCGCGCGTCCGCGTCGAGCTGGTCGAGGCGGAGTAGGGCCGATGACCAACGTCCTGATGATCTCGCCCGGCTTCCCGCTGGAGATCGGCTTCTTCACCCGCGCGCTCGCCCGCACCGGCGCGACCGTGATCGGCATCGGCGACCAGCCGGTCGACGCGATGCCCGCCACGGCCCGCGACCACCTGGCGCACTACGAGCACGTGCCGCTGGCCGACACCCGCCGCGTGCTCGAGGCGCTCACCGGCCTGGCCCGCAACGTGCGGATCGACCAGGTCGAGTGCCTCTGGGAGCCCTACGTCGTGCTCGCCGCGACCATCCGCGAGCACCTCGGGCTGCCCGGCATGACCGTCGAGCAGGCCACCCGCTTCCGCGACAAGGAGGTGATGAAGAAGGTGCTCGACGAGGCCGGCATCCGCACCCCGCGGCACGCCGGTGCCGAGACCGTCGCCGAGGTCTGGGAGGCGGCGGAGGTCGTCGGCTACCCGCTCATCGTCAAGCCCGTCGACGGCGCCGGCTCGGCCGACACCTACCGCGTCGACACCCCCACGCGACTGGCCGAGGTGCAGCCGATGCTCGCCCACGTGCGGCGTGTCAGCGTCGAGGAGTTCGTCGAGGGGGAGGAGTTCACGCACGACACCGTCTGCGGCGGCGGCGACATCCTCTTCGAGAACGTCAGCTGGTACCAGCCGCGGCCCCTCGAGCAGCGCAGCCACGAGTGGGTCAGCCCCATGACGATCGCGCTGCGCGACAAGACCGACCCCGACCTGGCCGACGGCATCGAGATGGGTCGGCAGGTCATCCGGGCGCTCGGCCACACCTCCGGCTTCACCCACATGGAGTGGTACCGCATGGCCGACGGCGAGGTCGTCTTCGGCGAGATCGGCGCCCGCCCGCCGGGGGCCCGCACCGTCGACGTCATGAACTACGCCACCGACGCCGACCTCTTCGTCACGTGGGCGCTCGCGGTGACGACCGGCACCGCGCCGCCCCTGGGGCACCGCTACAACGCGGCCAGCATCTTCAAGCGCGCGCAGGGCTCGGGCCGCATCTCGCGCATCGAGGGCCTCGACCGGCTGCTGCGCGAGGAGGGCGACAAGGTCTGCGTCGTCGACCTGCTGCCGGTCGGCGCGCCCCGCCGCGACTGGCGCGCGACCCTGCTCTCCGACGGCATGGTCATCGCCCGCGACCCCGACCTGGACGAGCTGATGCGCGTGCTGAGGAGGTTCGCGACCGAGCTGCAGCTCTTCGCGGAGTGAGGGGTATGCCGTGGGCCCCGGCCCGCGGGCGGGGCCGGGGGTGCTGTGAGCGACGGTCAGGCGGGGCGGGCGGCCTCCCGCTCGCGGTAGATCGCCTGGCGCTCCTCCTCGGTCATCCCGCCCCAGACGCCGTAGGGCTCCTGCGTGGCCAGGGCGTGCTCGCCGCACTCGACGACGACCGGGCACTGCTCGCAGATGGCCTTGGCGCGGGCTTCCCGACGCGCGCGCGAGGGGCCGCGCTCGCCCTCGGGATGGAAGAAGGTGTCGGGACTGGTCGTGCGGCACAGGCCCCTGAACTGCCACTCCCACAGCGCGGCCACGGGCACTCGTGGATCGGACATCGCAGACCTCCTCTGGCCTGATCACCCGAGATCGGGTGCGGTCAGAACCAGTACGGCCCACCCCGCCCGGCCAGCGCAAGGGCTGGCCAGGGATCCTGACGAGATCTTGACCGACTGCATACCTGGTCTTGACCGTGGTCCGCCCGAGAGGCCCGCGACCGGCGGAACGGCGGTGTGGGGCGGGCGCCTGCTCGATGAGTTGGTGCCTGCCCCCGGGCTGAGACAATCGCCCGGTGACCGCGACGATCCAGGCCAAGGACGTGGCCGTCGGCCACGGTGCGACCACCCTCTTCTCCGGGCTCGACCTCGTCGTCGCGCCCGGCGACGTCGTGGGGCTGGTCGGGCCCAACGGCGCCGGCAAGTCCACGCTGCTGCACGTGCTGGCCGGACGCCGCGCGCCGCAGGCCGGCTCGGTCGTCGTCTCGCCGCGCACGGCCCACCTCGGGCTCCTCACGCAGGAGTCGGACGCGTTGCCCGGTGAGACGATCCGGCAGTCGTTGGCACGTCGGACGGGCGTCGCCGCGGCGGAGGTCGAGATGAACGCCGCCGCCGAGCACATGGCGGAGCACCCTGAGGACGAGGCCGGGCACACGGCATACTCCCTGGCCCTGGAGTCCTGGCTCGCCCTCGGCGGCGCCGACCTCGACGAACGCGCCGAGGAGGTGGCCGCGCGCCTCGGGCTGGCGGTGGACCTCGACCGTGAGGTGCGCACGCTCTCGGGCGGGCAGGCGGCGCGGGCGGGCCTGGCCGGGCTGCTGCTGTCGCGCTACGACGGCTACCTGCTCGACGAGCCGACCAACGACCTCGACGTGGCGGGCCTGGACCTGCTCGAGGAGTTCGTGCACGGGCTCGAGGCGCCGGTCGTGCTGGTCAGCCACGACCGGGCGTTCCTGTCCGCGACCGTGACCACGGTGGTCGAGATCGACCGCAGCCTGCAGCGGGTGGTGGCCTACGGCGGTGGCTACGACGCCTACCTGGAGGAGCGGTCGATCACGCGGCGGCACGCGCGCGAGGCCTACGAAGAGTATGCCGAGCGGCGGCGGGCCCTGGAGTCGCGCGCCCGGATGCAGCGCGACTGGATGAGCAAGGGCGTGCGCAACGCCAACTCCAAGCTGGCGCGGCGCAAGGAGTCGGACAAGCACATCCGTTTCCACAAGCAGGCGACCTCGGAGAAGCAGGCCGCCAAGGCCCGGCAGACCGAGCGCATGATCGAGCGGCTCGAGGTGGTCGAGGAGCCGCGCAAGGAGTGGCAGCTGCAGTTCTCGATCGCCCAGGCGCCGCGGTCGGGCGACGTCGTGGCGGTCGCGCGGGGCGCGGTCGTGCGCCGGAGGGGGGACTCCGGGTCGTTCACGCTCGGGCCGGTCGACCTGCAGCTCGACCTCGGGGACCGGGTGGCGATCACGGGGCCGAACGGCTCGGGCAAGACGACGCTGCTGGGGCTGCTGCTCGGGCGGATCGAGCCCGACGAGGGGACCGTGTCGACGGGCTCGCGGGTCGTGATCGGCGAGGTCGACCAGGCCCGTGGGCTGCTCGAGGCCGACGAGACGCTGCCCGGCGTGTTCGCCCGGGAGCTGCCGGACTGGACCGACGCCGACCGGCGGACGCTGCTGGCGAAGTTCGGCCTCGCCGGGGCGCACGTCGGCCGGCCCGCCGCGACCCTGTCGCCGGGGGAGCGGACCCGCGCCGCCCTCGCGCTGCTGCAGGCCCGGGGCGTCAACCTGCTCGTCCTCGACGAGCCGACCAACCACCTCGACCTGCCCGCGATCGAGCAGCTCGAGCAGGCGCTCGAGGCCTTCGACGGCACGCTGCTGCTGGTCACGCACGACCGGCGGATGCTGGAGACCGTGCGACTGACGCGCCGGTGGGAGGTCGACGGGGGAGTCATCACCGAGGTGCTGCCAGGGGCGGGCTCCGAGGAGGGCTGAAACAGAGTGGTGGATCGAGGTCGTCCTGACGACACAAATCCACCACTCTGATCGGTCGGCGGGTGGGTGGCCGGCTCAGGTCGTCCTCTGTCCGACCTCGCCTGAACAACGGGACGACTTCGTGTCGTCATGGCGACACGAAGTCGTCCCACTGTCACGCGGCCCCGGGTCCCCGTCGCTCCGGACATGACAACGGCCGGCCCGGTGCGTGCGCACCGGGCCGGCCGTCAAGAACGTCTGAGGTCAGCTGCCCATCATGCAGCTCATCAGGGGCTCCATCATCCCCTGCGTGGCCTCGTCCTCCTTGCCCTGGAACATCAGGGAGAACATGTCGGTGAGGGCCTCGTTGGTGAAGGCCTCGGCCATGCACTCCTGCTGCTCGGGGGTGATCGAGTCGTCGGCGCCCATCTGCTCGGCGATGATCGCCTGCGCGTCGACGCAGTTGACGAGGACGTCGGCGGCGCTGTCGGCGTCGGCCTCCTCCATCGTCACGTCGGTGACGCTGTCGTTGACGGTGAGGTCGTCGGTGAGCATGCCGTACTCCTTGAGCTTGTCGACGCCCACGCGGTCGACCATGCCCTCGCCGACGCAGTCGGCCTGCGCCTGGTCGACGGTGAAGTCCTCGTCGCTCTCTTCCATCATCGAGGCCGAGATCGCCTCGGCCGCCTGCGCCTCGTCGTCGTTGCCGCCGCAGCCGGTGAGCACCACCGACAGCGTGAGAGCGGCCACGGCGATGTGTGCTCGGGTCTTCATTGACGTACTCCAGTTCCAGGCAAGCCGCGAGGCCCCCGTGTCGTGCGATTCGGCCCCTGCGACCGACGGGCCGGTCGACCCGCCCGACGACGCTAGCAGAGGGGCGAGGGGGTATGCCGTGGGCCGGCGGGTTGGCGGACGTCTGGCACGCAGCCGATCAGGAACGGAGAAGCGCAGGTGAGGCGGCTCCTCCTAGGGTGGATGGCTTGACGGAGACGACCGAGCCTGCACCGCCTCGGGACGCGGCCACCCGTCGCCGGGACACCGAGGAGCGGCTGGCGACCGACGTCGACCTGTGGGTCGCGACGACGGACGGGGACACGCCATACCTCGTGCCGTTGTCGTTCGACTGGGACGGCGAGACCGTGCTGCTGTCCACCTCCGAGCGGAGCGTGACAGGGCGCAACCTGGTGCGGACCGTGACGGTCAGGCTGGCGCTGGGACCTACGCGGGACGTGGTGCTGGTCGACGGGACGGTCGAGGTAATGCCGATGGACGCGCTGCCGACCGGGCAGGCTGACCGGTTCGCGTCTCGGACGGGTTTCGACCCGCGGGTGGAGCAGGGGTTCGTGTGGTTCCAGGTGAGGCCGCGGAGGATCCAGGCATGGCGGGAGGCCAACGAGCTGGCGGGCCGCGAGCTCATGCGCGATGGGCAGTGGCTGGTGTGACCCCTGGCGGTCAGGGGCGCTCGAGCTTGTAGAGCGCGATCTCGGCCCGACATGCGTCGTCGCGGTGCGCGGCGGCTCGGTGCAGCGCGGCGACGACGTGCCAAACCTCCGTGCCCCGGGTGGCCAGCCGCTCCCAGGCGTCAGCCGCCTCGACGTGGAGCGACTGCATACGGCGCTGGGCGTCGACGGCCCGGCCAAGGTCCCCTTCCTTGGCGGCGGCGTAGTCGAGCGCCGAGGCGTCCCGCAGCTCCTGCTCGAGACCGGCAACCCGGTCGAGCAGGTGGTCGGCGGGTTCCGAGCCGGGATCGCGCAGCCCGGCAAGGCGGTCCACCGCGGATCGGAGGACGTCACCCCGGGTGACGTCGGAGTAGGAGATGCGGGGGTCGTCAACCGGGTCGCCCGCGGTAGACGACGGGAGTCGAGCAGCCAGCGGCGCACCCCCTCGGCCACCAGGTCGGAGCACCGATCCAGGCTGCCAGGACCCTGCGGTTGGCCTCGTCGATGTCCGTCACGGAAGCGACGCTACTGCGGTGCTGCAGCCCCCGGACCGAGGCTGGCTCGATCGCAGACCGAGTCGACCGGGAGGACGATCGTGAACCCGAAGAAGGACGACGCCGGACCCAAGCTGCTCTCCGGCGGAAACCCCCAGATCCCCAAGGGCGAGGGGGACGGGCCGGTGCAGGCGTACGTCGCGGCCATGCCGGGCTGGAAGAGCGAGATCGGGCGGCGGCTCGACGAGCTCGTGACCACCACCGTGCCGGACGTGCGCAAGGCCGTGAAGTGGAACCAGCCGTTCTACGGGGCGCACGAGGACCGGTGGTTCCTGTCCTTCCGCTGCTACACGAAATACGTGCAGGTGCAGTTCTGGCAGGGGACGTCGCTGGACCCGGTGCCGCCGAAGGCGTCGAAGCACGACGAGGTGCGCTACCTCGACATCCACGAGGAGGACGAGCTGGACGAGGCGCAGCTGCGGTCGTGGATCGAGCAGGCGGCGAGGTTGCCGGGCACGAAGGTGTGAACGGGGCCAGCGCGCAGGTGGGGCTGCCACGGATAAGCACTTCCGGCCATTGACGGAAAGTGGTGCGCTCGTGAGAATGCGAGATTCGGGCTTGAGTCGGTAAGGCGGTCTACGCAACGTGGCGTGGGTCCGGCGGCGCCCGTCGAATCCAGTCCGTGACAGAGGAAGTAACCACATGACGATGTATTCGGTGACCCAGTCGGCCGTGACGCAGCTCTTGGCGGACGTGCGAAGCGACCGGATCGCCATCCCGGAGCTGCAGCGCCCCTTCGTGTGGGACAGCATCAAGGTCCGTGACCTCATGGACTCGCTCTACAAGGGTTACCCGGTGGGATACCTCATCACGTGGCAGTCCGTCGGCGCCAAGCTGAAGGGGGGCCATGTAGCTGCCCACCAGCAGATCTTGATCGATGGGCAACAGCGGATCACCGCACTGCGGGCTGCGGTGGCTGGCCTCCCGGTGATCAACAAGCGGTACAAGTCGGTGCGCATCAAGATCGCCTTCAACCCGATGACCGAGGAGTTCGCGACTCTGACGCCGGTCATCGGCAAGAACCCGCAGTGGATCGCTGACATCAGCGAGTACTTCAACTCGGAGTCGCCGCTGTCCTTCGCGCGTCAGTATCTCGAGCGCAATCCCGAGGTCGACCCGAGGACCTTCGAGACCAACCTCGCCCGCCTAGGACGCATCCAGAACGCGCAGATCGGCATTATCGGGCTCGCAGACGACCTCGATGTCGAGACCGTCGCCGAGATCTTCATCCGCATCAATTCCAAGGGTGTGCCGCTGAGCAGCGCCGACTTCGCGATGAGCAAGATCGCGACGTATGGCGACCGCGGACGCAACCTGCGCAAGCTCATCGACTACTTCTGCCACCTCGCCGTAGCGCCGCACGCGTATGACGACATCAAGGAGAACGATCAGGAGTTCGCCGCGTCGCCGTACCTCGGTGCGATCAGCTGGCTCAAGGACGAGTCGGAGGATCTCTACGACCCGCAGTACGGCGACATCATCCGGGTCGCCGGGCTGGTCGGCTTCAGCCGCGGCAAGGCGGCCAGCATCGTGAGCGAGCTGTCAGGGCGGGACCCTGACACCCGAAAGGTCGACGAGAGCCGCATTCCAGTGGCCTACGAAAAGCTCGAGCGGTCGCTGCTGCAGATCGTCAACAACTTCCACTTCGACAACTTCCTCATGCTCATCAAGTCGGCGGGGTTCATCACCTCCGGCATGGTGAACTCGCGGAACGCTCTCAACTTCGCCTATGCCCTCTACCTGCGGCTTCGCGAGGACAAGGAGATGCCAGAAGGCGAGCGGAAGCGCATCGTGAAGCGCTGGTTCGTCATGTCCATGCTGACAGGGCGCCACTCGGGCAGCTTCGAGTCGACCTGGGAGCAGGACATCCGGCGCATTCGAGAGCAGGGGGCCGCGAACTACCTCAAGCAGATCGAGGAGTCCGAGCTCTCGGACGCGTTCTGGACCGTGAGCCTGCCGGCGGCCCTGGAGACCACCAGCACGGTCAGTCCGTTCTTCCAGACGTTCCTCGCCGCGCAGGTCTGCGCCAACTCGCGGGGGTTCCTGTCCAAGGGCATCACTGTGGCGGCCATGCTCCAGCAGTCGGGCGACATCCACCACATCGTTCCAAAGGACTACCTGCAGAAGAACGGCTACCCGGACCGCGGCGACTACAACCAGGTGGCGAACTACGCGTTGACGGAGACCTCGATCAACATCAGCATCAGCAACAAGCCGCCGGCGGCGTACATGGCGGACATCGCCGAGCAGATCGAGACCGGCATGTTGCGCCTGGGAGAGATCAGGGATGCGGGAGACCTCGCCGCGAACCTGCGGGAGAACGCGATCCCCGAGCGTCTCGACGAGATCAACTCGGGTAACTACAAGGACTTTCTCGTGGAGCGTCGCAAGTTGATGGCTCGCGTCATCCGGGACTACTACCAGGCGCTCTGACCGAACCTAGGCCGGGCTCGGACTTCGTCTGGGCTCGGCCGCGGTCAATGACGGTTCAGGTAGGTGTTCAGCGCGGTTCGCAGGTAGTCGCGGAGTACTGGGTCCACGACGTAGATGTAGGTGCCACGCATGCCCCGCGTCAGCAGGACCCGATAGATGTTGGTGATGTAGCGCTCGAGGTCAGCGTCGGTGGTGACCTTCCCGACCATCGGGTTGTTGGCCTTGCCCTTGCTGTCGAAGTAGTCATTTCGACTGATGACCAGCCTGCCGGCGCCGGGATCGTACTGAAGGTCCTTGCCGATGATGACGCCTGCGTAGTTCAGGTCGTAGCCCTGCACGGTGTGGATCGACCCGACCTCCTCGAGCGCACGACGGGAGTTGATCCAGTCGGTCGCGGTGCCGTTCCAGCGCAGCCTGACCCCGTCGATCTCGATGTCTGCGGCCTGCTTGTCCTTTGCGCTCACCCACTTCCACGCATACCCAGCAACGAGTCGAGACAGACCCACATCGGCATCCCGCGCCCGGATCGCCTGGTGCATCTCGGCGAGGTCGTCGAACATCCGAAGGTCGTACGCGAAGTCGTCAGGTGCTGGGCTGGGCGTCTTGCCCGACATGACGGCAGCGATGCACTCCACGTAGGCCGACCCACCTGCGACTCGCATCTGGGTGGTCAGGGGGTATAGCCGGGAGTGTGCCCGCGCCTCGGCGCACACTGCGTCCAAGGTGCTTGCGTCGAGATCAGCGGGTCGGACGCTCTGTCCCGAGTCGAGGAGCAGCACCACGTGACGGGCGCGGTGTCGGATCCAGTCCAGCTGCGTCACCGTCAGGTCGTCTTCACCACGCATCGATCGAACGATGTCGACATACCTCTTGGTCAGTGTGCCGTGCGCCTGTGCGGCCCGCTGGGTCAGGCGGTGGGCCTCGTCGACCACCACGACGTCGAAGTCTTCTGGCGACTCGGCCACGTCGAAGGCGGACAGGACACGAACGTCGCGGAGAGCTGGAATGCGCAGGAAGACCTTCTGGATGGACTTCCGGAGTGACTGCTGAGGAACGACGAGTCCGACGTGGAGGTTCTCGAACAGGTCGCGCGAGCCCTGAAGGAAGTAGTCGGAGAAGACCGAATCGCCGTGCACCTCGTCCGAAGGGTCGAACGTTGCGAGGTCACGAAGCAGCTTGATGAGGTAGATGCCCACGACCGTCTTGCCCGTTCCTGGGCCACCTTGGATCACCGAGACGCTTCGACGGTCGGTCTCCAGGTCCTCCACCAACCCCTCCATGACCTCGTTGACGGCCACCGCCTGCTCCGTGTTCAGAGCCTTGTACGGGGAGAGCTTGAAGAGGTCCGTGTTCTCGATCTCGGGGATGGATCGGGTGAAGTACCCCAGAGCCCGCAGTTCCTCGAAGATCTCGTCGAACTTTTTCTGGTAGTCACCGCGCTGGTAGTACTCGCGATTGGTGATTCCTTCGTTCCTGTTGAGCACGGCGTAGCGCCCGTCGCCGCTGAGGAGTCGGATCAGGTACGACTCAAGGTCGAGGCAGACCGACTTGTTGAAGCTCTTGTCGAGCACGAGGCGCACCTCCTCGAGGTGCCGTTTCGCATCCGACTGCAGGTGTTGGAAGAGCCGCCCGGTCGCGCCTCCCGTTTCTCCCACGTAGATGTCGCTGGGGCTGTGGATCAGGTAGACCACTGGCCAGTTCGACATCATCGGCTCCGCCGCATCGGCCCCCATGACCGAAGACTGGGTGAAATCGAAGTTGTGAAACCTAAAGCTTGTCATACTTCGTGCTTCGTCCAGAGGCTTTCGAGACGGGGTACTTGGTGCGTGTCTGCTCGAGCTTCTTGAGCATGATGTGGTGCGGCTCGAGGCCGAGTCGGTCTGCGAGCAGGTAGCAGTAGGTGAGCACGTCCGCGAGTTCTTCGGAGACTGCGGCGAGGTCGGCATCGTCGTTCCACTGGAACTGCTCCAAGAGCTCACCGGCTTCGACCGAGATCGACTTCGCGAGGTTGGCGGGCGAGTGGAACTGGCTCCAGTCGCGCTCGGCCACGAACTGCCGCAGTTCGGCCAAGACCACGCGCTCATCCACGAGGGCAACGTAGCAAATGGTCCAGAGGTGGCTGCGGCATCAGGATCCCGCAGCCCCCACTGCCGCAACGGCCTGACCGGCTTAAATGGGATCGCCCAGTCATGGTGGGTCGCCCTGAATCGTCGGTGCTCGTGGCTATGCTGCCCGGCAGGAGGGTAAACACATGGCGGAAGAATCGTGGAACGAAGCGCGCCTGATTCCGACCTCAGGGATCTCTGGCGCCGAGGAGCAGGAGCGAAGGGCGACCTCGGCGCTGCTCGCGGTGATGACGGCGGTCCCGGACTTCAGCAGGGCCATGCTCAAGCCGCTCGGAGTGCCGGCAGGGAAGGTCGAGGCGTACATCGAGGTGCCTTTCGATCTCAACGGCCGGCGCATCTATCCGGATGGCCTGATCCGGGTGTCCCGCGGTAGTAAGCAGTGGACGGCTCTCGTCGAGGTGAAGACGGGCAAGAACGAACTGAACTCCGAGCAGCTCGAGGCATATCTCGATGTCGCGAAGGAGCAGGGTTTCGATGCGCTGTTGACGATCAGCAATGAGATTCCCCCCACCCCCGTCCAGCACCCCACCAAGGTGGACAAACGCAAGTTGCGGAAGGTGGCCATCCACCACTGGTCCTGGAGTCTCCTGCTGTCCACGGCAGTCGTGCAGAAGGAGCACCGTGGTGTCTCCGACCCCGAGCAGGCCTGGATACTCGGTGAGCTCATCCGGTACCTGGAACACCCGCGTTCCGGCGCCATGGAGTTCGATGACATGGGCAGCGAGTGGGTCAAGGTACGGCAGGCCGTCAACGCCAGCACGTTCCGCGCGAACGACAAGGGCGGCGTGGACGTCGTGGCGAGGTTCGACGCCCTGCTTCGTTATGCCAGCTTGCGACTGGGGCGTCGCCTGGGGACGGACGTGACGCCCTTGCTGTCCCGGAAAGAACTGGCCGACCCGGCGCTGCGGCCGCAGACCCTTCTCTCCGCCCTTGAGTCGGAGGGGGTGCTCACGGGAGCGATTCGCATTCCGGACGCCGTGGGCCCGCTGCACATCTCCGCCGATCTGCGCGCCGGTCAGGTCACGTGTCACACCGACATCGACGCGCCTCGGCAAGGACGCCCCCAGACGCGCGTCAATTGGCTGATTCGTCAGCTGAAGAATGCGCCAGACTCGGTGCGACTGGAGGCCTTCATGGCCAACTCTCGCGGGCGTGGCACCACGGAGATGCTCGGTGCTGTTCGGGAGAACCCGTCTCTGCTGATCGCGGACCCGAAGCGCGACATCAAGTCGTTCCGCATCGCTCTTGCTGCCCCGATGGGCAGCAAGCGAGGACGAGGGCGGGGGACGTTCATCGATTCGGTCCTGGACCTCAGCGATGCCTTCTACATGGATGTGCTGCAGAACCTGAAGGCCTGGTCCGCCGCCCCGCCCAAGATGCGCGACGAGAACGTCGAGGTGGCAGAGGTGGGGAGCCTGTCCTCCAATGCGCTGTCATCGCAGGACGGCCCTCTGCGCTCGACCGAGGCGGCCGACACGGCTGCTGAGTGAGGCTCAGGGCGACTGGGGCCAGGCGAACCATGTCGCGGACGGGTAGGTCAACCTGCCTGCCCGCCCGCCCCGTCATGACCAGGATGCGCCCCTCGGCACGGCGCCCCTAGGTCACTTGCGCAAAGTAACTTGCACCTGATGCAACAAACTTCGTAGGGTCTCCCCATGACGTTCTCTCCCGACCACGCCACCGACCTGCTCCGACAGCTCGACGACGACCGCTCCCGGCTGGCCGACCTCACCGCGACGCCGTGGTGGGCGCCGGCGTTCCTCGGTCTCGTCGTCGGCCTGTGGGTCGCCTCGCCGGCCGTGGGCGATCGGACCAGCAACTACGTCTTCGCGCTGGTCGCCGCCGTGGTGATCGTCTCCGTGGTGCGGGCCAGGACGGGCATCCGCCTCCGTGCGGCAGGCGCGCGTCAGGTTTCCCTCGGCGCGCTCTGGCTGCTGGCTACCCTCGTCCTCTACTCCGTCTCCCTCGCCCTGGTCTCGCTCGACCGGTCGGTCTGGGTCGTACTGCCGGCGCTGGGCGCAGCGGCGACCACCTGGGCCGCGGCGCGCGTCTCGGACCGCTGGGCACGAGAGGCCCTGCGGGCGTGAGCGTGGACGAGGCCGTCTTCGACGAGCTGATCCACTTCCCGGCCCGGCTGCGGATCTGCGGGCTGCTGCGGAGTGCCGACGCCGTCGCGTTCCGGCAGCTCGAGGCTGCGCTCGAGCTGCCGGCGTCGCAGCTCTCGCGTCATCTGAAGGCGATGACGGAGGTGGGCTACGTCTCGATCACCAAGAGCGCCTCGCCCGAGCGTGGCGACGCTCGCCGCGTCGCGTGGGTGAGCCTGACCCCGGCGGGGCGGCAGGCGCTCGAGCGTCACATGGCCGCGCTGACCCTGATCGCGCAGGGGCACGAGGTGCCGACGGGCCAGGGCGGATGACGAGGCGGGGCCGGTGCGACCGCACCGCGCCCCGCCTCATCGCCCTGCCTACTCCGCCGCCAGCAGCTCCACGATCCCGGCCATCAGCGCCGTCTGCCGAGGCAGGCCGCTCACCGTGATGTGCTCGTGGCGGGCGTGCGGGCCGGCGCCGATGCCGCCGAGGCCGTCGATGACCGGCAGGCCCAGCGCGGCGATGAAGTTGCCGTCGCTCGCGCCGCCGACCGCCTGCGTCTCGATCGGGAACCCGAGGTCCTCACCGACCCGGTGGGCCAGCGCGACGATCTCCTCGGTGCGGGGCGTGGGGTTCATCGGCGGACGGTTGTGGTCGACGTACATCTCGAGCGAGCAGCGCTCGTCCTCGACCTGCAGCGCCTCGAGCGCGCTCGCGACCCGCTCGGCCTCGTCCGGGTCCTGCACGCGCACGTCGACGGCGCACCGTGCCTGACCGGCGATGACGTTGCGGCCGCTGCCGCCCTCCACCGTCCCGACGTTGACCGTCGTGCCCTTCGAGCGGTCCGCCAGCGCCACGATCTTGGGGATGAGCTTGGCGATCTCGTGCACCGCGCTCGCGCCGGCGTAGGGGTCGAGCCCGGCGTGCGACTCGAGCCCGGTCACGGTGACGTCGGCGAAGACCGTGCCCTTGCGCTGCACCTTGACCGCCCCGCCCGCGCTCGGCTCGCTGATGAGCGTCACGAGGCACCCGGCCGCTGCGGCCTCGATGTGCGGCCGGGAGACGGCGGAGCCGATCTCCTCGTCGCCGGTGAGCATGAGACGGACCGCCGGGTGCGACGCCCCGAGCTCGCGCAGCGCCCGCAGCATCCACACCGTCTGGACGATGCCGGCCTTCATGTCGAGCACGCCCGGGCCGGTCAGCACGTCGCCGTCCCGGGTCAGCGGCCAGGTGGCCAGCGTCCCCTCGGGCCACACCGTGTCGTAGTGGCACAGGCTCAGCACCGTCCCCGCGACGCCGGGCGAGCCGGCCCAGGTCAGGTCGAGCACGTCGCCGCGCTCGCCGCCGTCGTGCCGCGCCCGGGCGACGGGCTCGCCCAGCCGCTCCACGGCATACGCCTCGATCTGGGGGAGCGCGGCCTCGAGGAGGTCGCGGCGGCTGCTGGGCGTCTCGAGGCGCACCAGGCGGTCGAGGTCGGCGAGCACCTCGTCGATGTGGGTCTCGACGTAGTCACGAACGGCTGCGGCAGAGGTCATGCAGGGGTCAGCTCCTCGGGGAGGTGGGGGTCAGCGGACGGGGACACCGGGGCCGAGGGGCAGGCCCACGGCATACCAGAGGGAGAAGAACAGGAACCAGCCGACGAGGATGGCCATCGAGATCGGCAGGGTGAGGGAGAAGAGCGTGCCGATGCCGGCCTTGCGGTGGTACTGCTGGATGTAGCCCAGCGCCAGCGCGAAGTAGGGGCTCATCGGGCTGATGACGTTGGTGGGGGAGTCACCCATGCGGAAGAGCATCTGGGTGACCTCGGGCGCGACGTCGAGCAGCATGAACATCGGCACGATGACGGGCGCCATGAGGGCGTACTGCGCCGAGCCGCTCGTGATGAAGAAGTTGAGGACGGCGACGAGCAGGACGAGCCCGGCGAACATCACAGCGGCGGCAGGTTCCAGGACTGCAGGATCGACGAGCCCTCGATCGCGATGATCGGGCCGATGTTGGACCACTTGAAGTAGGCGACGAACTGCGCCGCGGCGAAGAAGAGGACCAGCACCGGCGCCAGGCTGACGATGCCCTTGCCCATCATCGACGGGACGTCGCCGGCGCTGGTGATGCTGCGGGTGGTGAGGCCGTAGGCCAGCCCCGCCCCGGCGAAGATGATCGCGATCGGCACGACGATGTCGGTCAGCAGCGGGCTGTCGAGGACGCCCTCCTCACCCCGGAGCGGGGAGCCGGGGACGAACAGCGCCGCGAAGTATGCCGCGAGCAGGACGAGGGCGGTCAGGCCCGCCCTGCGCAGCCCCTTGCTCTCGTCCTCGGCGACATTCAGGTCGTCCAGACCCTCCGCGTCGTCGCTGTCGTCGTCGAGGCCGCGCGTGGTGCGGGTGAGCAGCAGCTCGGTCACCGCGGTGATGATCAGCGCGAGGACGATCGCCGAGGCGATCGAGAAGAAGTAGTTGGCGACCGGCGAGACGACGTAGCCCTCCTCGACGAGCTGCGCGGCGCTGGTCGACAGGCCGGCCAGGATCGCGTCGGTGCCGGTGACCAGCAGCGAGGCGTTGTAGCCGGCGCTCGCCGAGCCGAAGGCGACCACCGCACCGAGGACCGGGCTGCGGCCGACGGCCTTGAAGGCGGCGGCGCCGAGGGGGATGAGCACGACGTAGATCGCGTCGGAGGCGACCGAGCCGGTCACGCCGGTCAGGGCCAGGACGAAGGTCAGCCAGCGCGGCGAGACCTTCGCGACGACCGCGCGGATGGCGGCGGCGAGGAGGCCGGAGCACTCCGCGACCGCGACGCCGAGCATCACGACGATGATCAGCCCGAGCGGCGGGAAGGCGGTGAAGTTGGGCACCGCCTCGGTGACGATCTGGCGCAGCCCCTCGGGGGTCAGGAGGTTGACGACCGCGACCGTCTCGCCGTCGGCGGGGGAGACCGCGCTCACGCCGATCCGGCCAAGGATCGCGCTCGCCGCGAGGATGATCCCGCCGAGGATCAGGAAGAGCCAGAACGGGTGGGGCAGCTTGTTGCCGATCCGTTCGAGCACCTGGAGGGCACCGACGAGGCCACCCTGCTTCTCCGTCGTGTCTGGCGTCGTGCTGGACATGCGTGAGCAGGCCTTTCGTGGTCGAGGACCTGAATACGCAAACAGGGGTTTGCATGAGTATGCAAACCGAAGTGGCACGTGGGAGGGCCCGTGGCGGGGGGTGAGGCGGGTGGCCGGGAGGGGCTCGTCAGGCGTGGTTGCGGGCGTGCACGGCCCAGGTGACGCCGGGGAGCCCGGGGCGCTCGGTGCCGGGGTCCAGGAGGAGATCGAGCCAGGCGCGGGCGGGTGGACCGAGGGGTCGTTCGCTGCGGTGGGCGACCACGATGTGGCGCGTGACACGGGGACGCAGGGGTATGTAGTGCAGGTCGGCGAAGGCGAGGAGCGGCAGGACGAACCCGGGCACCACGGCGGTGCCCAGTCCCGCCGCCACGAGGCCGCCGACGGTGCCGACGTTGCTCGCCTCGACGACCTCGCCGACCTCGACCCGGTGCCGGGCGAGAGCGCTGTCCACGAGGCCGCGGATCGTGCTCGCCCCGGTGAAGACGACGAGGGGGCGCTCCGCGAGGGCCGTCCACGGGAGGTGGTCGGCACCGGACCAGGGATCGTCGGCCGGCACGGCAGCGAAGAACTCGTCGCGGGCCAGCGGGATCTCGAGCTGCTCGGCGCGCGGTTGCTGCGAGCGGGCGGTGACGGCCACGTCGGCGTCCCCGCGGGCCAGGCGCTCCTGGACGCTGCCACCCAGTGCGTCGTCGATGGCGACGTGCACGCCTGGGTAGCGGGTGCGCATGGTGAGGACGAAGGGCGGGAGGAGGGTGGCTGCGAGCGAGGGGAGGGCGGCGATGCGGAGGGATCCGTGCGTGCCTGCGAGGTAACCGGCGAGGTGTCGCAGGCCGTCGTCGTAGTCCCGCACCAGCCGGCGGGCCAGCTCGAGGACCTCGCGGCCCTCGGGGGTCACCCGGACCCTCCGGGTGGTGCGCTCGAAGAGGCGGGTCCGCAACCGGCGCTCGCACTCGGCGACGGCGCGGCTCAGCGACGGCTGGCTGACGCCGAGGGCCGCCGCGGCCGCCGTGAAGGTCCCGTGGTCGGCGAGCGTGACGACCGCCCGCAGCTGGGTGGGAGACAGGTCCATGCGCATTGTGCATGAATCTATCCGGAATTGGCGATGGACGTGGAGAGATCGTGCTGCCCAGACTGGTCGGCGACCGTCCACCGGAAGGGACCGACGATGCTCTCCACCATCGGCTACCTGATGATCGCCGTGATCCTCGGGCTGCTGCTCACCAGCCGCGTGGCTGCGGTCGTCGCCCTCGCGGGCGTCCCCGTCGTCGCCGCGCTCGTCGCCGGTTTCGGTCCGGCCGAGATCACCGGCTTCGTCAAGGACGGGCTCGGCGGGGTCGCCGGCACGACGGCGATGTTCATCTTCGCCATCACCTACTTCGGGCTCATGCGCGACGCCGGGATGTTCGACCCGGTCATCCGCCGCATCGTCCGGTGGGCGGGCAACGCGCCCGCGACGATCACCGTCGCGACCACGGCGCTGGCGATCTTCGCGCACCTCGACGGTGCCGGCGCCACGACCTTCCTCATCACCATCCCGGCGATGCTCCCGCTCTACGACCGGCTCGGCATGAGCCGCCTGACGCTCACGGTCTGCACGGGCCTGGGTGCCGGCGTGATGAACCTCCTGCCCTGGGGCGGTCCGACGGCCCGCGCCGCCACGGCCACCGGGATCGACGTCAACGAGCTCTGGGTGCCGCTCATCCCCGCGCAGGTCGTCGGCATCGTCGGCGCGCTCGCGATCGCCTGGTTCCTCGGTCGTCGCGAGCACCGTCGGCTGGGTGACCTGGCTCCGGTCGCCGTCGAGGCCGAGGTGGGGGCCGCTGCCGGGCCCGGCGCCGCTGCCGGACCGGGCGCCGCTGCCGGACCGGGCGCCGCTGCCGGGTCGGGTGCCGGGTCTGCCGCGGAGGTGGAGCCCGCGGTCGACCCGCTGGCTCTCTCCGACGAGGACGCGGCGCTGCGTCGTCCACGGCTCTTCTGGTTCAACGTGGCGCTGACCGTCGCCGTGCTCGTCGTCCTGGTCATGGGCTGGGCCTCCCCGGAGCTGACCTTCCTCGTGGCCGTCGTCGTCGCGCTGGTCGTCAACTACCCCGGCCTGAAGCAGCAGACCGCACGCATCGAGGCCCACTCGATGGGCGCCATGCTCATGGCGACCACGCTGCTCGCGGCCGGTGCCTTCCTCGGCATCATCGAGGGCTCCGGGATGATCGAGGCGATGGCGGAGACCGCCGCCGGGGTCGTGCCGGCCTCGGCCGCCCCCGGCCTGCCGCTCATCGTCGGCATCCTCGGGGTGCCGCTCAGCCTGCTGTTCGGGCCGGACGCCTACTACTTCGGCGTCATGCCGGTGCTGACCGCGCTCGGCGAGGCGCACGGCGTGCCGACCGAGGCCATCGCGCAGGCGTCGATCCTCGGTCAGGAGACGGTCGGCTTCCCGATCAGCCCGCTGACCGGCTCCTTCTACCTGCTGGTCGGCCTGGCCGGCGTGGACATCGGCAAGCACATCAAGGCGCTCTTCGGCTGGGCCTGGCTGCTGAGCATCCTCATGCTGGTCGTCGCGATCGCGATCGGTCAGATCCCGCTGTGGGCGAGCTGAGGAGGGCGCGGTGACCGTCCGACTGGGAGCAGGCGCGGGTTTCAGCGCAGACCGGATCGACCCGGCCGCGGCCCTCGTCGCGGGTGCGGACCTCGACTTCCTCGTCTTCGAGGTGCTCGGGGAGCGCACGATCGCCGCCGCCAACGACCGCAAGCTGTCCGGACGTGGGGTCGGCCACGACCCGCTGCTCGCGGACCGACTGGCGGCCACCCTGCCGACCGCGCTGGAACGGCATACCCGGATCGTGACGAACGGAGGCGCGGCCGACCCTCTGGCAGCGGGTCGGCTGGCCGACGAGATCGGCGGCGGCCGGGCGCGCGTGGCGGTCATCACCGGTGACGACGTCCTGCAGGCGGTGCGGGAGGCCGATCCCGTGGTGTGGGAGAACGGGTTGCCGCTGTCCGAGCAGCCGGGCGAGCTCGTCTCCGCCAACGCATATGTCGGCGCCGGGCCGGTCCGCGACGCCCTCGACGCGGGCGCCGACGTGGTGATCGGCGGGCGTCTGGCGGACCCGTCGCTCTATCTCGGTGCGATCGCCCACGCCCATGGCTGGGCCCTGGACGGTGACCCGGAGCTGCTCGGGCGAGGAACCGTCGTCGGCCACCTCCTGGAGTGCGCGGGCCAGCTGACCGGCGGCTACTACGCCGACCCGGTGACCAAGCCCGTGCCCCGCCTGGCCGAGCTGGGCTTTCCGTTCGCCGACGTCGCGGCTGACGGGTCCGCCGTGCTGGGGAAGCTCGAGGAGAGCGGCGGTCTGCTGACCGTGCGCACCGCCACGGAGCAACTGCTCTACGAGGTCGGCGACCCTGCTGCCTACCTGACCCCGGACGTCACGGCCGACTTCAGCCAGGTGCGCCTGGAGCAGGTCGGGCCCGACCGCGTCGCCGTCTCCGGCGCGTCCGGGCGCCCCCGGCCGGATGCGCTCAAGGTGACCCTCGGCTTCCGGGGGTCCTGGCGCGGGGAAGGGCAGATCACGTATGCCGGGCCGCGTGCCCTGGCCAGAGCCGAGCTGGCGCGCGACATCGTCGTGGAGCGGCTCGCGGCGGTGCACGCGATCGATGCGGGCAGCGTCACGGTGGAGCTGATCGGGACGGGCTCGGCGTTCCGGGGCCTGGTGCCACCGCAGGAGGCGCTCGAGGTGCGGCTGCGCGTCACGGGCTCGGTCGCGACGGAGCGCGAGGCACGGGCGGTCGGCTGGGAGGTCGAGAGCCTCTACACGAACGGGCCCGCCGGTGGCGGCGGGGCACGGACCTCGACCACGGAGGTGTTGGCGATCCGGTCGTGCCTGCTGCCCAGAGAGCTCGTGCACCCGACGGTCACGATGGTCGGAGGTGCGCGGTGAGTCCTTCGAGAATTCTCGACGACGTCGCCGACGTCCGGACCGGAGACAAGGGCGACACGCTCGTGGTCGCGGTCGTGGTGCGCGATCCGGGCGACTACGAGACGGTGCTGCGGGCGCTGTCGCCGGGCCGGGTGGCGACGCACTTCGGTGAGCTGCTGACGGGGGAGATCTCCCGGACAGAGCTGCCGCAGCTCGAGGCGGTCGTGCTCCTGCTGCCCGGGGTGCTGGGCGGTGGTGTCACCGGCGCGCCGGTGCTCGACGGGCACGGCAAGACGCTCAGCTCGTACGTGGCGATGCTCGCGCTGGACTGAGGGCCGGGGTGATCGGGGTCCCGGCGGCCGGCGCGGTGGGCCGGTCGGCGTGACGGGCCGGAGTCGCGGATCGGCTGCGTCGGCGCAGGGTTCTACCTCTGCCACCCTCACGGGCCCATTTCTACGACGCGCCGATCAAGGTGTCTGGGTCTGTCGGCGTTCGAACATATGATCGAGGTATGCAGCAGCCGCTGGGGACGGTGCGGCCGCCGAGGGGGACGGAGTCGGCGGGCGGTCAGTCCTGGCTGCTGGCGGGGCTGCCCGCGGACGTGAGCCGGCCGGAGCTGGTGCAGGACGACCTGGTCGTCGAGTCGTTGGGGTGGATCTCCCGGGCCGTGTCGGACCTGGAGCGGTCCCGGTTGGTGATGGCCACGGAGGCCGTGGACCGGGGCCTGCACCTGGCCGAGGGGTTCTCGGTGGTGGACTGGCTGGCGCTGCGGTGTCCGGACCTGGAGCGGCGGGCGTTGATGGACCTGGCGCGGTTGGCGCAGGCGGGTCGGGAGCCGGTGCACGCGCCGTTGCTCGAACGCGTCAAGGATGGACAGCTGTCGATCGCGCGGGCGGCGAGGCTGCACCGGGCGTTGCAGCGGGTGCGGCCGGGCCTGCCCCCGGAGGAGTACGCCGCCGCCGTGGAGCTGCTGGCCGAGGCCGGGAGCAACCCGCTCTTCGACGACAAGGACATCAGCAGGATCGTGGACCGGCTCGTGGCGCAGTGCGTGGACGAGCGTGACCACGAGGCCAAGGCGAAGAAGAAGCACGCGATGCGCGGGATCCACGAGTCGAGCCTGGCAGACGGGTCGGTGAAGCGGTGGATCATCACCTTCGGCGACGACGCCGACTACGAAGCCGCCAAGGCCATCATCGACTCCCCGCTGGCGGCACCGGCGACCAAGGAGGAGCAGGACGCCACCGGTGAGCTGGACCTGCGGACGGCGACCCAGCGCAAGTACGACGCGTTCATGACCGTGATGCGCCGCGGGGTGGCCGGCACGGCTGGTCAGCCGACGACACCGAAGGCGACGTTGATGGTGACGTTGGACTTCGAGACGCTCAAGCGTCAGCTGTCCGAATCCGGCGGTCACCTGCCCGGGGTGGGTTCGACCCTGGCCGGGGCGCCGTTGCGGGCGGAGGCGATCCGCAAGCTGGCGTGCGAGGCCGACATCATCCCCGTCGTGCTCGGCGGACCAAGCGAGATCCTCGACCAGGGCCGCCGCAAGCGCCTCGTCACCCCAGCACAGCGGGTCCGGCTCGCAGCACGGGACCGGGGGTGCACGATCCCGGGGTGCACCGTGCCCGCGACCTGGTGCGACGCCCACCACGTCATCCCCTGGGCCCTCGGCGGGCGATCAGACCTTTCGAACTACGCCCTGCTGTGTCCGAGGCACCACACCTTCGTGCACGACCGCAACCTGACGGCGACCGTGACGGAGCTCGGTGTCCGGTGGCATCTGAGATGACCCCGCCCCGAGCCCGGCCCCAACCGGCCGGGCGATGAGGCATGTCCGGGTGCCGGGACGGGCGTCACGGGGTGCTCGATGGCGTCGGCTCCGCAGTGGGATGGCCACGGGAGCCGCACCCAAAGCGCTCACCAGCGGTTGTGCGCCTCCTCGGCCCAGCCGACGAGGCCGTCCAGCTCCACCTTCCGGCCGTCGTCGTCGACCGCCCACCCGCTGAACGTGCCGAAGCACTGGTGCGTCTCGCCCGCCACGACCAGCAGGTTGGTCCGCGCCACCCGCTCGTGGAAGGGCGTCAGCGTCACGCTCACCCGCGGGCCCTCGATCGTCCAGGGCGCCATCCAGGTGGTGCGGTCGTACGTCCACGTCAGCTCCTCGTGGATCTTGTGCAGCCGGCCGTCGACGAAGATCCCGTTCTCGGTCTGGCCGGTGCCACCGGTCCACTTGCCGCCGAGCTGGATCCCGAGATCACCGCCGGGGCGACTGCCGGCGGCCCAGTTCCAGGTCATCGAGTAGGGCCAGCGCCCACGACCGTGGTCGAGCACCGCGAAGGAGTCCGCCGGGGTCACGGCGTGCTCGACACCGTCGACGGTGATCGTGCCCTCGACCGGGCGTCCGAGGTCCTTGACCGTGTACTGGAACCGCTTTGTGCTCCACGGCACCACCACGCCCAGCGACTCCTGTCCCGGCCCGATCCGCAGGTCCAGCGCCACGCTCTCGGCCGTCGCGCGGATCGCCGTGGCATCCGGCTGCTGGTCGATCGCGATCTCCAGCCCGGGCCCACGCCCGTAGGCGGTGCCGGCACCGGATACCCCCGGGAACTGCGCCCCGCGCGCGAGCGGCACCACCGCCTCCGGCGTGAGCTCGCGGTGGGTCTCGCGGTCGAGCACGTAGAGGCTGTGCACCCCGGCGTAGTCGAGCGACGAGACCACGACGCCGATGACGTGGCGCGGGGTCACGATGCCCCAGTACTCCCACCGCTTGGTCCGCCCCCACCCGGTGAGGTTGGCGGTGTGCAGCGGCCGGCGGCTCCAGCCGACGGCGTCGGGGTTGAGGGAGCCGTCGGGCAGGCAGAGCTCGACCGGCGCGGTGATCTCACGGGACATGCGCAGATTGTGGCGTATGCCGTGCGCCCGGGACGGACCTAGCCGTGCGGGGCGGTGAGGGCTAGGTTCGAGCCATGAGCGACCTGCAGTGCGCAGCGCGGATCGTCGTCGTCAACCCGCCCGCGCTCGGCGACGTGCCCTGGCTCGCGTCCCAGCTCTACCGCGAGCACGTCCAGACCGTCTACGTCGCCGACGACGTGCCCGGTGATGGCCCGGTCGAGACCCTTGCCGAGGACCTCGGCGTGCCCCTGCGCAGCGATCATGAGCTGCTCCACGACGAGTCCGACGGGCTGCAGGACCTGGCGGACCGGCACCGCGGCGAGACCGTCGTGGTCGTCCGCGGTGGTGACGCGCAGGAGCCGGCGCTGCTGCTGGTCGACTCCGACGGGATCAGCGTGAGGTCGCTGGGCGAGGAGGTCTGAGTCAGGCGCCTGTCGCGGTTGTCTGCTCCAGCAGCGTGAGAACGGCCAGCGTCTGGGCGGCGAGGTGCTCGACCAGTGTGTCGCCGGCCATGTCGGGCGCGAGGTGGAGCGGCAGCCACACGGCCTCGCCCATCTCGCGCAGCTCTTCCCCGTGGGCGGACAGGCGCAGCGTCCTTCGCCACGCCTCGAACTGCGGGCTGGCTTGCGGGATGCACAGCCAGAAGGGTGATCCGCCCAGCTCCTCGAGCCCGATCGCCAGCCCGATGCTGAGGTAGTTGTCGACGTGGCCGACGCTGACGTAGCGATACACGTGAGCGGGGTTGCGGTTCACCAGCGGCCCGGTCCACGCCAGATCGGACCTGAGCCGCTCGGTAAGCCGGTTCAGCACCGTCCGCAGGTGCTGCCCGTGCTCGGGGTCGGTGACCGCTGCCGCCGGCACGACCCAGCCGGACAGGGCACGGCAGACCGCCTGGAGCTGCGCGACATCCGCGGCAGGTGAGACGGGTCCGGAGCCGGCTGTGTCGAGCGCGTCCGCCATGGCCTGCAGGCATTCCTCCCAGGACAGGACGACCGTGCGGATGGTCGGAGGGAGGTCGGGCTCGAGGGTGTCGAGCACCATGCGTCCCTCGGAGACCCGGGTGGCGGGGACCAGGAGCATGAGGACGCCACGCTCGCCCCCGAGGGCCTGCTGCTGATGGGCGAGATAGGTGCGCATCTGGTCAAGGGTGATCAGGTGGCCGATCTTGGCCTCCACGATGAGGCGCGGGCGGCCCTGGGCATCGAGACCCTCGAGGTCGAGCCGCCACCCGCCCTCGATGCCCCGCTCCCGCTCGACGGACCGCACCATGCTCAGGTCCACGCCGACCGCGTCGCCGACGAGGTCGAGGAGGGCCGCCCTCGAGGGCGGGTCGTCCAGCAGCAGGCGGAGGGCGTCGGTGGTGATGACCTCGGTGAAGTACCCGGCCAGCCGTCCGAGCAACGGCGTGTGCGGTGCAGGCATGACCCGATCCTGCCACCGAGCAGGGCAGGTGTGTCGGACCTGCCTTGGAGGATGACCTTGTCAGGTCAGCAGCAGAGGCTGACCGGTCGCAGGAGGCACGGCATGAGCGCGCAGGTCGACGAGCGGGACCTCACGTGGTGGTTCGAGCGGGCCGCGTCGTTGTCCTGGACCTGGGCGAGGACGTATGCCGAGACCGCCCCGCACTGGTACGTCGTGCTGGGACGCACGCCCGGCCTGGACCAGGACGACTTCGTCCGTGCCGCGCGCGTGATCGAGACCTTCGGCCGGGCTGGCCAGTTCTACGGACGCACCTACGTCTACCTCTACGACGACAGCTCGGGCATGAAGTGGTGGACGATGGACGAGACGCCGGAGAGCACCACGCTCATCAACATGGCCGAGACCAGACTGACCTACCCGCCGAGGTCGGACGGGGCACGGGGCTAGACGCTCAGGCGTCGCCCAGGCGCGCCAGGGCGTCCTCGATGGCCCCGACGACGGCCGGGTCGGTCGGTTCGGTCCGGGGGCGGAAGCGTGCGACCGGCTCGCCATCCCCGTCGACGAGCCACTTCTCGAAGTTCCAGGTGACGTCGCCGGCCTCGCCCTCGGCGTCCGCGACCTGCGTCAGCTCGACGAAGAGCGGGTGTCGCCCCTCGCCGTTCACCTCGACCTTGTCCATCATCGGGAAGGTCACGCCGTAGGTCGCCGAACAGAACTCCGCGATCTCCTCGTTGGTCCCCGGCTCCTGCCCGCCGAACTGGTTGCACGGGAAGCCGACGACGGTCAGCCCGCGGTCGCCGTACTCTTCCTGCAGCTGCTCGAGCCCGGCGTACTGCGGGGTGAGCCCGCAGCGCGAGGCGACGTTGACGAGGAGCAGGACGCGGCCGGCGTGCTCGCCGAGCGTGGTCGGGCGGCCGTCGAGCGTGGTCAGAGGTATGTCGTGGAGCGTCACGCTGGTCACTCTAGGACCCCGACGGGACGACAGTGGGACCGGTCGTGTCGCCATGACGACACCGATCGGTCACCTGCCCGCCCGGCCAGGTGCTCGAACACCCGCAGCAGGAGCGCACGCGCGAGTTCGTCCGCCGCTTCCTCTGACCCTCGAATCAGTGTGTCCGGTTGTGGTCGCTATCACGACCACAACCGGACACTCTGTCTGCTGAGGTATGCCGTGTCAGAGCTTGACGATCACCGTCTTGGTCTGGGTGTAGGCGTCGAGCGCCTCGCGGCCCTTCTCCCGGCCGTAGCCCGACTTCTTGAACCCGCCGAACGGCAGCTCCACACCGCCTCCGGCGCCATAGGTGTTGACGTAGACCTGCCCCGCCTGGACGGCGGCGGCCATCCGGTGCGCCCGGCTCAGGTCCTTCGTCCAGATCGCGCCGAGCAGGGCGTAGTCGGTGCCGTTGGCGAGCGCCACCGCCTCCTCCTCGGTGTCGAACTGCATCGACACCAGCACCGGCCCGAAGACCTCCTCCTGAGCGATCTGCGAGGCGGGGTCCACGCCGTCGATGAGCGTGGGGGAGAAGTAGGCCCCGCCGGCGAGCCGCTCCTCGTCGGGGACGGTGCCGCCCACGATCACCTCGCCGGGGCCTTCCAGCGCGGTCTCGACCATGCCCCGGACCCGACCCTGCTGCTTGGCGGACACCAGGGGCCCGAGGTCGGGGTCCTCGCGGCCGGGGCCGATCGAGACCTTGCCGAAGTGGTCGGCGACCTTCGACAGCAGCTCCTGGTGGATCGAGTGGTGCACGAGCAGGCGCGATCCCGCGGAGCAGGTCTGGCCGGCGTTCTGCAGGATCGCCTTCGTCAGGAAGGTCGCGGCGGTGTCGAGGTCGGCGTCGGGGAAGACGATCTGCGCCGACTTGCCGCCGAGCTCGAGCACGGTCGGCACCACCCGGTCCGCCGCGGCGTGCGCGATCGTCGACCCGATCTGCGTCGAGCCGACGAAGCCCAGGTGCGCGACGCCCGGGTGGGCGGTCAGCGCCGCACCCGCCTCCGCGCCGATGCCGGTGACGACGTTGAAGATGCCCGGCGGCATACCCGCCTCGATCGCCAGGCGCGCGATGGCGACCGCGGTGCGCGGCGTCTCGTCGGCCGGCTTGATGATCGTCGCGTTGCCGGTGGCCACGGCAGCAGCGACCGCGCGGGCCAGCAGCTGCATCGGGTAGTTCCACGCGATGATCGAGCCGACCACGCCGAAGGGCTCGCGGCGGGTGTAGACGAGCTGGTCGGCCGCCAGCGGGATGGTCTCGCCGTAGTAGGTGTCGATCGCGTGCGCGTAGAAGCGGAAGTAGCGGGCGCAGACCGTCGCGTCGGTCCGGGCCTGGCCGAGCGGCTTGCCGGTGTCCTCCGACTCCAGGCGGGCCAGCGCCTCGGCGTTCGCGTCGACCAGGTCGGCGACGCGGCTCAGCACCGCCGACCGGTGCTCCGGCAGGGTGGCGTTCCAGGCCGGCTGGGCCGCGGCCGCGGCCTGCACGGCGCGGTCGACCTCCTCCGTGCCGGAGCGGGCGACCGGCCCCAGGGAGCGGCCGGTGGCGGGGTCGATGTTGTCGTAGGTGTCGGCGCTGGGCACCGACTCGCCGTCGATGAACGACTGGGTGATCTCCACGGTGGATTGCCTCTCGGTCGGGTTCACGGCTGACGTGCCACCTCTCGGCATTCTGCCGGACACCCTCGACCTCCACCCGCGGGCCGGGTGCCGCCGCTACGCTCCCGAGCACACCGCAGACCTGCACTGCACACCTGCTCGACGAGGAGACAGAGATGGCACTGGAGAACCCGTTCTACTCACCGGAGGTGCAGGGTCCCTACGACCTGCACTCGTTGGGCCGCTTCGAGCTCGAGGAGGGCGGGGCCATCCCCGACCTGCAGCTCGCCGTCGCGACCTACGGCACGCTCAACGACGCCAAGGACAACGCGATCCTCGTCCCGACGTGGTTCTCCGGGACGCACCAGACGTGGGAGCTGACCTACATCGGCCCCGGCCGCGCGCTCGACCCGGAGAAGTACTTCATCGTCGTCGTCAACCAGATCGGCAACGGCTGCTCGACCTCGCCGCACAACACCGACGGCGAGATCGCGATGTCGGCCTTCCCGCACGTGCGGATCGGTGACGACGTCCGCGCCCAGGAGCAGCTGCTGCGCGAGGTCTTCGGGATCGAGCGGCTCGCCCTGGTCGTCGGCGGGTCGATGGGCGCCCAGCAGACGTGGGAGTGGGCGGTCCGCTTCCCGGACAAGGTGCTGCGCGCCGCGCCGATCGCCGGCACCGCGCAGAACACGCCGCACGACTTCCTCTTCACCCAGACGCTCATGGACGCGATCACCTCCGACCCGGGCTGGAACGGCGGCAGCTACTCCTCGCCCGCCGATGTCGCCGACGGCCTGCGCCGGCACGCCGACATCTGGGCCGTCATGGGTCTGTCGACGGAGTTCTGGCGCACCGAGTTCTGGCGCAACGTGGAACTGCCGGACGTCACCTGGGACACCTTCGTGGAGTTCCGCGACCGCTTCCTGCGGCCGACCTTCGCCGCGATGGACCCCAACGCGCTGCTGTCGATGGCGTGGAAGTGGCAGCGCGGCGACGTCGCCCGCAACACCGGCGGCGACCTCGCGGCGGCCCTCGGGCGCATCACCGCCAAGACCTTCGTCATGCCGATCGACGAGGACATGTTCTTCCCCGTCCGCGACTGCCGCCGCGAGCAAGAGCTCACGCCCGGCAGCGAGCTGCGCGTGCTGCCCTCGATCGCCGGCCACTTCGGCCTGTTCGGCTTCGAGGAGACCTACCTCACCCAGCTCGACGACAACCTGCGCGAGCTGCTCGAGATCGAGGTCTGAGCCACCCGGTCCGAGCGAGAGGCCCGGCGTCGCCCACGCGGCGCCGGGCCCGCTCACTCCCCGAAGCGCTGCCGGATCCGCACCAGCTCGACCGCGTGCTCGTCGAGCGCCCGGTCCTCCTCGCTCACCGGCTCCCAGCGCGGCACCTCGGCCGCCCGACCTGAGTCGTCGAGCACGACGAAGACGGTCCGGCAGAAGGTCGTCTGGTGCAGCTCGCCGGTGGCCGGATCGCCGGAGCGCACGTGCACGCCCACGTGCATCGAGTGCGGCCCGGTATGCAGCAGCCTGGCCTCCACCTCGACCAGGTCGCCGATGCGCAGCGGCTGGTAGAACCGCACGCCGCCGGTGAAGATCGCGACGTTGCGCGGGTTCTGCGTCCACCGCGTGACGAGCACGTGCGCGGCTTCGTCGATCCACCTCATGACGATGCCGCCGTGCACCTTGCCGCCCCAGTTGACGTCGGTCGGCGCCGCGAGGAACCGCAGCACCTCCCGCGGCGCCGTGCCCGCGTCGCTGTAGGTCTGCCGCTCCATGGCCGCCTGCACCTCGGCCCGCACCTCGGCGCGACGCTGCGCCCACTGCTCCAGCAGGCGTTCCTCCATCGACCGCGGCTCGAAGGTCGGCACCTGGGTCGGCCGCCCCTCGCCGTCGACGGCGACGAAGATCATCAGGCACTGCGTCGCCGGCTCCAGGCCACCGGTCGTCGGCGGGCCCGAGCTGACCTGCACCGTGACGTGCATGCTCGTGCGGCCGGTGAGCACGACCCGCGCCCGTGCCTCGACGAGGTCGCCAACCTCGACGGGCCGGCTGAAGCGCACGTTGCCGACGTAGGCGGTGACCGTGTAGCCCCCGCTCCACCGGGCGGCCGCGGCATACCCCGCCTTGTCGATCCACTCGAGCACCCTGCCCGCGCTCACGCTGCCGGACTGACCTGCGTCGGTCGGGGCGGCGAGGAAGCGGAGCGTGATCTCGGGGTCGCGCACGACGTCAGGGTATGCCGTGCAGCACCGCCCGCGGGGAGTTCCGGTCACCCTCGGGAGACGCCGGAGGGCGGGTGCCGAACCGGCACCCGCCCTACGTGGTCGTCCTGGACCGCTCAGTAGAGCAGCCGGGGGACGAAGAGCACGATCTCGGGGAAGATCGAGAACAGCGCGATCGCCAGGCCCAGCACCCCGACGTAGGGGAGCGAGCCGATGAGGATCTCCTTCAGCGGCACCTTGGGCACGATGCCCTTCAGCACGTAGAGGTTGAGACCCACCGGCGGCGTGATCAGGCCCATCTCCATGTTGATCGTCATGATGATGCCGAACCAGATCGGGTCGAAGCCCAGGCCGAGGACCAGCGGCAGCAGGATCGGCGTGGTCATGACGATGATCGACACGGGCGGCAGGAAGAAGCCCATGACGAGCAGGATCAGGTTGATGAGGATCAGCACGACCCACTTGTTGAGCTCGGCATCGGTCACGGCCGCCGCGAGGTCCTGCGGGACGCGCAGATAGCTCAGCACCGTCGCGATCACCGCGGAGAAGGCGGTGATGAGCAGGATCATCGTGCTCTGGTTGGTCG
This sequence comes from Ornithinimicrobium humiphilum, assembly GCF_006716885.1. Taxonomy (NCBI): domain Bacteria; kingdom Bacillati; phylum Actinomycetota; class Actinomycetes; order Micrococcales; family Ornithinimicrobiaceae; genus Ornithinimicrobium; species Ornithinimicrobium humiphilum. The sequence goes on from NZ_VFPU01000001.1 coordinate 827,178, forward strand.
ACTCCAGCAGCACGTCGGTGAACTGGCGCCCGGTGAGCCCGCGGTAGAGGAAGGCCACCATGACGAAGACCAGGAGCACGCCGATGGCGGCCGCCTCGCTCGGCGTCGCGATGCCGCGGTAGAGCACGATGAGGATGACCAGGATGAGCACGGCGAACGGCAGGGTCTTGCCGAGGGCCTTGAAGCGGTCCGCCCAGGTGTAGGTGCGGCGCTCCGGCACCTCGTGCTCCATGTCGCCCCAGCCGAGGTCCTTCAGCGGCTTGCGGTCCTCCATCTTCTGGGCGATGTAGACCCAGATGCAGAACATCACCGAGATGACCAGACCGGGCACGATGCCCGCCGCGAAGAGCTGCCCGATGGACTGCTCGGCCGCGATGCCGTAGAGGATCAGCGTCACGCTCGGCGGGATGAGGATGCCCAGCGTGCCGCCGGCCGCGACGGCACCGGTGGCGATCCGTGCCGAGTAGCCGCGCGCGGCCATCTCGGGCACGGCCACCCGGCCGATGGCGGCGGACGTGGCGGGGGAGGAGCCGGTGAGCGCGGCGAACAGCGTGGACGCGGCCACCGAGCTCATCGCCAGGCCGCCGCGGATCCGCGACAGCCAGGCCTCGCCGGCCTCGAAGAGCTGCTTGCTGGCCTGCGACCCGCCGAACATGTTGCCCATGAGGACGAACAGCGGGATCGCGAGGAGCCCGAAGTCGTTGAGCGAGTCGAAGACCATCTTGCCGAAGAGGTCGAACTGGTCCGGCCCGAGGAAGAGCAGGATGGAGACGAGCGCGGTGATCGCGAGGGCGAACGCGATCGGCATACCCGTCATGAAGAGCACCATCGCGATGAGGCCGATGACGGCGCCCTGGCCCAGTGAGCTCATCGTGCGCTCCTCTCGTCGTCGGACCCGGTCTCCTCGGGAGTCCCCTGGCCGGGGTGGAGCTCACGGTCGAGCTCCAGCTCGGACTGCACGTGCGCCAGCTCGCTGGTGCCGCTGAGCAGCGACACCTCCGACAGCGGCAGCCGGCCCGCCAGCCCGAGCACGCCCTCGAGGATCATCGCGAGGTACTGCAGTGCGACCAGCAGCATGCCGAGCGGCAGGATCGCGTAGGCGATCCACAGCGGGAAGCGGAAGGCCGTGGGCGAGCGGTGGTCGTAGAGGTAGGCCTCGTACCAGCCCTGGTAGGCCGTCCACATCACGACGAGGACCACCGCGAGGCAGGCCACGGCCGTGACGAGGCGGACGACCAGCTGCGGCCGGGTGGGGACCTTCTCGATGAGCAGGTCGACGCCGACGTGGGCGTGGTGCTTGAGGCCGTAGGCCGCGCCGACGAAGGCCACGATCATCAGCAGGTAGATCGTGGTCTCGGTCTGCCAGATGGTCGGCTTCTTCAGCACGTAGCGCATGAAGACGCCGTGCGAGGTGACCAGCGTCGCGGCGATCAGCGCGAGGGCCGACAGGTAGCCCGTCAGCTCCGAGAGGCGGCCCACCGCCCGGACGACGAGCGGCGCCCGTCGTCCGGAGGTGGTGGCGGTCGGCGTGCTCATCGACCCTCGCGGACCTTCAGCGCGAGGTCGAGCAGCTCCTGGCCGCCGTCGACGGCGGAGGTGTAGGCCTCCCACTGCTCCTGCGCCAGCGGCATCCAGGCCTCGTAGTCCTCCTCGCTCATCTGCACGACCTCGACACCGGCGTCGGCGAAGATCTTCTCGACGCGGGCGTCGTCCTCGCGGGAGGCGTCGTAGGCGTAGTCCTGCAGGCCCTGGCCGACCTCGAGCACGGCCTCCTGCTGCTCCGCGCACAGCTTCTCGAAGGAGGAGGTGGTGATGACCAGCGGCTCGTACATGAACCAGAAGGTGTGCGTGGTCGGGGAGGTGTAGGAGTCGACCTGCTCCTGCAGGTTGTAGGACGCGAACGAGCCGGTGGAGGTGACGGCCGCGTCGAGCACGCCGGTCTGCATACCGGTGTAGATCTCCGAGCTCGGCAGCGAGGTGATGCCCGCGCCGGCGGCCTCGAGCATCTTCTCCACGTAGGTGCCCGCGGCGCGCATCGTCATGCCGCCCTGGACGTCCTCCGGACGCAGGATGGGGTCGCCCTTGACGCCGATCGCGCCGGCGTTCCACACGTTGGTCAGCAGGACGAGGCCGTTCTCCTTCATGTTCTCCTCGACCGCGGCGCCGATCTCGCCCTGGTCCCACTTCAGGACGTCGTCGTGGTTGCGGATCAGGCCGGGCATGAGGGTGATCGACCACTCCGGGACGCGGCCCGAGGCGTAGTCGAGCGGGAAGACCGACATGTCGATCGAGCCGTTCATCATGGCGTCGTACTGCTCGGTCGCCTTGGACAGCGTGCTGTTGGGGTAGACCGTGACCTCGACCTGGCCGTCGGTGGCCTCGGAGATCTCGTCGGCGAAGCGCTGGGCGACGACCGAGCGGAAGTCACCCTCGTCGGTGGTCGGCTCGGGCCACTGGTGCGACAGGCGCAGGGTCACGTCGCCGCACTCCGCGGCCGCCGTGTCTCCGCTCCCCCCGGAGCCCTCACCACCGCTGTTGCCGGAACCGGGGGCCGCGCAGGCGCTGACGCCGAGCGAGACGGCCACGGCCAGGGGAAGCAGGGGCGTGCGGATGTTCATCAGAATGTGCTCCTTTGCAAGGTGAGGCCCCACCCCGCAGGGGTATGGGGTGGGGCCGGTTCGTGTGCCACTGCCCACCGGGTGGGTGGGGTCAGTGGATCCGTCGGTACCTCTCGTGGCGCGCCCGCATCCGGTCCTCCTGGGGGACCGGCAGCAGCTCGGCCAGATGGGTGGCGACGGCGTCGACGACCCGGTGGCAGAAGGCCTCCGGCTCGTCGGCAGCATCGGGACGCTCGGGGACGATCTCGTCGACCGCGCCGAGCGTGAGGAGGTCCGTGGCACGGATGCGGTGGGCCTCGGCCATCTCGGCCGCGCGCTCACCGGTGCGGTGCACGATCGCGCTGGCCCCCTCGGGAGGAAGGGGCGCGATCCACCCGTGCTCGGCGCAGACGGTGCGGTCGGCCGGCATGAGCGCGAGCGCACCGCCGCCGGTGCCCTCGCCGAGGATGACCGAGACGACCGGCACCTCGACCGTGGCGAGCGCCGCCAGGCAGCGGGCGATCTCGCCGGCCATCCCGCCGTGCTCGGCCTCGGTCGACAGGTCGGCGCCCGGGGTGTCGATCACCGTGAGCAGGGGCAGGCCGAGCTCCTCGGCGAGCGCGAATCCGCGCTGGGCGACGCGCAGGGCGCCCGGGCCGAGGTAGGCGTCCTGCTGGGCCTTGCGGTCCTGGCCCACGAGGATGCAGGAGAAACCGGGGAAGCGCGCCAGGCCCATGATGACCGTGAGGTCGGACTCGCCCGACCCGGTGCCCTTGAGCGGGATGAAGGTCTCGGCGCTCGTGGCCAGCAGCTCGCGCAGGCCGGGACGCTCGGGGCGGCGGGTCGAGGTGACCGACTCCCACGCGGGGCGGGCGACGAGCTCCTCGAGGTCGAGGGGCTCGGCGTCGGAGGCCTCGCGGGCGGCCGGGCGCTGGTCGCCGAGGATGACGTCGAGCGCGGCGATGGCGAGCGGGCGCACGCCCTCGAGCGGCACGACCCCGTCGATGACGCCACGGCGGGAGAGGTTCTCGGCGAGCTGGACGCCCTCGGGAAAGGGCTCGCCGTGGATGATCTCGCGCACGCGGGGGCCGAGGAAGCCGATGAGGGCGCCCGGCTCGGCGACGGTCAGGTGGCCGAGCGAGCCCCAGGAGGCGAGCACGCCGCCGGTCGTGGGGTCGCGCAGGTAGACCAGGTAGGGCAGGCCCGCCCTGCGGTGGGCCGCCACGGCCTGGCCGAGCTTGACCATCTGCAGGAAGGCGGGCGTGCCCTCCTGCATGCGGGTGCCTCCGGAGGAGGGGGAGGTCAGCATCGGCAGGCCCTCGCGGGTGGCGCGCTCGAAGGCGAGCGTGAGTCGCTCGCTCGCGGCGCCGCCCATCGACCCCGCCAGGAAGCCGAACTCGCCGGCGGCGACCGCCACCCGGCGGCCGGCCAGGGTGGCCTCGCCGGTGATGACGGCCTCGTCGACGCCGCTGCGCTCGCGGGCGCGGGCCAGCGTGGCGACGTAGTCCTCACCCAGGTCGGGCTGCACCGGCTCGGTGTCCCAGGAGACGAAGCTGCCGGGGTCGAGGGCGGCGTCGAGCACCTCGGTCGCGCTCAGCCGGGCCACGTCAGCCCTCCTGCAGCCAGGCGCGGAGGGCCTGACCGTGCTGGTCGAGGAGCGGCGGGCTGGTGTGCTCGGACGGGGTGGTCTCCGTGCCGTCGGGGGCGAAGAAGCGCAGCGGCGGCCCGGGGAGGGTGACCTCGCCGAGGGTGGGGTGCTCGACGTCGACGAGCAGGCCCTGGGAGCGGGTCTGCTCCCACTCGTAGACCTCCTGGAGGTTGCGGACCTTGCCGGCGGGGACGCCCGCGCCGGAGAGGCGGGCCAGCAGGGTCTCCCCGTCGATGTCGGCGAAGGTGCTCTCGAGCAGGTCGATGACCTGCTGGCGGCGGGCGACGCGCTCGGCGTTGGTGGCCAGGCCCTCGGCGTCGGGGTCGAGCCCGAACTCGGCGCACAGCCGGCGCCACAGGCTCTCGTTGCCGCAGGCGATCTGCACCGCGCCGTCGGCGCAGCGGAAGAGGCCGTAGGGGGCGATCGAGGGGTGGTGGTTGCCCTGGGCGCGGGGGACCTCGCCGGCGACGGTCCACCGGGTGCCCTGGAAGGCGTGGACGCCGATGATCGAGGCCAGCAGCGAGGTGCGCACGACCTGGCCGCGGCCGGTGCGCTCGCGCTCGAGGAGCGCGGCGAGCACGCCGTAGGCGCCGTACATGCCCGAGAGCAGGTCGCCGATCGGCACGCCGACGCGCTGCGGGTCGTCCGGCCCGGAGCCGGTCAGCGACATCAGGCCGGCCTCGCCCTGGGCGATCTGGTCGTAGCCGGCGCGGCCGCCCTCGGGGCCGTCGTGGCCGAAGCCGGAGATCGACAGGACGACCAGGCGGGGGTTGAGATCGGCCAGCCGCTCGGGGGAGAAGCCGAGCCGGTCCAGGGTGCCCGGGCGGAAGTTCTCCATGAGCACGTCCGCGCGGCGGACGAGGGCGGTGAGCACCTCACGGCCGTCGTCGGACTTCAGGTCCAGGGCGATGGACTCCTTGTTGCGGTTGCACGACAGGAAGTAGGTCGCGACCGCCTCGCCGTCGGAACCCTCCACGAAGGGCGGGCCCCAGGAGCGGGTGTCGTCGCCGGTGCCGGGGGTCTCGACCTTGATGACGCGGGCGCCGAGGTCGGCCATCATCATCCCCGCGTGCGGGCCGGCGAGCGCGCGGGTCAGGTCCACCACGACCGTGCCCGCGAGCGGGCCCTGCCGCCCCGCGGCGGCGTCGTTGCCGTCAGTCTCAAACATCAGTTGTCTGGCCTCCTTGGATCAGTGGCCTAGCCAATAGGCAAGTAGGCCAGTTGTCAATACACTGCGCCGCATGGACGCAATGACGCAGCCACCCGCGACGCACCGCAGCGTCGCGGCCCCGGCGCGGGTGCACCGGCCCCGCCTCTACGAGCAGATCGTCGAGCTGCTCGTCGACCACATCCGCACGCAGGGCCTGGAGCCCGGAGACAGGCTCCCTCCCGAGCGCGAGCTGGCGCAGGCCCTCGGCGTGAGCCGGGCCTCCCTGGCCCAGGCGCTCGTGGCCCTCGAGGTCGTGGGCCAGGTCCACGTCCGGCACGGCGAGGGGATCGTCGTGACGGCCCCGCCCGACCCCGAACGGTCCCTCGTCGAGGCGGTCCGTCACCACCAGGACACGCTCCCGGACGTCATCGACGCGCGGTCGGCGCTGGAGGCCAAGCTCGCCGAGCTCGCCGCCGAGCGTCATACCGCCGAGGACATGGCCGAGATCGACGCCGCGCTGGCCGAGATGGAGCAGCAGGTCGCCGCGGGCAGCAGGGGGCTGGAGGGCGACCGGGCCTTCCACGAGGCGGTGACGAGCGCGGCCCACTCCCGGGTGCTCCAGCGGCTCATGGCCGAGATCCGCGAGCTCATCCTGGAGACGCGCATCGAGTCGCTCTCCCAGCCGGGGCGCCCCCAGGAGTCGCTCGAGATGCACCGTGCGGTCGCCGAGGCGATCCGCCGGCGCGACGGGGCGGCCGCCGCCGCCGCCATGACCCACCACATCGCCGTCGTCTCGGACGTCGCGCTCCTGCGGGAGCAGAAGGAGCAGCCATGACCAACCGCGCCGCCGCCAACCTCGAGCTGCTCGACGTCGAGACCGACCGGCTCCTCACCACCTGCACCCGCCTCACCGACCCCTCCCGCGCGACGCTCTGCGAGGGCTGGGACGTCGCCACCCTGCTCACCCATGTCGCCCGCAACGCCGACGCCCTGTGCAACCTCGTGCAGTGGGCCGTCGACGGGCAGGAGCGGCCCGCCTACGCCTCGGACGAGCAGCGCGACGCCGAGATCGCCGAGGGCGCCAGCCGGCCGCTGGAGGAGATCCACGCCGACGTGCGCGACACGGCCTTCCGCTTCCGCGAGCACGCCGCCGCCCTCACCGGGCCGGCGGGCGAGGCGGAGGTCCGCACCCGCACCGGCACGCCGGTGCAGGGCCACCAGGTCATCGCCATGCGCATCCTCGAGGTGGTCTTCCACCACGTCGACCTCGACACCGACTACACCTTCGACCAGGCCGACCCCGGGTGGGTGGCCCGCACGCTGCGGCGCGGCGTGCGCGAGTGGGACGCCGGCGGCGACGCTCCGGCCCTCACGCTGCGGCCGGAGGGGCTGGACGAGATGACGCTGTCCGGTGGCGGGCCCGTCGTCGCCGGCACGCCCGGCCAGCTGCTGCTCTGGGTCGCCCGCGGCCGGGACGCCGGGCTGTCCACCGAGGTGGAGCTGCCGCAGCCCCCGCCCTGGGCCTGAACGGCATACCCGCCGGGCGCCACCAGGTGACGGTCCGCTGATCCTGGCCGGGGGCCGCTCGCGACGGGGCGCGGGCGGCCTTCGGCACGAGTAGGGTCGGGCGTGAGACCGGTGGGCACCAGACCCGCCGCAGACCCCCTACCCCCGACTCCCGAGGAGACGCATGAGCAACCCCCATCCCGAGCTGAAGGCTCCCCCCAAGCTGCCGCGCGACGGCCTCCGGGTGGTGGCGCTCGGGGGCCTGGGCGAGGTCGGCCGCAACATGGCCGTCCTGGAGCACCGCGGCAAGCTGCTGGTCATCGACTGCGGCGTGCTCTTCCCCGAGGAGCACCAGCCCGGCGTCGACGTGATCCTGCCCGACTTCTCCTACCTCAAGGACCGGTGGCAGGACGTCGTGGGCGTCGTGCTCACGCACGGCCACGAGGACCACATCGGCGGGGTGCCCTACCTCCTCAAGGAGCGCGGCGACATCCCGGTCATCGGCTCGCGCCTGACGCTGGCGCTGATCACGGCCAAGCTCAAGGAGCACCGCATCAAGCCGCGGACCAACCAGGTCGCCGAGGGCGACCGGCTCTCCCTGGGGCCGTTCGACTGCGAGTTCGTCGCGGTCAACCACTCCATCCCCGACGGGCTCGCCGTCATGGTCCGCACCGCCGCCGGGTCGGTGCTGCACACCGGCGACTTCAAGATGGACCAGTTCCCGCTCGACGACCGGATCACCGACCTGCGCGCCTTCGCGCGCTTCGGCGAGGAGGGCGTGGACCTCTTCATGGTCGACTCCACCAACGCCGAGGTGCCCGGCTTCACGATGGCCGAGAAGGACCTCGCGCCGGCCATCGAGACGGTCTTCCGCACCGCGCCGGGCCGCATCGTCGTCTCGAGCTTCGCCAGCCACGTGCACCGCATCCAGCAGGTGCTCGACGCGGCGGCCGCGCACAAGCGCAAGGTCGCCTTCGTCGGGCGCTCGATGGTGCGCAACATGAAGATCGCCCAGGACCTGGGCTACCTCAAGGTCCCGCGCGGCCTCATCGTCGACGCCAAGGCCCTCGACGACCTGCCGCCCAACAGGGTCACGCTGGTCTGCACCGGCTCCCAGGGCGAGCCGATGGCGGCGCTGTCGCGGATGGCCAACCGGGACCACCAGATCCACGTCGGCGAGGGTGACACGGTGCTGCTGGCCAGCTCGCTCATCCCGGGCAACGAGAACGCCGTCTCGCGCATCATCAACGGCCTGACCCGGTGGGGCGCCAAGGTCGTCCACCAGGGCAACGCCAAGGTGCACGTGTCGGGTCACGCCAGCGCGGGTGAGCTCGTCTACTGCTACAACATCATCCAGCCGCGCAACGTCATGCCGGTCCACGGCGAGTGGCGCCACCTGCGCGCCAACGCCGACCTGGCGATCCGCACGGGCATCGACCCCTCCCGGGTCGTGGTCGTCGACGACGGCGTCGTGGTCGACCTCGTCAAGGGCAAGGTCGCTGTCACCGGCAAGGTGCGCGCCGGCTACGTCTACGTCTCCGGCGGGGCCGTCGGCGACGTCACCGAGGACGAGCTGCGCGACCGGCTCACCCTCAGCCAGCAGGGCACTGTCACGGTGGTCGCCCTCGTCGACGCGGAGACCGGCCGGCTCACCGAGCCGCCGGACTTCCTGGCGCGCGGCCTCGGGACCGACGAGAAGATGTTCGAGGCCGCCATCCCCGACATCGAGAAGGCGCTCGCCGAGGCGGCCGGCCAGGGGATCGGCGACCCGCACGAGCTCGAGCAGCGCATCGCGCGGGCCGTCTCCCGCTGGGCGATGCGCCGGCACCGCCGCAACCCGCTCGTCGTGCCTGTGGTCATCGAGGCCTGACCCGGCTCGGCCGCCCTCGGCCCCGAACGTGGCAGGTCCCCCGCCCCGGAAGTGCTCGGGACGGGGGACCTGCTGCGTGCGGCGTCAGTCCGGGATCAGACCGGGAACACCATGCGGTTCATCGCCGGCAGGGTGCCCGGGCTCAGGTTCTCGGTGTCCTTCGCCGTGAGCTTGCCGGGGCCGAAGCCGCTCATCGGGCCGGAGACCGGCAGGTTGAGCTGGCTCTGGGACAGGTCGACCGTGTAGGTGTTGCGCGAGGAGTCGACCGTCACGACGCCGTTGCGGGCGCCGCTGATGACCAGGCCGAGCTGGTGGCCGGCCGGGACGACGACGTCGTTGGCCTGCAGCTCGACCTGCACCTGGTGGGTGCCGGCGCCGTCGAGACGGGCCCAGCCGCGGGCCAGGACCTGCAGCTCGGTCGGGCCGATGCGCTTGGCCATCTCGTAGTAGCAGGCGTCGTCCTGCGCGGTGGACTCGCCCCAGCAGGTCTCGGTGGTCGTCGTCATGGCGCCGTCACCGGTGGACAGGATGCGGTCCATGCGGCCGTAGTCGACGAGCATGACCGAGACCTGACCGACCGCCGAGGGGTGGGTGACGTTCAGGTCGACGGTCGGGGTGCCGGAGACGCGCAGCTCGTGCTTGGTCGTGCCCGTCAGGAAGAGCAGGCGGTTGGCGTTGTCGCCCAGCGCGATCGCGGCGTTCTCGGACATGGTGCCGAGGTTGGTGTAGCTGGCCGTGCCACGGTCCTGCTTGCCCAGCATCATCGTGCCGTCGGAGTGCAGGCGCAGGGCCTGGGTGCGGGCCGAGGAGATCGGCCACGTCTTCGAGTGCTCCCAGCGGTCGGGGGCGACCTCGACGCTCACCGCCGGCTCCTTGAGGATGCCGTTGGGGATGTCCATGAGCTCGTGGTCGAACCACCGGTGCAGGGTGTCGACCCAGACCTCGCGCTCGGAGTCGAACGGGTCGACGTGGCCCAGGCGGGTCAGCCACATCTTGCGGGTGACACCGTGCTCGCCGAGGTCCTCCCACCACTTCGAGGCGTTGCGCATCTTGACGTTGTTGTCCTGCAGGCCGTGCATGATGAACACGCTGGCCTTGACCTTGGAGGCGTCGTAGTACGGGCCCTCGCGGTAGTCGCGCTCGGCCCAGAAGTCGGTGTACTCACCGGTCTCGTCGCCGTCGTTGGCGTTCATCCAGTTGAGCCGCGCGCTGCAGTCGGTCGGGATCGTCCGGTTGTTGGCGATGCTGCGGGACAGCGAGCTGGGGTAGTTGAACGACTTCACGGCGTTCTGGTAGCGGTTGTAGTCGTACCAGGAGCTGATCGCGCCGATCGGCACGATCGTGCGCAGGCCCTCGACGCCAGAGGCGGCCACGCCGTTGGCCAGCGTGCCGTCGTAGGACTTGCCGATCATGCCGGTCTTGCCGTTGGACCAGTCTGCGTTGACGGTCTTGCCCTCGGCGTCGTAGGCGATGGCGTCGCCGTTGAGCCACTCGACGACGGCCTTGACCGACTCGATGTCGGACAGGCCACCCTGGTCGGTGCAGCCCGTGGAGCGGGCCGTGCCGGCCATGTCGACCGCGACGAAGGCGTAGCCGCGCGGCACGAAGTAGTTGTCGTAGAACAGCGGGAACTTGGTCGGCACGCCGTTGGCGTCGTACTGCTTGCGCTCGGCCTCGTTGCCGCGGCCGGAGCTCAGGTAGTACGGGCTGGCGTCCATGATGACCGGCACCTTGGCGGAGCCGTCGAGCTCGCGCGGCCGGATGATGTCGGTCGCCACGCGCTCGCGCTGACCGTCACCGTCGAGGTCGGGCGCGTCGACCCAGACCGTCTCGCGGATCGCGTCGGCGTAGTCGTAGACGGGCGCCGTGACGCCGTCGACCAGGGTGACCGGAGGGTTCTCGTCGGTGGCCGCCGCGGCGCCCACCGTGCCCAGGGCCGTCGGCGCGATGACCGCGACCGACCCGACCAGGGCGAGGATCTTCTTCTGCATACCTGCCTTCCTTGCCCGGGACACCGGTGTGCCGGGCAGACATGGAGTGGGGTGCTCCAAACGTACAGCCTGGCTGCACATGCCAGCCAGGGGTCCGTGCGGCGCGGCTAGGCTGCCGCCCATGAGGTATGCCGTGAGCCTGCCGCCCTTCACCGACGCGGCCCGGGTGGTCGCCTGGGCCCGGGAGGCCGAGGCCGCCGGCTTCGACGGCGTCTTCCTGTGGGACCACGTGCAGTGGCGCGGCCGGGTCGCGCCGCTCGACCCCTGGGTGATGCTCGGCGCGGTGGCGCTCGCGACCACGCGCGTGCGGCTGGGGACGCTCGTGACCCCGCTGTCGCGCCGCCGGCCCGTGGTCGTCGCCAAGCAGCTCGCCACCCTCGACCACCTGAGCGACGGCCGGGCGGTCCTGGGCGTGGGGCTCGGCGCTCCCGCGGACCGCGACTTCTCCGACCTGGGGGAGGAGGCCGACGCGCGCGTCCGGGCCGCGATGCTCGACGAGGGCCTCGAGCTGATCGACTCCCTGCTGCGCGGGCCGACGAGCTTCGCCGGCAAGCACCACCGGGTCGAGGCCGACCTGCTGCCGCGCCCCGTGCAGCGGCCGCGCCCGCCGGTCTGGGTCGGTGGCGTCGTGCCCAACCGGCGTCCGCTGGAGCGCGCCCGCCGCTGGGACGGCGTCGTGCCCGTGGGGTCGCCGCACGACCCGACCCCCGACGAGCTGGCCCGTTACCTCGCCCTCGACGGGGAGCAGCCGCGCGAGGGCTGGGACGTCGTCGCGCACCACCGGCGCGGTGTGCCCGCGCAGGAGTACGCCGACGCCGGTGCCACCTGGCTCGTCGGCTCCGCCTCCCCGGCCTCGGCGGGGTGGGAGGACGAGATCGAAGACCTGCTGCGGCGCGGCCCCGGCGCGGCGTGAGCGACGCCGTTCGCCTGCGCGGGCGCCCCGACCGGTGGCAGCATGCGGGTCATGGGCACCGACACCGCTCTCGTCCGCGCCGTCCTGCTCGACGGCTTCACGCGCATCGAGGAGGGGGTGGGCCAGGTCCTGGACGGCCTGACCGCCGAGGACCTACGCTGGCGCCCCGATCCCGGGGCCAACCCGGTCGGCTGGCTGCTCTGGCACCTCAGCCGCCAGCAGGACGCCCAGCTGGCGCAGATCGCGGGGGAGGAGCAGGTCTGGACCGCCGAGGGCTGGCAGGAGCGCCTCGCGCTGCCCTACCGGCCGCGGGCCACCGGCTACGGCCAGTCGTCCGAGGAGGTCGGGGCGTTCCGGGTGGCGGATCCAGCTCTGCTGCAGGGGTATGCGGTGGCCGTCGCCGGCCTCACCCGGCGTCTGCTGCACGGCCTGGACGCCGAGGGTTACGCCCGGGTCGTCGACGAGGCGTGGGACCCGCCCGTCACCGCGCAGGTGCGCATCTGCTCGGTGCTCGAGGACGCCGCCAAGCACCTCGGCCAGGCGGAGTACGTCGCGGGGATGCTGCAACGGCGCTGAACGACAGCGCCGGGGCGCCCGGTGCGACGACCGGACGCCCCGGCTGGGGGCCGCTGCGGTGCGCAGCGGTGGTGCTGTCAGGCCAGGTCGGCCATCAGCGACTGGAGCGCGGCGTGCAGCTTGGCCTGCCACGGGTCGCGGGTGTCGAGCTGGTTGGACGCGGCGCGCAGCTGCGCGATCGCGTTCTTGGCGTTCTTGCCGGAGGCCTCCTGGGCCTTGTCGACCATCTTCTCGACGTTGGCCAGCTTGTTGGCCTTGATGTCGCCGTCACGCTTCACCTGGTCCAGGTGGGCCCGGACGACCTCGAAGCTCGGCTCCCAGACGTACTGGCGCATCGACATCGCGTTGTGCTCGGCGAGCTTGACCGTCCTCGCGGCGGCCAGCTCGTTGGCCGTCAGGTCGGCGGTCGGGTTGACCTTGAGCACGTCCAGGCCACGGATGATGCCGTTGCCGTAGGCCTGGCCGTTGTACCAGTAGGCCGACCAGTAGCCCTCGCCACCGTCACCGTTGCCGTAGTCGAAGTAGCCGATCTCCCGCGGGTTGGCGGGGTCGGTGAAGTCGAACATCGACGCACCGCCGGAGTACCAGGCCTGGACCGCGATGTCACGGCCGGGCACCGGGAGGATGTTCGCCTGGTGGGCGACGCAGATCTCGCTGGTGTTCTGGGCGGCCGGGAGCTTGTAGTAGCTCTGGAACTCGAGCTGGGGCTTGGGGCCGCTGCGGTCGATGGTGAAGATCGCGTTGGCGCCCCACTCCATGCGGTGGTGCGGCATGCAGCGGGCACCGCCGCCACCGCCCCACTCGTCGGTGAACATGACGGTGGTGCCGTCGTTGTTGAAGTTGGCCGAGTGCCAGTAGGAGAAGTTCTCGTCCGAGGCGACGTCGAGGCGGACCGGGTCGGCCGGGTTCGAGATGTCGATGAGGATGCCGTTGCCCTGGCACGCGCCGGCGGCCAGCCCGATCTCCGGGTAGACCGTGATGTCGTGGCAGGTGTTGGTGTTCGGGCTCGGCGAGTAGCCGGTGCCGGCCGGCGAGCAGGAGTTGGACGCCGGGTTGGCCGGGTTGGGCGTGGTGCTGCACGGGTGGCCGGAGCGGGTCGGGCCGTTCTGCAGGCCGTTGACCGCGCCGGTCTCCTCGTCGGCGAAGAGACGCCACTCCTTGACGACCTCGGCGGCGGCGGGGTTCTTCACCGGCACCTTGATGATCTCGATCATCCACTGCGAGGGGTTGGGGCTGGTCGCGCTGGTCTGCTGGCAGCGGCCGGCCTCGAAGCCGTTCGGGGTGTGCACGGCCTCGTTGACGTTGCGCTGGCTGGAGGTGCCGTTGTTGTAGATGTAGACGTGGTCGGGGTCGTTGGGGTCCTCGACCAGCCGGTTGGTGTGCGAGCCGCGGCAGGTCTGGATGACGGCCACCTGACGCGGCTTCGTCAGGTCGGAGATGTCCCAGATGCGGACGCCGCGCATGCGCTCGGGGTTCGGCGTGTTCGCGTTGCCGGCGCCCTGCGACCCGCAGTCGACGCGGCCGCTGGTCTGCTCCACGGAGGTGAACATCAGGTTGCCGTGGACGTTCACGTCACCCTGGCCGCCCGGGCACAGGACGGTCGCCTTGACGACGGGCTTCGCGGGGTTGGACACGTCGATGACGTTGAAGCCGTTGTAGTGCCCCTGGATGACGTGGTCGCGGGTGAACGCCATGTCGGAGTGGTAGCTGGTGTTGAGCGGGGCCTGGCGCGGGACGTGCGCGAGCAGCTCCATGCCCTTGCCGGCGGTGTTGTCACCGGTCAGCGAGTAGCGGGGGTCGCTGGTGTCGGGGTAGCTCGCGTCGGCCGCGCTGGCACCGGCGGGGACCATCCCGACCAGCAGCGCCGCGGAGGCGATCAGCGAGAGGAATCCGCGCCCCCGCGCGGCTCGTCTCGACGTTCGGTGGATACGCATCGTTGGGTACGGACCTTTCGTCGGGTCTGGGCCAGGGCGCCGGGGCCGCAGACCTGCCTGCAGGGGCCACGCACCTCCTGCTCCGTCGCAGGTGCCCTCGCTGGGGGACGTGGCTGCGGTTGAGCCTAGGGGCAGGAAGGGTTGCGCCGCAACGTTTCCGCCATGTAACACGGCGTGCGCTAGGGTGACCCCGGGCCGGCTCCGTGCAGTCGGCCTCTACTGCCCGGAGCCGTGGGCTCCGGGTCGACCAAGGTTCGCGAGGAGGCGATTTCGTGGTGCGCAGATCGACGGCCGCGGCAGCGGTCCTCGCTGCCGTGATCGTGCTCGGCGGCTGCTCCGGCGAGGAGGAGCAGGCCATGCCGGACACCCCGATCCTCCAGGCCGGCGCGCCCGGGGAGGACCCGGTCCTCCTGACCGAGATGCCGAGCATCGCCGAGCCCGAGATCACGACCGACGACGTCGACTTCGTCCGCCACATGATCGCCCACCACGGGCAGGCGCTGCAGATGACGGCGCTCGTGCCGGACCGCTCGTCGCGCGAGGACGTCCCGCTCTTCGCCGAGCGGCTCCACCTCAGCCAGGAGGACGAGATCCGGCTCATGGAGGAGTGGCTGGACGAGCACCGCCTCGAGGTCCTGCGTCTCGACGAGAAGTCCGGAGGGCATGCGGGGCACGTCGACATGGCGACCATGCCCGGCGTGATCACCGAGGAGCAGCTGGCGGCGCTCGAGGCCGCGTCCGGCGAGGAGTTCGACCGGATGTTCCTCGAGCTCATGTACGCCCACCACGAGGGCGCCCTGACCATGGTCGAGGAGCTGTGGGCGGGCGACTTCAGCGGTGAGGTCCGCCTCAACAATCTCATCCGCGAGATCGACTCCGACCAGCGGATCGAGATGGACCGCATCAACCAGATGCTGGCCTCGATGGGCCCTGCCGACCAGGGCTGATCGCCCCGCCCTGCGGGCGCAGGTGCCGGTTCGATGCATAACCCGGCGTACTTTCGCCTAGCTTGGCGTCACATGGATCGAACGCAGCCGAGCCGTGCCTACCTCGACCACCTGAGCGGGGAGACCGCTGCCCGGATGGCGTCCGCCACCCCGACGACGAGCGCCCACAGCGGCGCCCACGAGGCCGTGGCCGCCCGTCTGGAGCAGCACGTCGAGGCCCACCGCGAGGCACTCGAGCACGTCGTCGCCTCGCTGCACGCCCACCCCGAGACGGCCTTCCAGGAGCACCGCAGCGCGCGGACGCTCGTCGAGGTCCTCGAGCGTGCCGGGGCGACCGTCACCACCGGCGCCGGCGGGGTCGAGACCGCCTTCCGTGCCGAGGTGGGGGCGGGCGATGGCCCGACGATCGCGATCCTGGCCGAGTACGACGCACTGCCCGAGGTCGGGCACGCCTGCGGTCACAACGTCATCGCCGCGACCGGCGTCGGTGCCTTCCTCGGCTGGCCGACCTGCTCCGCGAGCAGCCCGGTGCGGTGCCCGGCCGGGTCGTGCTCCTCGGCGCGCCCGCCGAGGAGGGCCACTCCGGCAAGGAGCTCATGGCCCGCGGCGGCGCCTTCGACGACGTCGACGCCGCGATCATGGTGCACCCCTACGGCTACGACCTGGCCGACCAGGTGTGGCTCGGTCGCCGCCTCCTGACCGACCTTCTCCGGGAAGCCGGCCCACGCCTCGGCCCAGCCCTTCATGGGCCGCAACGCCCTCGACGCGGCGACGCTGGCCTACCAGGCCGTCGGTCTGCTGCGCCAACAGCTGCCGCCCTCGGACCGCGTCCACGCCGTCATCGCCTCCGGCGGGGCCCGTGCCAGCGTCATCCCGGAGCGGACCGTCGTCGACCTCTACGCCCGGTCGAAGTATCCCGACACGCTCCAGGACCTCAGCCGCCGCCACGACGACATCGCCGAGGGCGCCGCGCTCATGACCGGCACCACCGTCGAGATCCACTGGGACGAGCACGCCCCCTCGCTGCCGGTGCGCACCAACGGCGCACTCACCGACCGGTGGGTCGAGGCCCA
Organism: Ornithinimicrobium humiphilum; assembly: GCF_006716885.1. Classification (NCBI taxonomy): domain Bacteria; kingdom Bacillati; phylum Actinomycetota; class Actinomycetes; order Micrococcales; family Ornithinimicrobiaceae; genus Ornithinimicrobium; species Ornithinimicrobium humiphilum. Next base: position 843,383 of record NZ_VFPU01000001.1, read on the forward strand.
GCGGCGTCGCGGCCGCGACCCCCTGCCCGCCGGCACGGTCTCCGAGACCATCGCCGCCTCGACCGACTTCGACAACGTCAGTTATCGCGTGCCCGGCATCCACCCGCTGATCAAGATCTCCTCGCCCGAGGTCGCCCTGCACACCCGCGGCTTCGCCGAGGCGGCCGCCAGCAAAGCCGCCCGCGAGGCGGCGCTCGACGGTGCCGTCGGCCTGGCCCTGACCGCGCTCGACTACCTCGCCGACCCGCAGCTGCGCGCGGCCGTGCACGAGGAGTTCGAGGCCGCCGGCGACGCCACCGACGTCGAGCACCACTTCGACTGAGGCCCGCCGCGTCCCGGACCGGCGCCTCGAACCCATCCGGCACACCGCATACCCCGTCCCTGCCCCGAACCCCGGCACGACCCCGCCCCCAGACACCCGACCCGAGAGGCCGACCGTGACCGCCACGTCTGCGGCCACGACCCGGACCGACCGCATCCTCAACGGCATCGAGCGTGCCGGCAACAAGCTGCCCGACCCGTTCCTGCTCCTCGTCTACCTCTTGGTCACCGTGCTGCCGATCATCCTGGCGGTCGGCGTCGCGGAGAAGTCCGGCCTGCTCGCCGCGCTCATCCGCAAGACCTTCGCCTCCTCGCCGCCGTGGGCGCTGCCCTACGCCGTGGGTGTGGTCGGCGTGCTCGGCTCGATCATGCCCGACGCCGCCTTCGTGGACATCCCGCCGCTGGCGGCGATGGTCTTCGCCGCCGGCCGTCACCCGGTGGCCGGCCTGCTCGGCGGCTTCGCCGCGACCGGCGCCAGCTACTCGACCTCGCTGGTCGTGACCTCGCTCGGCGCCCTCTTCGCCGGCATCACCACGGCGGTCACGGGCAGCCTGCCCAACCCGGGCGACCCCGTGACGCCGCTGTCCAACTACTACTTCAACGTCGTCTCGGCCCTCCTGCTCATGGCGCTGGCCGGACTGCTCATCGACAAGGTGCTCGAGCCGCGGCTCGTGCGCCAGGACGTCCCGCGCGAGCAGGTCGTCGACGAGGAGGGGGAGACCGCCGAGCCGGTGCCCGAGGCCGAGCTGTCCCCGCTCGAGAGCAGGGCGCTGGTCCGGGCCGGTCTCGCCGCGCTCGTCGTGGCGCAACGAGGACGGTGCCTTCCTGCCGCGCTCGCCGCTGCTGAGCTCGATCGTCTTCGTCGTCTCACCCAGATCCTCACCCCGCTCAACCCGGAGATGAGCAAGGTCGACCAGCTCACCCGGCTCCGCGCGGCCGGCATCGAGACCCAGCGCACCGTCGCCGCGATCGGGCGGGCCAACGTGGTCGAGGCGGCCCGTTCCATCCCCGCGCCCTTCGTCATCAAGCACAACCAGGGCGGCAAGGGCCTGGGCGTGCGCCGCTTCGACGACCACGACGCGCTGGCCGCGCACGTCGCCTCGGCCGAGTTCGAGGAGCCGCAGGACGGCATCACGCTGGTCCAGGAGTATGTCGTGGCCGCCCGCCCGAGCATCACCCGCGTGGAGATCGTGGGCGGCGAGTTCGTCTACGCCATCGAGGCCGACACCGCGCGCGGCGGCTTCCAGCTGTGCCCCGCCGACGCCTGCGAGATCGACCCGACGACCGGCCAGCCGATCATGCCGCCGGGGGCCACCATCGCGCCGGAGCCGGGGCAGCAGCTCTTCTCGCTGCGCGAGGGCTTCGACCACCCGATCATCGAGCGCTACCTGGCGTTCGCGCGGGCCAACGCGATCGAGGTCTGCGGCATCGAGTTCATCGAGTCGCAGGACGGGCGCATCCTCACCTACGACGTCAACACCAACACCAACTACAACGCCGCGATCGAGCAGGTGGCGCCGCGCTCGGCCCCGCTGGCCCTCGCGCGCTACCTCCGGTCCCTCGCCGAGCAGAACGCCACCCTGGGAGGATGAGGCCATGTATCTCATCGTCGTGAAGTTCCCGGTCAAGCCCGAGTCCGTCGACAGCTGGACGGAGATCGTCGCGGACTACACCGCCGCCTGCCGCGCCGAGGAGGGCAACCTCTTCTTCGAGTGGTCGCGGAGCCTGGAGAACCCCTCCGAGTTCGTGCTCGTCGAGGGGTTCACCGACGAGGGCGCGACAGCCCACGTCCAGAGCCCGCACTTCCAGCAGGGCATCGACGCGATGCGCCCGCACCTCACCGCCACGCCCCGGATCGTCTCCCGCCAGGTCGACGGGAACGGCTGGGACGAGATGGGCGAGCTCAAGATCGACTGAGGTCGCACGCTGCTGGCGCCGGACGGGTCCCGTCCGGCGCCAGGGCGGCCTACGCTGACGGGATGAGCCGCATCTTCCGTATGGCGTTCGCCGACGTCTACCCCCACTACGTCACCAAGCTGGAGCGCAAGGGTCGCACGGTCGCCGAGCTGCACCAGGTGATCGAGTGGCTGACCGGCTTCGACGAGGCCGCGCTCGAGCACCACCTGCAGGAGCGGACCCTCTTCCCGGACTTCTTCGCCGCGGCCGAGCTCAACCCCGCCGCGTCCCTGATCACCGGCAGCATCTGCGGCTACCAGGTGCAGGAGATCGAGGACCCGCTCATGCGGCAGATCCGCTACCTCGACAAGCTCGTCGACGAGCTGGCCAAGGGCCGGCCGATGGAGAAGGTGCTGCGGACCCCGGTCGAGGCTGCCGCCGAGGTCCCCTCGGCGTGAGCGGCGAGGACGGGCCCGACGAGGACGAGCACTGGCTGGTCGTCGACGGCCGGCGCTGGCGGCGTCAGGACCCCGCGCTCCCGGACGAGGTCGCGGAGCGGCTCCTGTCGCACCTGGGTCGTGGCCGCTCCGGCGTGCGGTCGCTGAAGCGGGCTGGGGAGGACCCGGCGCCGGCCCGGCGCCGCGTCGACCTGGCCAAGCACGGTCTCGGCGAGCGCGGCACGCCCTGGTGGGAGCAGGACGAGACCGGGCGTCGGACGCGGTGGGAGGACGCGCTCGCGGCGCTCGACGCGCTGGACGAGGACGTGTAGGCCTGGCTCAGCCCGAGTGGCGTCCGCGACGGGAGAAGAACCCACCACCGTAGAGCGCCCACAGCACGAGCAGGGGCTGGAAGAACAGCCGCACCAGCCGCTTGCGGTCGGTGTCGAGCCCGAAGGCGTCGATGCCCTCGACGTATTGGCCCACGTTGCCGGGGAAGATCGCCACGAAGAAGGTCGCGAGCAGGCCGCCGACCAGCCGCCTGCGGCGTGGCAGCGCGAGGAAGGCCGCGCCCAGCCCGATCTCGACCACGCCGGAGCCCACGACCGTCAGGTCCTCGTCGAGCGGGAACCACTCGGGCACCTGCGCCTGGAACTCCTCGCGCTGCGTGGTCAGGTGCAGGATCCCGGCGCCGACCATGGCGGCTCCCAGGGCGACGCGGGCGAGGGTCCGGGGCAACGACATACCGCGAGTGTAGGAACGGCACGGCGGCCGCGGAGGATGAACGGCGACGTCAGCGGCGCACCGCGTAGCAGGCCAGCGTCACGCCGTTGCCGTAGGTGGCCGACTCGACCAGCCGGAGCCGCTGCGTGCCGCCCTCGCCGAAGAGCCGCTTGCCGCTGCCGAGGAGGAGCGGGAAGACGAGCAGGTGGTATCGGTCGACCAGGCCCTCGGCCGCGAGCGAGCGGGCGAGGGTGGCGCTGCCGTGGACGTAGATCGGGTCGCCCTCGCCCTCCTTGAGGCGGCGGACGTCGTCGAGGGACCGGAGCACCTCGCCGGGCCAGGTGGGGTCGGTCTCGTCCAGCGTGCGGGAGACGACGTAGCGCGGCAGGGAGTTGTAGCGCGCGAACTCCTCCATCGACGGCCAGTGGGGCGCGAACTCCTCGTAGGTCACGCGGCCGAGCAGCAGGCAGCCCGCCTCGCGCTGCTCCCGGTCCTTGAGCTCGTAGACCGCGTCGTCGTGGTCGACGGCCCGAAAGGTCCACCCCGCCTCGGGGTGGTCTCCGCCGCCGGGGGAGTCGACGATCCCGTCCAGGGTGATGAACTCGGTGACGATCAGGGTCCGCACGGCACTCTCCTCGTTTCGCTGCAGGTCGCTCGAGGAGGTAGACACCGGTCGGCCGAGGGACTCATCGGCCTGGGGGAGCCGCTGCCGCCCGATAGGGTTCCGAGGTCATGGACCGGCAGGAGCGCGCGCGGCTGCGCGAGGTCGTCGCGGACGCCGGCCTGCTCGCACCGGTGGCCCGCCGCGTCGTCGAGCACCGAGCCGCCACCTCGGGCGCCGGGGAGCAGGCCCGCGAGGCGTTCGCGGGTCGCGTCGTCGAGGTCCACCCGCCGGGGCAGGTGCACTGGCGGGTGCTCCCGCTCGCTCCCGGCGACGAGGAGGGTCTGGGCCGGGTGGCGGGCGCGGCCGGGCTGGTCGAGCTCGACGAGCAGCAGGCCGGGCTCCTCGACGAGCTGGCCCGCACGGTGCCCGCCGACGTGGAGCGCACGCGGGTGCTCGGGCCGGTGCGCCGCCTCTTCACCGGGCCCGCGCGGCGCCAGGAGGCGAGGGAGGCGGCCGAGCGGCTCCTGACGCGGCACCCGCTCTGGGCGGGGGAGGGGCTGCGCCGGCTGCTCGACCGCTGCGACGCCCAGGGGCGCGAGCCAGCATTCCCGATGTCCCTGACCCAGGCGCTCTCGCCCTCCGTCGGCCTGCGTGACGCGCTCGGACGGCCCCCGGACCGGGCCGAGGTCGTGGCGTTCGAGGGCGGAGGGCTGGTCGCCGCCCTGCCGCTGCTGGCGTCCGTGATCCCGCGGGAGCAGGCGGCCCGGGAGCAGGTGCTCGCCGCCGGCGGGGCGGTGCGCGAGGCCGTCGCCCGACGACTGCTGGAGGAGATGCCCGTCGAACGGCTGCGCGAGGCCACCAACGAGCGGATCCGGGTCGGTGCCCTCGAGGCCGCCGGTCTGACCACGGTCCAGGACGTCCTGGAGCGCGGCGCGCCCCTGGCGTCGCTGCCCGGCGTCGGAGAGGTGACGGCCCGGCGCATCCAGGGCGCCGCGGCGACCCTGGCCACCCTGGCGCGGGACGGCGCGAGCGTCACCGTCGACCCGCACGACCGCACCCCGGAGGCGACGCGCCTGCTGACGGCACTGCATACCTGGGAGGTGCTGCGGCAGGCGGCGAAGACCACCGACGTCATCGCCCTGGCCCAGTCGCTCGAGCCGCTGGCCGCGACGATCCCGCCCGGGGCCACCCACCTGGCCGTGCTGGGCTACGGCGCCACCCCGAAGGACCTGCTCGAGCTGCTGGCGCCACTGCCCGGCCGGGCCCGGGAGCTCGCGGACGCGTTGGACCGGGCGATGACGGGCGAGGCGTGGGACGACTTCCTGCGCCGCCCGACCGACTACTTCTCGTTGCTCTCCGAGCTAGGCCTGGTCGAGGAAACCGGCACCTACGGCGACCTGCCCGACGACGTGGTCGAGGCGGTGCGCGAGCAGGCGCTGGACACCAGGCTGCTGCGGGTCTCGCTGCGCGGCTACCAGAGCTTCGCCGCCCGCTTCGCCCTCGTCCGGCGCAAGGTGCTCATCGGCGACGAGATGGGCCTGGGCAAGACGATCGAGGCGCTCGCGGTCCTCACCCACCTCGCCGCGGACCGCGGGCGCTGGTTCCTCGTCGTCTGCCCCGCCTCGGTGCTGACCGGCTGGACCAGGGAGATCGCGCTGCGCACCGAGCTCGACGTCCGGCGGCTGCACGGACCGGAGAGGGACGCCGAGGCCCGGCGGTGGCGGCGCGACGGCGGCGTGGCCGTGACCACCTACTCCACCCTCGGCCGGATCCAGGAGCACCTCGACGGCTTCGAGCTCGACGCGCTCGTCGTCGACGAGGCGCACTACGTCAAGAACCCCGGCGCCGGCCGGTCGCGCCGGGTCCGGGCGCTCGCCGCCCGCACGCAGCACGTCGTCCTGCTCACCGGCACGCCGCTGGAGAACCGGGTCGAGGAGTTCGCCTCCCTCGTCGAGATGCTGCAGCCGGACCTCCTCGACGTCGAGACCGCCACGCCGGTGGAGTTCCGTCGGGCGGTGGCGCCGGTCTACCTGCGGCGCAACGTCGAGGACGTGCTCGTCGAGCTGCCCGAGCTCGTCGAGGTCGACGACTGGCTGGAGCTGTCGACAGCCGACCACGAGGCCTACCGCGAGGCGGTCGAGAGGGGGAGCTTCCAGGACATGCGCCGGGCCGCCTTCCGCTCGGGCGCGGCCTCGGCGAAGCTGGCCCGGCTGGTCGAGATCGTCGAGGAGGCCGAGGACAACGGTCGCCGCGTGATCGTCTTCTCCCACTTCCGCGAGGTGCTCGACGCGGTCGCCAGGGCGCTGCCCGGCCGGGTCTTCGGCCCGCTGACCGGCTCGCTGCCGGCCGAGCGCCGGCAGGAGGTGGTCGACGAGTTCTCGGTCGCCCGGGGCGGGGCGGTGCTCGTCGCCCAGATCCAGGTCGGCGGGGTCGGGCTCAACATCCAGGCCGCCTCCGTGGTCGTCATCTGCGAGCCGCAGGTCAAGCCCACGACCGAGTGGCAGGCGATCGCCCGTGCCCGACGCATGGGTCAGCTGGAGTCGGTCCAGGTGCACCGGCTGCTCGCCGAGGACAGCGTCGACGAGCGGATGGTCGAGATCCTCTCGGGCAAGAGCGACATCTTCCACGCCTTCGCCCGCATCAGCGACACCGCGCAGAGCGCGCCCGAGGCGTATGACGTGAGCGAGGCCGACCTCGCCCGTCGCGTGATCGAGGCGGAGCGTCGCCGGCTGCTGGGCGCGCCGGCGGACAAAGCACCGTGGCCAGCGTGAACCTCTCGCCAGCCCTTCCTAGACCTCCAGCCTGCCCCGTGGCACCCTCCTGGCATGGTCTTCAACGGCAGGAGCGACAGCGGTCCGTGGACCAAACGGGTGCGGATCGACCGGTCGAGGACGCAGGCTGCGGTCGACGGAACCAAGGGCGACGGCACCGACCTCGTCTCGATCGTCAACGCGCAGCTCGACAGGTGCGCAGCGGAGATCGCCCGGCGTTCCACGACGCAGCAGACTATCCAAGCGGGTGCGATCAGCGCTGCAGCCGGGTTGGGAGCGGCGGTGATCGGGGGCTTCACACCCTTGGTTCTCCTGCTCCTGCCGATCATCAGCGTCTCCCTGGGCAGCCAGTGGCTCGACCACCACCGCACGATCGGACGCATCGGAACCTACGCGGCGGAAGAGCTGGAACCCGCGCTCCATCGCCGGATGGCGTCGGTGCCGGCCGCCCCACAGCTGTGGGAGGGTTACTGGCGCCAGCGTCAGACCCGGCGCACTAGCAAGCACATCTGGGCCATCCCGGTCCTCACGATCTTCTACGGGCTGCCGATTCTCGCTCTCGCCATCGCGATCCCGAGCGCGCTGCTTCACCCAGCAGAAGCTGCCCCAGAAAACTTGCCTACGTTCAGCATCGGCACATGGCCCAGAGTGCTATGGGGTTTCGGCGTCCTGCTGACCGTCCATGGTCTGTACACCGCGTGGCGCACCCTGTTTCCCAGGACGGGGGCCTGATCGATGGTCCCCAGCGGTGCTGTGGACGACATCGAGACGTTTCGCGACCTGTTCGGTCCGCCCGTAGTCCGGTCCTTGCTGGACTGGGAGGCGCTTCTCCGGCTGCGTCCAGCGGTGACGACTCAGGTAATGGTGTCCGCGGAATCGATCGGGGGTCTCCGCACGACCTGGTACCTCGACGAGACCGGGGCCGGCGAGGTCGATTACGCAACATCATCGTGCCCCCCGATCACGGTCGCTGAGGCAGCCGCCCGACTCCACGACCTCGACCCTGCGCGCCAGCGTCATCTGGACGCCACTGCGCGGCACCTCGGCACGCAGGCAATCCTGGCGCCCTTGTACCGGCTGAACCATCACGATCTCCTGATCCTCGACGGCAATCACAGGCTTGTCGCGGCCTATCTACGAGGCACGGAGGTCCGGGTTCTCGCGATGATCCTTCACGGCCCCCTCGACCCGCAGGTGCTCCCCGACCTGGCCTTCTGGGCACCAGGTCACTGAGCCGGTCGGTCTAACGTCGCTCCGCTTCCTCTGAGGACGAATCGGTCGCCGCGGCTGGCCCCGAGGCTTCGCCGCTTTCGGCCTGCTGGTCGACGAACTCCTGCGACGCCTCGAACTCCGGGGTGTCGAAGACCTCGCCGGCGAGCGGGTCCTCGGTGCGCGGCTCCACCTCGACGGCACCGGTCTCGGGGTCGACGTGCACCTCGTCCTGCCGCAGCCGGCGCAGGTTGACGATCCGCGGGGTGGGGCCGTCCCCGCCCTCGGCCTCGGGCGGCACGGGCAGGCCGTCGAGGGTGGTCGACACCCCGCGCAGCTCCTCCCACCAGCGGCGCCGCGCGGCCGGCACCGCCCCGGGAGCCGCCACCGGCACCTGGGCGGCGTCGGCCGGGACACCCTGCGGGGTGGACTCCAGCACCTGGACGTAGAGCGGCATGGTGGCCACCTCGTGGCGGAAGGCCTTGAGCAGCGAGAGACAGCCGAGCACGAGGATGACCGAGAAGGGCGCGGCCGTCGAGACCGAGAGGGTCTGCAGGGCCGTCAGCGCCACGTCACCGCCGGCCACGAGCAGCACGGCCGCGGCCGCGCCCTCCAGGACGGCCCAGTAGGTGCGGGTGACCGGCGAGGTGCTGGTGCTCCCACCGCTGGCGAGCATGTCGATGACCAGCGACCCGGAGTCGGAGGACGTGACGAAGAAGAGGATGACGACGACGATCGCGATCACGCTGAGCACCGTGGTGAGCCCGCCGGGCATCGACTCGAAGAACTGGAAGAGCGCGGTCGTGCTGTCGACGGTCAGGTCACCGGTCTCCGGGTCGGGGGTGGCCAGGCTGCCCTGCTCCTGCTGGAAGAGGATCGCGCTGTCGCCGAAGACCGTGAACCACAGCAGGCTGACGAGGGTCGGGGCGAGCAGCACGCCGAGGACGAACTCCCGGATGGTGCGGCCGCGCGAGATCCGGGCGATGAACATGCCGACGAAGGGCGCCCAGCTCGTCCACCAGCCCCAGTAGGCGATCGTCCACGCCGCCTCCCAACCGTCGCTGGAGTAGCGGCCGACGTGGAAGGCGGTCTCGGGCAGCTGCACCAGATAGCTGCCGAGGTTCTCGGGGAAGGCCTGCAGCAGGAAGACCGTGGGCCCAAGGACGAAGACCGTGAGGGCGAGCAGGGCGGCGATGCTCATGTTGGTGTTGGACAACCACTTCAGGCCCTTGTGGACGCCGGTGACGACCGACCAGACGGCGATGAGCGTGATGCCGGTGATGAGCCCGATGATGAGCAGCGGCGAGCTCTCGGCCCACCCGAGGTGCTCCAGCCCGCCGAGGATCTGGCTGACGCCGAAGCCGAAGGAGGTGGCGACGCCGAAGAGCGTGCCGACGATCGCCACGGTGTCGATGGCGTGGCCGATCCAGCCCTCGACCCGCTTGCGCCCCAGCAGCGGCTCGAGCAGCCACCGCACCGCGAGCGGGCGCCCGCGCCGGAACGACATGTAGGCCAGGCCCAGGCCGACGACGGCGTAGATGGCCCACGGGTGCAGGCCCCACTGGAGCATGAGCAGGCCCACCGAGTCCTGGGCCGCACCCAGGGACTCGGGCTCGTTGCCGAAGGCCTCCGGCGGGAGCACGTAGTGGGACAGCGGCTCGGCGACGCCGAAGAAGACCAGGCCGATCCCCATGCCCGCGCTGAAGAGCATGAGGAACCACGAGACGACGCCGAACTCGGGCCGCTCGTCGTCCCGGCCCAGCCGGATCCGACCGACGCGCGAGACCGCGCAGTAGATCGTGAACGCGAGGAAGATGTTGACCGCGATGACGTACCACCAGCCGACCGAGTCGGTCACGACCTCGTTGACCCGGGCGGTCGCCTCGTCGAGCGTCTCGCCCGCGACCCGGCTGAAGATGATGGTGCCCGCCAGCAGCGCGAGGATCACGACCGAGGCTGGCAGGAAGACGGGACGCAGGATGCCGGCCAGTGGTCCCGCGTCGGTGTCCGGTCGGTCGGGGGCGGACGGCGGTGCGCTCATGGGACGGCTCCTCCTGGAGGGGCGGGCGGCGGTCACGGGTGGGCGGCGGAGGCCCTTCCAGACTGCCATCCTGGCACAGCGGCCCGCCGTCCTGCGCAAGCGCGAGGCCCCCGGGGGCCATCCGTCCCGGCTAGCGTGGGGCCGTGACCGACCCCCTCCGCGTCCTGATCATCGCCGACACCCACGTGCCGAAGCGGGCTCGCGACCTGCCCGTGCGGGTGTGGGAGGAGGTCGCGGCGGCCGACGTCGTCATCCACGCCGGCGACTGGGTCGAACCGGCCCTGCTCGACGCCCTGGAGGAGAAGGCTGCCCGGCTGGTGGCGGTCTGGGGCAACAACGACGGCGCCGAGCTGCGGTCGCGGCTGCCCGAGGTGGCGCGCGTCGAGCTCGGCGGGTTGCGCTGGGGCGTGGTGCACGAGACCGGCGCGAGGACCCGTCGCGAGGAGCGGATGCGCGCGGCCCATCCCGACCTGGACGTGCTCGTCTTCGGGCACAGCCACATCCCGTGGGACAGCGAGCACGACGGTCTGCGGCTGCTCAACCCGGGCTCGCCGACGGACCGGCGGCGCGAGCCGTCGTGCACCTACCTGACCTGCCGAGTCGGTGGCGGCGAGCTCACCGAGGTGACGCTCCACCGCCTCTGACCGCGGGGCCGACCCGGCAGAGGTGGGCAGGGGCTCAGTCCGGCGCGACGTCGCTCTCGTCGGCGTGCCGGCGCTCGGCGTCGCCCTCCTGGCTCGGCTCGTTGATGTCGACCGCGTCGGTGTCCGTGGTGGTGTTGACGTCCGGGGTGTCGGGCACGCTGTCGGCCCCGCCCTGCGAGGTCTCGGCGCCGAGCGAGCCGGAGCCGCCCTCGGAGACCGTGCCCTGCGCGTCGTCGGAGTCGTGCCCGTCGTGGTGCTCGTGCTGGGAGTCGCTCATCCCGCCACGGTAGGCCCGGTCCGCCCCACGCACGCGCCGGAGCGGCGCGGGGTTGACGCGTGCCGACCTCTGTGGTTCATTAGTCATGTAATGAACCACAGAACATGGAGAGGACGCGCCATGAGTGCCGAGTCGGTCGAGCCGTTCGACGACCGGACGCCGATCTACCAGCAGATCGCCGACCGTCTGCGCACCGCGATCCTCTCCGGGGCGCTGGAGGAGGGGGACCAGGTCATGTCGACCACGCAGTACGCCACCACCCACCGCATCAACCCGGCCACCGCGGCCAAGGCGATGAGCACCCTCGTGGAGGAGGGGCTGCTCCACAAGCGCCGCGGCCTGGGGATGTTCGTCTCGCCCGGCGCGCGCCAGCGCCTGCAGGAGCAGCGCCGGGCCACCTTCTGGGACGAGACCCTCGCTCCCGTCCTCGCCGAGGCCCGCGCGCTCGGCATCACACCCGACCAGCTCGTCACCTACATCCAGGAGCAGCAGTGAATACGCCGCTGGGCGTCGAGATCGACGCCGTCACCCACCGATTCCGCGGCACCGAGGCCCTCACGGACGTCAGCCTGACGATCCGGCCCGGCACGATCACCGGGCTCGTGGGGCGCAACGGAGCCGGCAAGACCACCCTGCTCTCGCTCGTCGCCGGGCTCCGCCCGGCCCAGACCGGGTCGGTGCGGGTCGGAGGGCGCGAGGTCTGGGAGGACCCGTCCGTCACCTCGCGCGTCTGCCTCGTCCGCGAGCGCGGCGGGGTGCTCGAGGACCAGCGGATACGCCATACCCTCCGCATCCAGGCGGCGCTGCGCCCGCACTGGGACCAGGGGTATGCCGAGCGCCTCCTCGACCGCTTCGAGGTGCCGCTGCGCAAGACCCCCGAGCACCTCTCCCGCGGCCAGCGCTCGATCCTGGGCGCGGTGATCGGGCTCGCCTCGCGCGCCGAGGTCACCCTGCTCGACGAGGTCTACCTGGGCATGGACGCCGTGGCGCGGAGGACCTTCTACGACGAGCTGATGGCCGACTACCTCGCCCACCCCCGCACGATCGTCCTCTCCTCCCACCTGCTCGACGAGGTGGAGGACCTCTTCGAGGACGTCGTCGTGCTCGACCGCGGCCGGGTCGTCGCCGCCGGCGACGCCGACGAGGTGCGCCAGCAGCACTCGACCGCCGGTCGCCTCGCCTCGCTCACCGACGTCCTCGTCGACGTCAGCACCGGAAGGACCCCGTCATGACCACCACCGAGATCCCGACCGCCCGGACCCCGGGCGCCGTGCCGCAGTGGCGGGCCGTCGGCCGGCTGCTCACCGCCGAGGCCCTGACCAACCTGCTCTTCACCACCGGCGTCCTGCTCGGCGTCTCAGGCCTGGCGGCGCTGATGAGCTGGTGGCGCGGCTGGCGGTTGCAGCTCGACGCCGACGTCGACGGCTTCCTCGTCGGCTTCACCGCCGACGGCGTGGGGGCGCCGCTGATCTCGTGGCTGCTGCTCGTGGCGATCGGCGTCGCCCTGTCGGGCATCGCCAACGTCGTCGTCCTGGCGTGCCGCACCAGGGTGCTGGTCGTCGCCGGCGCCACCCGTCGCTCGATCGCGCTCGGGCTGCTCCTCACCACGGCCGCCACCGCGCTGTGGTCGCTGCTCGTCGCCGCGGTGGTCCTCCTCGTGGTGGGCGGCGGCGTCGACGGCGCGGCCTCGCTGGTCGGGGCCGACGGTGCGGGCGGGCTCGCGCTCGCCGGGCTCGCCGGCCTGGGCAGCTACGCCATGCTCACCATGCTCTCCCTCCTCGTCGTCGCGCTCTTCCTGCGCTGGCCGTGGTGGGTGGGCGTCAGCGCCCTCGTGCTCGTGTGGGGGCTCGTGCCCCTCGCGATCGCGCTGACCCGGCCGGGGCTGGCGGCCGCGCTCGACGAGCTCGGCGACCGCGGGGCGACGGGCTACGCCGTCGCCCTCGTGGCCGCAGCCCTCGCCTGGCTGGTCGTGCGACGGGCACCGGTGCGCTGACACCGGCGTCGTGCCGGGGCGCCTGGTTCGCCCCGGCGCCCGCTCCGGCAGGATGGGTGGTGCGGGCGCGGCCGCGCCCGGACCACCGTGCGAGGAGAGACGATGACGACGACCGGACTGGTGCTGGCCCTGGGCGACCGCCGCCCCGAGATCCACCCCGACGCCTGGCTGGCGCCGCACAGCGTGGTGAGCGGGAGCGTGACCATCGGTGCGGGCAGCAGCGTCTGGTACGGCGCGTCCCTGCGCGGCGACAACGAGCAGATCACCGTGGGCGAGCGGGCCAACTTCCAGGACAACGTCGTGGTCCACGCCGACCCGGGCCACCCGGCCGTCGTGGGCGACGACGTCTCGGTCGGTCACGCCGCGGTGCTCCACGGCTGCACCGTCGGCAGCGGCACCATCGTCGGGATGGGCGCGGTCGTGATGAACGGCGCCGTCATCGGCGAAGGCTGCCTGGTCGCCGGGGGAGCCGTGGTCCTCGAGGGTATGGAGATCCCGCCCGGTTCCCTCGTGGCCGGCGTCCCGGCCAAGGTGCGCCGCGAGCTCACCGAGGAGGAGCGGGCCGGCCTGATGCGTGGCATCTCGCACTACCCCGAGCTGGCGACGCGGCACCGCGCGGCGCTGGCCGAGCAGGACTGAGGGGCCCGGCCGGCGGGGCTGCCGGCGGGACCCGGACCGTCAGGACCGCGGCTGGAGCTCGATCGGCCGCCCGTGCGGCGTGCGCGCCGCGGCGTCGTGCCAGGCCTGCGTGGTCGCCTCGACCTCCGCGGGGGCGGCCACGCCGCGTGCCGCGAGCACGTCCTCGAGCGCGTCGGCCCAGCGCAGGTAGTAGTCGCTCCCGTCGGGGGCGCCGTCGGCGACCCGGCGGCTCAGCGCCTGCGCCCACTCGGGCCAGGTGAAGAGGCCGTTCTCGTGCAGCACGACGGTCATGGCGAAGACCTGCGCCTGCCAGGGCTCGGCGAAGACCTGCTCGTCGCTGCCGGCCGGCGGCAGCGGGAGCGCGTCGCCGCAGCTCGCGGCGATCTGCGCCAGGGTCGTCGCCGCGTCCACGTCGCTCACGCGACCTCCTCCAGGTAGGGCTCCCACGCGTCCACGGACACGGTCAGGGTCGGGTCGGCGTCCTCGCCCCACAGCTCGCGGCCGTCGAAGTCGACCGTGTAGAGCCATTCGGGCTCGGGGTCGGGGCGGGTGCCGAGCGGGGCGGCGTTGCGGTCGGGGAAGACGTGCGGTCCGCGCACGGCGATCACCGTGCCGACCTTGCCGCGGGCGTAGCGCGGCAGCCGGGTGTGCCCGACCGGGTTGAGGTTGCGGGTGCGCACCCGCTGGCCCACGGCATACCGGGCCGGGCGGTCGGTGGGCCGGACGTAGCTGCCGCGCGAGGAGAAGGCGGTGACGAGCTCCTCGGCCGTGCGCGCCCGCACGCCCTCCGGCGGGTCCTCCAGCAGCCCCAGCTCCTCGATCGTGTTCTCGAGGGCGGCCTGCCAGATCTCGTAGTAGCTGCTCGAGAGGTACTGCGCCGGCGGGAGCTTCTCGCGCTGGTGGCGCATCTGGTCGATGTTCCACAGCCCCAGGGCACCCACGGCCAGGGTCACCGCCAGGGTGCGGCGCTCCCAGTCCTCGTGGATGGGCGGCTCGTCGACCTCGGGCAGGACCGGGCCGAAGCTCTGCATCCCTCCCAGGTCGTGGACGCCGTTCACGGCGCGACCTCCTCCGGGCGCAGGGCGAGGCCGGTGCCGATCATGCTGTCGCGGGTGACCAGCTCGGCGAGCCGCTCCTCGGTCAGGCCCTCGGTGCCCTCCGGCCGCATCGGCAGCACGAGGTAGCGGACCTCGGCGGTGGAGTCCCACACCTTGATCCGGGTGCCCTCCGGCAGCGTCACGCCGAAGTCGGCGAGCACGCCGCGCGGGTCGATGACCGCCTTGGCGCGATAGGCCGGCGACTTGTACCAGACCGGCGGCAGCCCCAGCACGGGCCACGGGTAGCAGGAGCACAGCGTGCAGACGACCATGTTGTGCTGCTCGGGGGTGTTCTCGACCACGACCATGTGCTCGCCCTGGCGCCCGACGTGCCCGAGCGAGGCGATGGCCTCGTCGGCGTCCTCGAGCAGCCAGGCGCGGTAGTCGGGGTCGGTCCACGCGCGGGCCACCACCTGGGCGCCGTTGTGGGGGCCGACCTCCTGCTCGTAGCGCTCGACGACCGCGTCGAGCGCGGCCCGGTCGACCAGCCCGCGCTCGGTCAGCAGCGTCTCCAGCGCACGGACGCGGGCGTCCATCGGGGAGAGCGTGCTGAACTCTTCCTCGTCCGAGCCGTGGTCGTGGGAGTGGCCGTGCGAGTGGGAGTGGGAGTGGTCGGAGCCCATGGCCGGACGTTATCGCACCGGCCCGACCCACAGGATCCGGGCCAGGCGCAGGGCGTCGTGGGGCGCGTGGACCTTGGCGTCGTTGTCGAAGTAGACGTAGACGTCGGCCTCCCGCGACCAGCGTCGGACCCGCTCCGCCCAGGTCTGCAGCGCCTCCTCGGAGTAGCCGCTGGTGTAGAGCTCGGTGTCGCCGTGCAGCCGCACGTAGACCACCGGGCTGGTCACCTCGTCGAAGTAGGGCCACAGCCCGGCGGCGTCCGCGACGACCACCCCGACGCGGTGACGTCGCAGCAGGTCGAGGAACTCGGCGTTGCCGTCGAAGGTGGGGTGGCGCACCTCGAGCACGTGCTCCAGCGGGCGGTCCGGCTCCGCCGTCTCGAGGTATGCCGGTTCCCGCAGCCGGTCGTCGTGCCCACGCCCCAGCTCGGCCGCCTCGCCGTGGGTCCGGGGCAGCCGGGCGAGGAAGTCGTCCAGCCGCTCGGCGTCGTAGCGGAGCCGCGGGGCGAGCTGCCACAGGACCGGGCCCAGCTTGGGCCCGAGCGCCAGCGGCCCGGACGCGACGAAGTTGGCCAGCGCCGTCCCGACGTCGCGGAGCTTGAGCATGTGGGTGATGTAGCGGCTGCCCTTGACCGCGAAGACGAAGTCCTCGGGGGCCTGGGACGCCCAGGCCTGGTAGGAGCTCGGGCGCTGCAGGGAGTAGAAGGAGCCGTTGATCTCGATCGTCCTCAGCAGGCCCGTGGCGTGCTCGAGCTCGCGGCGCTGGGGCAGCCCTCGCGGGTAGAAGGCGCCGCCGCGCCAGGGGGCGTAGCGCCAGCCGGAGATGCCCACCCGGACCTCGTGCGTGGTCACCGCACCGAGTCTGGTGCGGGTGCGGACGCGGCGCACCCGGAAGGGCCGGGGCTTGACACCGCTCCGCGACAGCCCCCAGACTGCCGTGAGAGCGCTCTCACGGATCGGCCCGGCGGATGGGCAGGGTGCTCGGCCACGGACAAAGGAGTCGGCATGAACCGCAAGACCACCCGCTACCACCTGCTCGCCGTCGGCGCCGCGTCCAGCCTGGTGCTGGGCGCGTGCGGCGGTTCCGGCTCGGACGCCGACGCCGGCGACGGCGACAGCGCGAGCGGCGGCGGCAAGGACATCACCCTCACCGTCGCGACCTTCAACGAGTTCGGCTACGAGGAGCTCGTCAAGGAGTACATGGACCTCAACCCCGGCATCAAGGTCGAGCACGTCAAGGCCGACACGGCCGACAACGCCCGCGCCGCCCTGCGCAACAGCCTCGGCGCCAACTCCGGTGCCGCCGACATCGAGGCGATCGAGGTCGACTGGGTCACCGAGTTCAAGCAGTACCCCGACAAGTTCGCCGACCTCTCCGACCCCGAGGTCGAGGGCCGCTGGATCGACTGGAAGACCGAGGCGGTCACGCTCGAGGACGGCAAGCTCATCGGCTACGGCACCGACATCGGTCCCGAGGCCGTCTGCTACCGCGCCGACCTCTTCGAGGCGGCCGGCCTGCCCACCGACCGCGAGGAGGTCGCCGAGCTGCTCGGCGACACCTGGGAGGACTACTTCGCCGTCGGCCGCGAGTTCATCAAGAACTCCGACGCCGCCTGGTACGACTCCGCAGGTGCCCTCTGGCAGGGCATGATCAACCAGGTCGACTACGCCTACGAGGACGCTGACGGCAACGTCGTCGCCACCACCAACCCCGAGGTCCGGTCCCTCTACGACCAGGTCCTCAAGGCCTCGGTCGACGACGAGCTGTCCGCCGGGCTGGGCCAGTGGAGCGCCGACTGGACCTCCTCCTTCCAGGAGGACGAGTTCGCGACGATGCTCTGCCCGGGCTGGATGCTCGGCGTCATCTCCGGCAACGCCGAGGGTGTCGAGGGCTGGGACGTCGCCAACACCTTCCCCGGCGGCGGCGGCAACTGGGGCGGCTCCTACCTGACCGTCCCCGCGCAGGGCAAGAACATCGAGGAGGCCACGAAGCTGGCCGCCTGGCTGACCGCCCCCGAGCAGCAGATCAAGGCCTTCGAGGCCAAGGGCACCTTCCCGAGCCAGGTCGAGGCCCTGAGCTCGGAGACCCTCCTGACGTCCACCAACCCGTTCTTCAACGACGCCCCGACCGGGCAGATCTTCGCCGACCGGGCCGAGGCGGTCACGATGCAGCCGCACAAGGGCCCGAAGTACTTCGAGATCAACTCGGCCATGAACGACGCCATCACCCGCGTCGACGTCGACGGCACGGACGACGCCGACAGCAGCTGGGCGAAGTTCGTGGAGTTCGTGGAGTCGCTGGGCTGACGTGGGAGCCGCGACGACGGCGCCACCGGCGACGTCCGCGGTCCCGGTCCCGCCGACCCCGCACCGGGGTCGGCGGGGCCGGCTGGCCCGGCTCGACGTGACGGTCTCGCCCTACCTCTACATCGCCCCCTTCTTCGTCCTCTTCCTCGTCACCGGGCTGTTCCCGCTGCTCTACACCGGCTACGTCGCCCTGCACGACTGGGACCAGATCATGGGTCGGGGCGAGTTCGTCGGGCTGACGAACTTCGTCGACATCCTCACCGGCAGGGGGTTCTGGAGGGCGCTGGCCAACACGGTGAGCATCTTCCTGCTCTCCTCGGTGCCGCAGATCGCCGCCGCGCTGCTCATCGCCGCGCTCCTGGACCGCAACCTGCGGGCCCGGACGTTCTGGCGGATGGGCGTGCTGCTGCCCTACGTCGTCGCGCCCGTCGCCGTCGCGCTGATCTTCAACAACCTCTTCGCCGACCGCTTCGGCCTGGTCAACCTGCTGCTCGAGACCGTCGGGCTGGAGCCGGTGCGGTGGCACTCCGACCGGCTCGCCAGCCACATCGCGATCGCGACGATGGTCAACTTCCGCTGGACCGGCTACAACGCGCTGATCCTGCTGGCGGCGATGCAGGCCATCCCCAAGGACCTCTACGAGCAGGCGGCCCTCGACGGCGCCAACGCCTGGCGCTCGTTCTGGTCGGTGACGGTCCCGATGCTGCGCCCGACGATCATCTTCGTCGTCATCACCTCGACCATCGGCGGCCTGCAGATCTTCGACGAGCCCAAGATGTACGACCAGTACGGCCGCGGGGGAGCGGACCAGCAGTGGCAGACGCTGACCATCTACCTCTACGAGCTGGGCTGGACCCGGGCCGACTTCGGGGCGGCCTCGGCCGTCGCCGTCCTGCTCTTCCTCATCATCGTCACCTTCGGCATCCTCAACTTCCTGCTCACCCGGCGGATCGCCCACGACGACGGGGGCCGGCGGTGAGGAAGCCGGGCTGGATCGTCTACGGGCTGCTCGCGGCCGTCGTGCTCGGCAGCATGTTCCCGCTGTGGTGGTCGGTCGTGGTGGCCAGCCACGACTCGACGGTGCTGGCGCGCGACCGCTTCCCGGTGCTGCCGGGCGGCAACTTCTTCCGCAACGCCGCCACGGTGCTCGACACCGTGCCCTTCTGGAGGGCTACGCTCAACTCGATCATCGTCTCCACGACGGTCTCGGCCTCGGTCGTCTTCTTCTCCACGCTCGCCGGCTACGCCTTCGCCAAGCTGCGCTTCCGCGGGTCGGGGCCGCTGCTGGTCTTCGTCGTCGCCACGATGGCGGTCCCCACGCAGCTCGGCGTCGTCCCGCTCTACCAGGTCATGGCCCGGCTGGGCTGGACCGGCGAGCTGACCGCGGTCATCGTGCCCGGCCTGGTCACCGCCTTCGGCGTCTTCTGGATGACGCAGTACCTGCGCCAGGCGGTGCCCGCCGAGCTCATCGAGGCCGCCCGGGTCGACGGGGCGAGCATGTTCCGCACCTTCTGGCACGTGGGGCTGCCCGCGTCCCGACCGGCCGCGTCGATGCTCTTCCTCTTCACCTTCGTGGCGACGTGGACCAACTTCTTCTGGCCGTTCATCGTCCTCGGTCCCTCCAACCCAACGCTCCCGATCGCCCTGCAGCAGCTGCAGGCGGCGCACTTCGTGGACTACTCGCTGGTCCTCGCCGGCGCGGTGCTCGGCACCATCCCGCTGCTCGTCCTGTTCGTCGTCGCCGGTCGCCAGCTGGTCTCCGGCATCATGCAAGGAGCTGTCAAGCAATGACCGCCGGCACCGCCCTGACCTTCCCGTCCGACTTCCTCTGGGGAGCGGCGACCGCGTCCTACCAGATCGAGGGCGCCGGCTCGGTCGACGGCCGCAGCGACAGCATCTGGGACACCTACGCCCGCACGCCCGGGATGGTGCTCCACGGCCACGACGGCTCGGTGGCCTGCGACCACTACCACCGCTATCCCGAGGACGTCGCGCTCATGCGCGAGCTCAACCTCAACGCCTACCGGTTCTCGCTGGCTTGGCCCCGCGTGATGCCCGACGGGCGCACCGTCAACCCCGCGGGCCTCGACTTCTACTCCCGGCTGGTCGACGAGCTGCTCGGGGCCGGCATCACGCCCTGGCTGACGCTCTACCACTGGGACCTGCCCCAGGTGCTCGAGGACGCGGGCGGGTGGCCGGCGCGCGACACGGCATACCGCTTGGCGGAGTATGCCGCGGCCGTGCACGACGTCCTCGGCGACCGGGTGCGGCACTGGACCACGCTCAACGAGCCGTGGTGCTCGGCCTTCCTCGGCTACGCCCAGGGCCGTCACGCCCCGGGGCGCACCGAGCCGGTCGCCGCGCTGCGTGCGGCGCACCACCTGCTGCTCGGGCACGGCCTGGCCGTGCAGGAGCTGCGCCGGCGCGACCCCTCGCTGCAGCTGGGGCTCACGCTCAACTTCACCGACACCCGGCCGCTCGACCCGAGCTCGCCGCGCGACCTCGATGCCGCCCGGCGGATCGACGGCCTGGCCAACCGGTTCTTCGTCGAGCCGGTGATGCTCGGCGCCTATCCGTCCGACGTGATGGAGGACCTCGACGGGCTGTGGCCGGACGACCTCGTGCACGAGGGCGACCTCGAGGTGATCTCGACGCCGATCGACGTCCTCGGGGTCAACTACTACGCGACGCAGACGGTGACCGCGGGCTGCGAGCCCGACCACGCCGCCGCGACGGCGGCGCAGGCCCGGCGCCACGACCCGCCGTCGCCCGCGGTCGGCTCCGAGCACGTGGTGACGGTGCGGCGCGGCATACCCGTCTCGGACATGGGCTGGGAGATCGCCCCCGAGGGCCTCGGCGACCTGCTGCTGCGGCTGCACAAGGACTACACGGGCACCGCCGGCGTGCGGCTCTACGTCACCGAGAACGGCATGGCCGACGACGACGTGCCCGACGCCGAGGGGTTCGTCGACGACCCGCGCCGGGTGGGCTACCTCGACGGCCACCTGCGGGCGGTCCACGACGCGATGGAGCGCGGGGCCGACGTCGGCGGCTACTTCGTGTGGTCGCTGCTCGACAACTACGAGTGGGCGTGGGGCTACACCAAGCGCTTCGGCATCGTGCGGGTCGACTACGACACCCAGCGCCGGACCCCGAAGGCCAGCGCCCGCTGGTATGGCGCCGTGGCAGGATCGGGGTCGATCCGGGACGACGGGCCCGGGCTCGCGCCGCAGTGAGGAGTGCCGTGGACGGACGCCGGTCGCCCACCCTGGAGGACGTGGCGGCGCGCGCCGGCGTCTCCCGGGCCACGGCCTCGCGCGTCGTCAACGGCGACCCCCGCGTCCGGGAGTCCGCGCGCGAGGCGGTGACCGCGGCGATCGCCGAGCTCGGCTACCGGCCCAACCGCGCCGCCCGCTCGCTCGTGGTCCGCGAGCCCGACTCGGTCGCGGTGCTCGTGCACGAGCCCGACGAGCGGATCTTCGCCGACCCGTTCTTCGGCGGGCTGCTGCGCGGGGTGGGCCAGCGCCTGGCCCCGACCGGCCTGCAGATGGTGCTGGTCATGGGAGATCCCGTCCGGGACGGGGCGCGGATGGAGCGCTACCTGCGCGGCGGGCACACCGACGGGGTCATCGTCGTCAGCGCGCACCGCGGCGACGGGCTCGTCGCGGCCCTGACCGAGACCCGCCTGCCGACCGTCTTCGTCGGCCGTCCGCTGACCGGTGCCGACACCTTCGTCTACGTCGACGTCGACAACTGCGAGGGCGGGCGGCTGGCCGCGCGCCGGCTCGTGGAGCGCGGCTGCCATCGGATCGGCACGGTCACGGGCCCGCTGGACATGGCGGCCGGTATCGACCGTCACCAGGGCTGGAGCGAGGAGCTCGCGGCCGCCGGGCTGCCCACCGATCTCGTGGAGGTCGGCGACTTCACCGCCGAGGGTGGGGCCCGGGCGGTGCGCGCGCTGCTGGAGCGGGCGCCCGACCTCGACGGCCTCTTCGTCGCCTCCGACCTCATGGCCGCGGCGGCGATGTCCGAGCTCGTCGCCGCCGGGCGCCGGGTGCCCGAGGACGTCGCGCTCGTCGGCTTCGACGCCTCGGCGGCCGCGGGGATGACCCGGCCGCCGTTGACGACCGTCACCAACCCGGTCTCGGAGATGGCGGTCCGCGCCACCGAGCTCCTGCTGCGGCTCATGCGACGCGAGGAGGCCGCCTCCGAGGTGCTGCCCACGCGGCTGGTGCCGGGCGGGACGGCCTGACGACCGTCCGCCTGCCCGGCACCCTCGGTCTCAGCCCTCCCGGCGTCGCACCTGAGACAGCAGCACGCCGTTGCGGGGAGCGGTGGGCAGCCGGTGGATCGACCAGTCCAGGCCGTCGCGCGCGACCTCCGCGTCGAGCCGGGACAGCTCGGCAACCGTCTGCGCCAGCAGCCCGACGGTGATCATCTCGCCCGGGCAGCGGTGGCCGGTCTCGGGGCGACCGCCGCCCTGGGGCACGAAGTACTCGGCGAAGACCTCGCCCGTGCCCAGGAAGCGCTCGGGGTCGAAGGTGTCCGGCGCCTGCCAGTGCCGCTCGTCGCGGTTGGTGCCGTAGATGTCGAGCAGGACGCGGTCGCCCGCCGAGAGGTGCTCGCCCTCGAACTCGAGGTCGTGCCGGGCGACCGCCGGCAGCAGCGGCACGAAGGGGTAGTAGCGGCGGACCTCCTCGGCGAAGGCGACGGCGAGGGGGCCGCCGGTGGTGGTGCCGCGCTCACGGGTCTCGGCGTAGACACGCTCGCGCCACTCCGGGTGCTCGTGCATCGCCAGCGCCGCGAACGCGGCGAAGCGGCAGACCGCGATGCCGGGCCGGACGGCGTTCTGCAGCTCGACGCCCGCGAGGTGGTCCTCGAGCGGCTGGCCGTCGAGCTCGCGGTGCTGGAGGACCAGGTCGAAGGCGGTCCCCGGGGCCGGGGTGATCTCGCCGGCCCGCGCGCGACGCACCAGGTCGGCGAACCACGCGTCGCACCGGCGTCGCGCCACCTGGGTGCGCAGCCAGGCCGGGCCGAGCACGGCGAAGCCGTCGACGATGGCGGCCTCGTCCCGGGCCAGCCGCGTCAGGGTCTCGCGGTCGGCCTCCACGCCGGCCCAGCGCAGCAGCGATCGGCCGTAGACCTCGACGGAGACGTCGTAGACCGAACGGCTCCCGCCCGAGAGCCACCGCTCCTGGATCGTCTCGGTCCACTCGCGGGCGCTGCCCTCCAGGAGCGCGTCCACCGCGCCGGGGTCCATGAGCGCCCGGACGAAGAGCGCCTTGCGGTTGCGGTGCGCCTCGTCGTCCAGCCCGTGGACCGAGCCCTTCCCGAAGAGGCCGCCCCCGACGAACGCCGGCATCGCGCCACGGCGTTGCATCCTGGCGTCGTCGTAGAAGAGCTCGACGCCCTGCTCGCCCCGCACGAGGAGCGCTCCCCGGCCGAGGGCCCGGAGCAGGAGCCGCGAGCCCTTGCGCGGGTCGTCGGAGCGGGATCGGGCCTCGGAGGCGAAGGTATAGCCCTTGAGGACGAGGTCGAGCGTGTGGTCACGGAGCACTGCTGCGGTCGTCATCCAGCCAGTGAAACCGAGGGCGGCGGGCCTCTCCAGGTGAAACGGGAGGCCTGGGACGGCCAGGAGGGCGAGCTGGTGCCGCTTCGCGTCCTTCGCTAGCCGGGCCCGCCGTCTGCCTCCGCGTACTTGTCGAGCAGGGCCGGACACACCGGCACTCCTGCCCGATCCCCCGGAGCGCTGCCGATGCGTGTGCGCCACCGGTCACCGGACGGGTCATTAAGGCCAAGATCCGTGACCCAGCGGCCGACCTCGACGAGGTCCACCGGTGGTGGGGCTGATCCCCGCAGGCCTACCCAGGCATAGCTGTTCCCCTCGCGACGTGCGACGTAGCGAGCGCCGGTGGGCTTGGCCTCGATGAACCAGAGGGACATGCGCGCGACGGGTGCCTCTCAGCCGGCCAGGAGGTCCAGCCGCACCGTCCGCTCGGCGTTGTCGACGTTGAGGTCGACGAGGCAGATGCTCTGCCAGGTGCCCAGCGCCAGCCGGCCGCCGTCGACCGGCAACGTGGCGTAGGGCGGGATCAGCGCCGGCATCACGTGCGAGCGACCGTGCCCGCGCGAGCCGTGGGCGTGCCGCCACCGGCCGTCGGCGGGCAGCAGGTCGTCGAGCGCGGCCAGCAGGTCGTCGTCCGAACCGGCGCCGGTCTCGATGATCGCGAGGCCGGCCGTGGCGTGCGGGACGAACACGTGCAGCAGCCCGTCTCCCTGCCCGGCGACGAACTCCTCGCACCGCCGCGTCAGGTCGACGACGACCTCCTCGCCGCCGGTCCGCACCGTGAACGTCGTGGTCAGCACGTCAGCGCACCTCGAGGTAGGGGTCGGTCGTCCGCTGCGCCGACACCTCGCACGCACCGATCGGCGCCCCGTCGCAGCACGGCTCGACGTAGCGGCAGCGAGGGCAGCGGTTGTGGGCGTGCTCGGCATACATCTGGGTGCCGCACGCGGGACAGGGGATCTCGAGCGCCATGCCCCCGATCCTGCCGCGCGCTCCGGGCGCGCACACGTCGGCGCGCCGCGAGGCGTCGCGGACACCGCTCGTCACCCGTTCCTGCCAGGATCAGGGGTATGCAGCACCGCACCGTGGACGAGCACCTCGAGGGCCTGCGCGCGGCGGTCGACGCCTTCGCCGACGCGGCTTCCGCCGCCGGGCCGGACGCCGACGTCCCGACCTGCCCGCGCTGGACCGTGCGCTCGCTGGTCGCTCACCAGGGGATGGTGCACCGGTGGGCGCGGGCCAACCTGAGGGGGGAGGAGTGCCACCCGCCGTCGTGGAACGCCGAGGGCCAGGAGGTCGACGACCCGGTGTCCTGGCTGCGCGAGGGGGCGGCGGCCCTCGAGGAGACGCTGCGCGCCGTGCCCGACGACGTGCAGGCCGACGTCTTCCTCAAGGACGCCCCGCGGCCGCGGTTCTTCTGGGCCCGCCGGCAGTGCCACGAGACCACGATCCACGCCGCCGACGCGGTGGCCGCCCGGCTCGGTCGGGCCCCGGCCCCCGACGACGTCCCGTGGATCGAGGAGGCGGTGGCCCTGGACGGGATCGACGAGATGCTCACCGGCTTCGTTACCCGCGGCCGGTCACGCTTCGCAGGGGTGGGCCCGCTCGACGTCACGCTCCGCGCCGCCGACCGGTCCTGGACGGTCCAGGTCGCCGAGGACGGTGCCGTCTCCACGACTCGCGACGGGGAGGAGCTCGGCTCGCCCATCGCCGGCTCGCCCGTCGGGCTCTACCTCGCCGTGTGGAACCGCGCCGCCCCGGGCTCGGTCGACGACCCCGACGGCGTCCTCGACCAGGTCTGGCGCAGCCACGCCAAGGTCCGCTGGAGCTGAGCCGCTCCGGCGCCAGCGGGTGACGGCGAGCGCCACGCCCAGCACCACGACCGCGTAGAGCGCGCGGGGGCCGGAGTCGACCAGCGACCACAGCAGGATCGGCAGCAGGGCGAGGTTGGCCAGCGCCCAGCCGCGCGGACCTCGCGCGCGGGCGTAGGCGACGATGCAGACCGCGTAGATCACCACGAAGACGGCGCTCGCCGCGGCCAGCAGGTCGACGACCAGGTCCGGCCAGCGGTGCAGCACCGAGACCGTCACGGTGAAGCCGGCCGTGAGCAGCAGGATCGTGCGGTGCGGGACGGCGGGGTCGGTGCCGGCGAACCAGCCCGGCAGCAGCCGCTCGGCGGCCGCGGCCCGCAGGACGAGCGCGACGCCGCGCACCCAGGCGAGGGCGTTGAGCAGGATGGCCACGGCGACGCCGGCGGCCACGACCAGGGCCACGCCCCGGCCGAGCGGCAGCCTGGCCGCAGCGTCGACCACGCCCGTGACGGGGTCCACCTCGGCCGTCGGGGTGGACAGTGCGACCGCGACCGTCAGGCCGACGGCCAGCGTCGTCAGCAGCGCGAGCGTGATGAGCGCGACGGGCAGGAAGTCGCGCCGGGGCGAGCGCAGGTCGCGAGCCAGGAAGGTGAGGTTCTCGAAGCCGACGAACGCCCAGAAGGCCAGCAGCACGCCCGCCGGCACCGCCGGCAGCGTCGCCGTGGACGGTATGACGTCGACCGGCTCCGGTGCGTGCACCGCCGCCCACCCGACGAGGCCGACGAGGACCACGCCGAGGACGACCACCCCGACCTGCTGCACCCGGGCTCCGGCCGTGGCACCGACCAGGTTGGTGACGACGGCGGTGGCGAGGATCGCGGCGACGAGCGCGGTCTCGGGCACGTCCACCCCGGTCGCGACCACCAGGCTGCGGGCGCCGACCACGGCGTTGACCGGCAGCCCCACGACGACGACCATCCCGAACATCAGCGGCACGGTGTCGCCCCACCGCCGGCCCAGGCCGGCGGCGACGGTCGTGCGCAGCGGGTCCGAGCTGCCCGGCGAGTGCCGCACGGTGTCGCGGAAGAGCACGATCATCGGCAGGCAGAGAGCGACGGCGACCAGCCAGGTGACGACGGCGGCGTCGCGCGTCTCGACGAGCAGCGCGGCCGGCAGGCCGACCAATCCGGCGCCGACGACGGAGGAGAGGCCGGCGGCCACACCGCCGGCACGACCGAGGCCGCCGCGCGAGGCGGTGGCGGAGGGAGAGGACGAGGCGCGTGTCAGGGTCACGCTCCGACTCTCGTGCCGCACGCGGATCGACCGTGAGTGTCTGAAATGACATCTATCGACGGATTCGTGCCATCATGACGGAATGCCCCTGAGCACCGTCGCCGTCCTGGTCCGCGAGCGCGCGTCCCTCTTCGAGCTTGGCGTCACCGCCGAGGTCTTCGGCATCGACCGCACCGCGGCGGGGCTGCCCGCCATCGACTACCGGGTGTGCGCGGCGAGCGGCCCCGGGCCCGTGGACACCAAGCACCGCTCGGGCCTGTCCGTCACGGCCACGCACGGCCTCGACGGGCTGGAGGGGGCCGACCTCGTCGTCGTCTCCGCCACGTTGCCCCATCCCGCGACCGCCGCCGAGCTCGAGGCGCTGCGGGCGGCGCACGCCGCCGGCGCGGTGGTCCTGGCCCTGTGCTCCGGCGCCTTCCTCGTCGCCGAGGCCGGGCTGTTGTCCGGGCGTCGCGCCACCACCCACTGGCTCTACGCGGACGACCTCGCGGCCGCCCATCCCGACGTCGACGTGACGGCCGACGAGATCTACATCGACCTCGGCGACGTGGTGACGACGGCCGGCACCGGCGCGGCCGTCGACGCGTGCCTGCACCTGGTGCGCCGCGAGCTCGGCTCGACGGCCGCCGCGACCATCGCCCGCAGGATGGTCGCCCCGCCGCAGCGCCACGGCGGCCAGCTGCAGTACGTCCCCCGCCCGGTCGCCCCGTCACCCGCCACCGGGCTGGCCCAGACCCTCGACTGGGCCGCGGCCCACCTCGACGAGCCGCTCGACGTCGCCGCTCTCGCCCGGCACGCCGGGATGAGCTCGCGCCAGCTGACCCGGCGTTTCCTGGAGGAGGTCGGCACCACGCCGCTGCGGTGGGTCACCGCACAGCGGATCCGCCTTGCGCAGGAGCTGCTCGAGCAGACCGACCTGTCGATCGAGCGGATCAGCGCGCGGGTCGGCTACGGCTCGGCGACCCAGCTGCGCGAGCACTTCCGGCGGCAGGTGGGCTCGACGCCCGCGCGCTACCGCGACACCTTCCGCGCCGCGAGCTAGGCGATCGCCCGCCGCCCCAGCGGCTCGGCACCCTCGCCCCGCACGTCCCCCAGGTAGGCCGTGCGCCCGCTCATGACCATCGCCAGCGTCTCGGCGGTGCCCTCGACGACGGGACCCTCGCCCCAGACCCAGTCGGTGTCGGTGGCCGTCCAGCGCAGGCCGTCGAGGAAACCCGTGCGGGGCAGGAAGGACGCCTGGCCCCGTGGCGAGACGAGGATGTCGAGCACGGCGACCCAGCGCTCGACGGGCACCGTGACGTCGAGGCCCTGCGGGTGGGCCAGGTCGCGCAGGTGGATGCAGGTGTCGGCGTAGGGGCCGGCCGCACCGATGTACCACGGCGTGTTCTCCACTCCTGCCTTCTCCCGCAGCTCCGCCGCGACCTCGGCCAGGGGACGGTCGGAGAGCCGGGCGGCGATCACGTCGCAGGCCCGGGCCATCGAGCGCAGCCGGGCGGCCGTCAGGAGGAAGCGCCACGACGGGACGCGGATCGGCTGCAGCATGTGCCCGGCCAGCATGCGCACGTCCCACCCCTCGCACAGCGTGGGGTCACCGGCGTGCTCCTCGCCGAGCGCGTCGACCGTGTCGGCGAAGAGCAGGCGGTGCTCGGTGGTCCACGCGAGGAGCTGCCGGTCGTCCATGGTGCCCACCCTGGCACGACTCTCGGCGCGCCGGGCCCCTGACGTGCCACGATGGCGGACATGAGGGCTGTGGTGTGGGACGGACCTGGGACGCCGATGACGGTCGAGGAGGTGCCGACACCGAGCCCGGGGCCCGGTGAGGCCCTGGTGCGGATCGCCGCCACGGGGGTCTGCCACACCGACCTGCACGTGCTGAAGGGCGAGGTCGCCTTCCCGGCACCCGGCGTCCTGGGGCACGAGATCTCCGGCCACGTCGAGGAGCTGGGGGAGGGCGTCGACACGCTCGGGGTCGGCGACCGGGTCGTCGGGGCGTTCATCATGCCGTGCGGCACCTGCCGGCAGTGCCAGGACGGTCGCGACGACATGTGCGAGACCTTCTTCGCCGAGAACCGGCTGCGCGGCAACCTGCTCGACGGCACGTCGCGGCTGACGCGCGCCGACGGATCGCGGCTGTCGATGTACTCCATGGCCGGGCTCGCCGAGCACGCCGTCGTGCCGGTGAGCGCCCTCGCTCGCCTGCCCGAGAGCCTGCCCCTGAAGGAGTCGGCGGTGCTCGGCTGCGCGGCCTTCACCGCCTACGGCGCCCTGGCCCGGGCCGGCACCGACCTGGCCGGCCGTTCGGTCGCGGTCGTGGCGGTCGGCGGCGTGGGGTCGAGCATCGTCCAGCTCGCCCGCCACCTCGCTGCCGACCCGATCGTCGCGGTCGACGTCGACGACGCCAAGCTCGAGGCCGCTCGTGGCCTCGGCGCGACCGTCACCGTCAACTCGACGACGTCCGACGCGCGGGAGGCGGTGCTCGAGGCGACCGGGGGTGACGGGGCCGAGATCGTGCTCGAGGTGCTCGGCCGCCCCGAGACGGTCGAGCTGGCGTTCTCGCTGCTGCGGGAGGGCGGCCGGCTCGTCGTCGTGGGCATCGCCGCGGGTGCCGCCACCGCCGCCATCCCCATCACGGCGATGGTGCGCCGGGGTATCACGATCACCGGCTCGTTCGGCGCCCGCACCCGTCGCGACCTGCCGGAGGTGGTGCGGCTCGCGGCCGAGGGCGCCTTCGACGTGAGACGCGCCGTGACCAGGCGGTTCTCCCTCGAGGAGGCCCCGGAGGCCTACGCCCTGCTCGACGCCGGGCGCATCCAGGGCCGCTCTATCGTCGTGCCGTGACGGAAGTGACGCGGCGGGGGCCGAGATGAGGACCCCTGGGGGTGGCGCGCGCCGGACGGTCGTGGCGAACTCCCAGCCGGCTCTGCTCGGATGACGGGGTGACCATTCCTGGGGGGACGCCGGAGGATCCGGACGGACGGGCCAGGCCGCCGTTGTCGGGCCCGACCGAGGTCGACGCGCCGATGCTGCGGCTGGACCACGACACCCACCGGTGGGGGCGGGCGCCACGCGACCGACGGCCCGTGCGGCAGGGGCGCCTGGGGCCGGTCCCCGAGGCCGCGGTGGCAGCCACCGTCGCGCTCCTGCTGCTCCCCGGCCTGGGCCAGCTCCAGCAGCAGGTGCTGGTCCGCGACCGCGAGCTCTTCGTCCTCGCGCTGGTCCTGAGCGCGCTCGTCGCCCTCAGCACCGCAGCCGGGGTGCACCGGTGGCTGGGCGGGGGACGTCGCCGAGGAGCGCTCGTCGTGGGGGCCGTCGCGGCCCTCCTGGCGGCCGAGCCCTGGACCCGGATCGCCATGGGTCGGACCGGGGAGCTGGCGAGCCTCCTCCCGTCCCGCTCGGTCCTCGAGGCCGGTGCGCTCGCCACCGCGGTGCTGGCGGTCCGTTGGTCGGGCACGCGGCGGCTGGGGACGGCCGCGCTGTGCGTCGCGCTCACGGGACTGGCGACCGCCACCGCCGTCCAGACGGCCTGGCCGTTCCTCGAGGCGGCCCTTCCCGGCCCGCAGGTCGCCGCCCAGGAACCGGTCCCGGCGGCCCCGGAGGCACCGGCTGCGCCCGAGCCCCCGACCGAGCCGCCGGCGCCCGCCAGCCCGACCTTCGGCGACCTGTGCCATCCCGACGAGCTCGAGACGGTCGCCAGCACCCCGGAGCCCGGTGGTCACGACGTGGCGACCACGATCACCGCGGTCAACGTCGGCTCGCGCACCTGCCGGGTGGAGGGCTGGCCGTCGGTGCAGCTGCTGTCCGAGGGTGTCGACCTGGCCCTGAACGTCCACCCCGCCAGCACGCAGCCCGCCGGCGACCACGTCGAGCCGGACCCGGTCGAGCTGGCTCCGGGGGAGGCGGCCCGCACCCAGGCCTGGTGGCCCTCGTGGGGTGCGGCCGCCGACCTCGACGCGGAGCAGGAGCTGCGGCTGGGGGTGGGCGGGGGAGTCGAGGTCGTGCTGCTGCCCGGCCTCGACGGCTGGGACGTGGTCCGCAGCGCCGAGGTGTGGGTCGCCCCCTGGCAGGCGGGCGACGGCAAGGGCTGACGGCAGACCCCCGCGTCGACGAGCCGTCCTGCTGGGTGGTCGTCGGGCCGCTCCGCGGCGCCCGTGCCCACGCGCAGGCGCCGGGGCACCGCATACCCCGGGCACCTCCCCCGGTAACGCCGGAAGGGCTCCCCGCCGAGCGGGGAGCCCTTCCGGTCTCAGACCTGTCGGTCGGCCTCAGCGGCGGCTGAAGGCCTCCTCGTGCAGCGCCTCCTGCTCGACCGCGTGCACCTTGGCGGAGCCGGTCGACGGCGAGGCCGACGCCGGGCGGGAGACGACGCGCAGCGGCCGCTCCTCGCCGTGGTGGGCCAGCGCCTCGGGCAGGTTGAGCGCCATGAACGGCCACGCACCCTGGTTCTTCGGCTCGTTCTGGACCCAGACCAGCTCGGCGTTCGGGTACTGCTTGGTCAGCGCCGCGATCTGCGCGCCGGGCAGCGGGTAGAGCTGCTCGACGCGGAGGATCGCGGTCCGGTCGTCCTCACGCATGCGGCGCTCGTCCTCGAGATCCCAGACCAGCTTGCTGGAGGCCAGGAGCACGCGGTCGACCTTGCCCTTGTCCAGCTCGACGGTGTCGGGCAGGACCGGCTCGAAGGTGCCGGTGGTGAAGTCCTCCGGGCTGGAGGCCGCCGCCTTGAGCCGCAGCATGGCCTTCGGGGTGAAGACGATGAGCGGACGCCGCGGGCGGGCCACCGCGTGGGCGCGCAGCAGGTGGAAGTAGGACGCCGGGGTCGAGGGGTAGGCGACCCGCATGTTGTCCTCGGCGCACAGCTGCAGGTAGCGCTCGATGCGCGCGGAGGAGTGGTCGGGGCCCTGGCCCTCGTAGCCGTGCGGCAGCAGCAGCACGACGCTGGAGCGCTGGTCCCACTTCTGCTCCGAGGAGGAGATGAACTCGTCGACCACGGTCTGGGCGCCGTTGGCGAAGTCGCCGAACTGCGCCTCCCAGAGCACGAGGGCGTCGGTGCGCTCCACGGAGTAGCCGTACTCGAAGCCCATCACGGCGTACTCGGAGAGCAGCGAGTCGTAGACCTCGAAGGACGCCTGGTCCTCGGAGAGGTGGTGCAGCGGGGTCCAGCTGGCCGCGGTGACGTTGTCGGTCAGGACGGCGTGGCGCTGGACGAAGGTGCCGCGGCGCGAGTCCTGGCCGGAGAGGCGGACCGGGGTGCCCTCGAGCACGAGCGAGCCGAAGGCGAGCAGCTCGCCCATGCCCCAGTCGATGCCGCCCTCGCGCACCATCTGCGCGCGGGTGGTGAGCAGCTTGGCCAGCTTGGGGTGGACCGTGAAGCCGTCCGGCACCGCCGCGAAGGCGTCGCCGATCCGGTGCAGGGTCTCCTCGCTGATGGCCGTCGGGCGCTGGCGGGTCGCCATGTCGCCCTCGTCCTGGGCCTGGGGGCGCTCCAGGCCGTGGGTGCCGTCACCCTCGCCCTTGAGCGCCTTCTTGGTCTCGACGAAGACCTGCTCCAGCTGCTTCTGGTAGTCGCGCAGCGCGGCCTCGGCCTCCTCGATCGTGATGTCGCCACGACCGATGAGGGACTCGGTGTAGAGCTTGCGGACCGAGCGCTTGGCCTCGATGAGGTCGTACATCAGCGGCTGGGTCATCGAGGGGTCGTCGCCCTCGTTGTGACCGCGGCGGCGGTAGCACACGAGGTCGATCGCGACGTCCTTGTGGAAGCGCTGGCGGTACTGGTAGGCCAGCTCGGCCACGCGGACGACGGCCTCGGGGTCGTCGCCGTTGACGTGGAAGACCGGCGCCTGCACGGTCCGGGCCACGTCGGTGCAGTAGACCGAGGAGCGCGAGTTGTAGGGCGAGGTGGTGAAGCCGACCTGGTTGTTGATGATCACGTGGATCGTGCCGCCGGTGCGGTAGCCGGGCAGCTGCGACATCTGCAGCGTCTCCAGCACCACCCCCTGGCCGGCGAAGGCGGCGTCGCCGTGCATGAGCACGGGCAGCACCGAGTAGTCCTGGTCGCCGTCCTCCTGCTGCAGCTTGAGGCGGTCGTGCTTGGCGCGGGTGATGCCCTCCAGGACCGGGTTGACGGCCTCCAGGTGCGAGGGGTTGGCGGCGAGGTAGACCCGCGTGCTCTTGCCCTCCTCGCTGTGGAACTCGCCCTCGGTGCCGAGGTGGTACTTCACGTCGCCGGAGCCCTGGACCGAGCCGGGGGCCGACTTGCCCTCGAACTCGCGGAAGATCTGCCCGTAGGACTTGCCCGCGAGGTTGGCGAGGACGTTGAGGCGGCCGCGGTGCGGCATACCGATGGTGACCTCGGCGAGGCCCTCCTCGGCGGCGTTGCTCAGGATGCGGTCGAGCAGCGCGATGACGGACTCGCCGCCCTCGAGGCTGAAGCGCTTCTGGCCGACGAACTTGGTCTGCAGGAAGGTCTCGAAGGCCTCTGCGGCGTTGAGGCGGCGCAGGATGCGCAGCTGCTCGGCCGGGGTCGGCTTCTGGAACGGGACCTCGAGCTTCTCCTGGAACCAGGCCCGCTCCTCGGGGTTCTGGATGTGCATGTACTCCACGCCGATGGTGCGGCAGTAGGAGTCGCGCAGGATGCCCAGGATCTGGCGCAGCGTGAGGCGCTTCTTGCCGCCGAAGCCGCCCGTCGGGACCTCGCGGTCGAGGTCCCACAGCGTCAGGCCGTGGTTCTCGATCTCCAGGTCGGGGTGGCTCCGCTGGACGTACTCCAGCGGGTCGGTGTCGGCCATGAGGTGCCCGCGCACGCGGTAGGCGTGGATGAGCTCCTGGATGCGGCTGGCCTTGGAGATGTCGTCGTCGTGGGTGGCGGCGATGTCGGGGTTCCAGCGGATGGGCTGGTAGGGGATCCGCAGCGAGGTGAAGATCTCGTCGTAGAAGCCGTCGGCGCCCAGCAGCAGCTGGTGCATCTGGCGCAGGAACTCGCCCGACTGCGCACCCTGGATGATGCGGTGGTCGTAGGTCGAGGTCAGCGTGAGGATCTTGCTGACGCCGGCGAGCGCGATGCGCTCGGGGGCGGCGCCCTGCCACTCGGCGGGGTAGTCCAGCGCGCCGACGCCGATGATCGTGCCCTGGCCCTTCATCAGGCGCGGCACGGAGTGCAGGGTGCCGATGCCGCCGGGGTTGGTCAGCGAGATCGTGGTGCCCTGGAAGTCCTCGATCGTGAGCTTGTTGTCACGCGCCTTGCGGACGATCTTCTCGTAGGCCGACCAGAACTCGTGGAAGCTCATCGTCTCGGCGCTCTTGATGCTCGGCACGAGGAGCTGGCGGGTGCCGTCGGGCTTGGGCACGTCGATGGCCAGGCCGAGGTTGACGTGCGCCGGCACCACGAGGGCCGGCTTGCCGTCCTCGGTGGTGGTGAAGCCGTTGTTCATCTCCGGCATCGCGCGCAGGGCCTTGACCATGGCGTAGCCGATGATGTGCGTGAAGGACACCTTGCCGCCCCGGGAGCGGGCCAGGTGGTTGTTGATGACCGTGCGGTTGTCGATGAGCAGCTTGGCCGGGAGGTTGCGGGCGCTGGTGGCGGTGGGCACCTCCAGGCTGGCCTCCATGTTGGTGACCACCCGGGCGGTCGCGCCGCGCAGCGGGGTGAGGGTCACGTCGGTCTGCGGGCCCGTCTTCTTCGGGGACGGGGCGTCACGGGTCATCGGGGCCT
This sequence comes from Ornithinimicrobium humiphilum, assembly GCF_006716885.1. Lineage (NCBI taxonomy): Bacteria > Bacillati > Actinomycetota > Actinomycetes > Micrococcales > Ornithinimicrobiaceae > Ornithinimicrobium > Ornithinimicrobium humiphilum. The sequence goes on from NZ_VFPU01000001.1 coordinate 877,337, forward strand.
CCTTGGCCGGAGCAGAGCTCTTGGCCGCGGGCTTCGAGGGCGTGCTGGAGGAGGGAGCGGCGGTGGGGGCCGACTTGGCGGCCTGCGGGCGCGACGCGGTGCGCGCCTCCACGGCCTTGGTGTCGGTCTCGGCCTTCGGCGCGGCGGACGTCGCCGGGGACGCCTGGCGCAGGGGTGCCTGACCCACCTTGGCGCGCGGGGGAGCGGTGCGGATCTTGTCCGCGGCTGCCGGCGTCGGGTCCGGTCGTCGCTCGGCGGCCGGCGCGGGGGTGCTGGCGCGACCGTTGTCGCTGGGGGCACCCCCCTCGAAGAAGCTGCGCCAGGCCGGGTCGACCGACCCGGGGTCCTGATCGAAGCGCTCTCGCATCTCCTCGACGAGCCACTCGTTGGCTCCGAAGTCCGCGAGGGTGTTGTCGCTCGGGGGGTTGGCCACTGGGTTTGCGCCTACTCTCACATCCGGGGGGCTGCCTCAGGTGCAGACATCGACACTGCACCCCTGTCAAGCCTAGCCCCTGCCCGGCTCGGTCGGGCGACGGGGGGACGGCACGTCGCGCTGCCGTCCCCCCGGTCGTCCGGAGGGGGCCGGGAGGCCCCCACGACCCAGGTCAGGTCACGTCGCGGCGGGCGGTCAGCACCCACCCGATGACGGTCATCACCGCCGCGTAGACGAGCAGCGTGAGGGACGCGACCCACCAGGAGAGCTGGTCGGGGTTGAAGCCCATGGTCTGCGCCGCCGCCGGGTCGATGCCCTCGAAGACGCTGAGCGCCGCGGTGCTCGCCTGGCTCGGGAAGAACCGGGCGGCGTCGGCGAGCGCGTCGACGAAGGTGATGCCGAGGCTGAGGAGCGGCTCGACGAGGAAGGCGAAGGCGACGCCGACGAAGAGCGCCACCACCTGGTTGGGCAGCAGGACGCCGAGGCCCAGACCCATGAGGCCCCACAGGACGAGGACGAGCAGCAGGCGCAGCAGCACCGTGCCGAGGTCGAGCGGCTCCGGGAAGAGCGGGACGCCCGCGATGAGCAGGGGTATGCCGCCACCCACCACCGCACCGAGCACGTGCGCCAGCCCGTTGAGAACGACGACGATGGACAGCGCCACGATCTTGGAGGCGACCACGCGGCCCCGCCGGGGGGAGGCCAGGAAGGTGGCGGTGAGGGTCTTGTGCCGGTACTCCGAGCCCATGGTGAGGATGCCGAGCACCATCGCGAGCAGGTAGCCCACCTGCAGGCCGCCGGTGTAGATCATCCGCGTCAGCACGGTGTCGTCGAACAGCTCGCGACCCGGGACCAGCTGGCCGTCGGCGCCGGGCATCTCGACGAAGAGCAGGAAGGCCCCGGTGATGGCGGCGAAGACCGCGGCGAGGATGAACTGCGCCAGCGGCATGCCCCACGCCATCCGGGTGGAGAACGACTTGAGCAGCTCGGAGCGGACGAGCCCGGTCATCGGGGAGCCTCCTCGGAGGTGGCCGGCCCCGACAGCTCGTGCGGGGTCCCGGCGGGCGGCGGTGCGGTCTGGCGGTTGCGGTTGCTGTGCTCCGGGGCCTCGGTGAGCTCGAGAAAGAGTCGCTCGAGGTCGGTGCGCAGCGGGCGCAGCTCGTGGACCGGCTGGCCGGCGGCGAGCGCGACGTCGCCGACGCGGGCCGGGTCGGCGGTGAGCACCCGCAGCGTGCCCGGGGCGTCGCCGGCCTGCGCGGTCAGGCCCGCGGTGCGCAGCGCCTCCGCGAGCCGGGGCGCGTCGGGCGTCCGGACGAGGACGGCCGGGTCGCCGTGCAGCTCGTCCATCGTGCCCTGGCGCACCAGGTGGCCGTTGGCGATGATCACGACGTCATCGACGGTCTGCTCGACCTCGGAGAGGAGGTGGGAGCTGATGACGACGGTGCGGCCCTGCTCGTGCGCCAGGTGGCGCAGGAACCCGCGCATCCAGCGGATGCCCTCGGGGTCCAGGCCGTTGGCCGGCTCGTCGAGGACGAGCACCTCGGGGTCGCCGAGCAGCCCCGCGGCCAGGCCGAGGCGCTGCCGCATACCCATGGAGTAGGCGCCGGCGCGCTTGCGGGCGGCCGCCGGGATGCCGACGAGCTCGAGCAGCTCGTCGACGCGGCTGTCGGGGATGCCGTGGGTGGCGGCCAGCACGCGCAGGTGGTCGCGGCCGGAGCGGCCCGGGTGGAAGCCGGTGGCCTCCAGGGCCGAGCCGACCACCCGCATCGGGTTCTCGAGGTCGGCGTAGCGCCGGCCCCCGATGAGCGTCTCGCCGGAGGTCGGGCGGATCAGGCCCAGCACCATGCGCAGGGTCGTGGTCTTGCCGGCCCCGTTGGGCCCGAGGAATCCGGTCACCCTTCCGGGCCGGACCTCGAAGGTCAGGTCGTCGACGGCCCGGAGCGGCCCGAAGGTCTTCGTGAGACCTCGGACGCTGATGCCGGTGCCGCCCTCGCGAGCGTCGGTCATGGGCGGCAGTCAACCAGCCGGGCCCCACCGGCCACATCCCACCCCGGTGGGAGATCGGGTCTCCGTCGCGCGACGGAGACCCGCGTCGCACCGGGACGGGGCGGGCCCCGGACGAGCGAGAGGGCCGCCGCCCGCTGGTGCGGACGGCGGCCCTCGAGAGGCGCCCCCGGCAGGATTCGAACCTGCGCTCCCGCCTCCGGAGGGCGGTGCTCTATCCCCTGAGCTACGGGGGCAACAGCGACAAACTGTAGCAGCCGACGCGGGTGGGGCAGAACGCCCCGTCCGAGGGCACCGTTGCGGGCAACTAGACTTGCGGGGTGACCCCCGAGCAGCTCGCCGACGCCATCCACGCAGTCCTGACGGAGGCCGCCTCCGACGGTCTCGCCGTTCCCGTGCCCGACCGGGGCGCCGTCCGGGTGGAGCGTCCGCGCAGCCGCGAGCACGGTGACTGGGCGACCAACGTCGCCCTCCAGCTCGCCAAGGGCGCGGGTATGCCGCCGCGCCAGCTCGCCGAGCAGCTCGCCGAGCGCCTGCGCCAGGTGCCCGGTGTGGCCGCCGTCGACGTGGCCGGGCCCGGCTTCCTCAACATCACCCTCGACGCCGCGTCCGCGGGCAGCCTGGCCCGCACGATCGTGGAGGAGGGCCAGCGCTTCGGCACCAACGACACCCTCGCCGGGCACGTCGTCAACCTCGAGTTCGTCTCCGCCAACCCGACCGGCCCGCCCCACATCGGTCACACCCGGTGGGCCGCCCTGGGTGACGCCCTGGGCCGGCTGCTGCGCGCCAGCGGTGCCTCGGTGACGACCGAGCACTACATCAACGACCACGGTGCGCAGATGGGCAAGTTCGCGCGCTCGATCCTGGCGCGCGCCACCGGCGACGAGATCCCCGAGGGCGGCTACCCGGGCGAGTACGTCGTCCCGCTGGCCGAGCGCCTGCTGGCCGAGCGCCCCGACGTGCTCGAGCTGCCGGAGGAGGAGCGCGTCTCCGTCGCCCGCGAGCTCGGCTACGCCTGGATGCTCGAGCAGATCAAGGACACGCTGCGCGCCTTCAACGTCGAGTTCGACGTGTGGATGCCCGAGTCCCGCCTGCACGAGGGCGGCAAGGTCGAGGAGGCCGTCGCCCGGCTGCGCGAGCAGGGCCACGTCTTCGACCAGGACGGCGCGGTGTGGCTGCGCACCACCGACTTCGGCGACGACAAGGACCGCGTGCTCATCCGCGCCAACGGCGAGCCCACCTACTTCGCGGCCGACGCCGCCTACTACCTCGACAAGAAGGACCGCGGCTTCCCCGAGAAGATCTACATGCTCGGCGCGGACCACCACGGCTACGTCGGCCGGCTCAAGGCGATCGCCGCCTGCGCGGGCGACGACCCGGAGAAGAACATCGAGGTCCTCATCGGCCAGCTGATCAACATCAGCGGCGAGCGGATGGGCAAGCGCCGCGGCAACGCGGTCTTCCTCTCCGACCTCATCGAGTGGATCGGCACCGACCCGGTCCGCTACTCCCTGGCGCGCTTCCCCGCGGACACCCCGCTCGACCTCGACGGCGAGGAGCTCCGCAAGCGCTCCAACGACAACCCGGTGTTCTACGTCCAGTACGCCCACGCGCGCACCTGCAACGTCGCGCGGCTCGCGGGCGAGGACGGCGTGCGCCGCGAGGACGGCTTCGACCCGTCGCTGCTGCAGCACGAGACCGAGGCGGCCCTGCTCGCCACCCTCGGCGACTTCCCCCGGATCGTCGCCCAGGCCGCCCAGCTGCGCGAGCCGCACCGGGTCGCCCGCTACCTCGAGGAGCTCGCCGGCCACTTCCACAAGTGGTACGACGAGTGCCGCGTCCGGCCCACGACCGCCGACGAGGAGATCACCGACCTCCACCGCACGCGTCTGTGGCTCAACGACGCCACCCGCCAGGTGCTCGCCAACGGTCTGCAGCTGCTCGGCGTGTCCGCGCCCGAGCGCATGTGACGCCGACCCCGACCTCCCACCCCGACGACGACCGGAGCGCGCCCGTGCCCACGCCCCAGCCCACGTCCCACACCGCCACGACCGACGTCTCCGCCCCGCTGCGCGTGGCGCTGCTGGGCGGCGGCACCGTCGGTGCCGCCGTCGCGCGCCTGCTCGGCGAGCGTGCCGAGCTGCTCGCGGCGCGGGTCGGGCGTCCCCTCGAGCTGGTGGGTGTCGCCGTCCGCGACACCTCCCGCGTCCGCGACGGCGTCGACCCGGCGCTGATCACCGACGACGCCGTCGCCCTGGTCGACGGCGCCGACCTGGTCGTGGAGGTCATGGGCGGGCTGGAGCCCGCCCGCTCCCTGATCGAGCGCGCGCTGGTCCGCGGCGTGCCCGTGGTCACCGCCAACAAGCAGCTGATCGCCCAGCAGGGGCCCGAGCTGCACGCGCTCGCCGCCGAGCACGGCACCGACCTGCACTACGAGGCGGCGGTCATGGCCGCCGTCCCGGTGATGGCGGTCGTGCGCGAGAGCCTGGCCGGCGACGAGATCGCCTCGATCTCCGGCATCGTCAACGGCTCCACCAACTACGTGCTCGACCTCGTCGCGCGCAAGGGCGTGCCCTTCGAGGACGCGGTGCGCCAGGCCGGCGAGCTGGGCTACCTCGAGGCCGACCCGACCGAGGACCTCGAGGGCCTCGACGCCGCGGCCAAGATCGTGCTCCTGGCCCGCACCGCGTGGGGCCTGCCCGTCACGCTCGACGACGTGCAGCGCCAGGGCATCACCCACCTCACCGACACCGACTTCGAGCAGGCCGCGGCCAACGGCACGGTCATCAAGCTCGTCGCCTCGGCCTGGCGGTCCTCCGCCGGCGGGGGAGACCGGGTCGAGGTCGCGGTGCGTCCGGTCGCGCTTCCGCAGGACGACCCGCTGGCCCAGGCCCGCGAGGGGGCCAACGTGCTCATCGTCGAGGCCCGCTCCGCCGGGACGCTGCGCCTGCACGGCGCCGGCGCGGGTGGCGACGCGACCGCCTCGGCGGTGCTCGGCGACATCGTGCGCGCGGCCCGCGTGCGCTAGCACGGGAGGCCCTCGACGCGCTGGTGGGGGGTGTGGCGCGGCGGGGGCTCCGTGTTATGTTGGGCACGCTCCCGTGAGCATGGGCGGCCGCCGGTGGCGGTCGGTTCCGGAGCACTCCACCCCCACGGACCGCGAGTCGACGCCCGACGTCCCGTTTCTGTGCTGGCCGTCGAGCCTGTCCGTCCGTGGCACGTCACCTCCGGTCGTCGTCGAGACACCGGACCATCACCCCGAGAACCCCGTGAGTCCGGCCAGCGGTCGGTCGAGGGGGAAGGACAACCACGTGACCGAGATCACCGAGTCTGCAGCGACCAAGACCGGTTCGCTCAGCACCCTGCGCCTCGCCGAGCTGCAGCAGCTCGCCAGCAGCATGGGTATCGCCGTCAACGCGAAGATGCGCAAGGCCGACCTCGTCTCGGCCATCCGCGAGCGTCGGGGCGGCGGCGCTGCTGCTCCGGCCGCGGCCCCGCGGACGGCCCCGGCCCGCACCTCCGAGCGGGCCGGCACCGACGCCGCCCCGGCCGAGGCGCCCGAGACGAAGACCGCGCCGGCCGCCGAGCCGGCCCGCGCCGAGACCCCCGCCCCGGGGGCCGACCCGGCGAGCGGCCTGGAGGCCGCCCTCGACCGTGCGCAGGCCGAGCGAGAGGGGCGCACCCGTCGCACCCGGCGCGCCGGCTCCCACGCCGGTGCTCCCCGCAGCGCCGAGGGTCGTGAGCAGGCCGCCGCGCCGCAGGCCGAGACCGCCGCGCAGGCCGAGGTCCGAGAGCGCGCCGAGCGCGCCCCGCAGCAGGAGCGTGGCGAGCGCGCCCCGCAGCAGGACCGCGGCGAGCGTCAGGGCCGCCAGGACCGTCAGGACCGCGGCGAGCAGGGCCAGCAGGACCGCGCCGAGCGCCAGGACCGCCGCGCCGAGCAGGACGCCCGTCAGCAGGAGCGCACGCAGGGCGGCCAGCAGCACGGTGACCAGCAGGGCGACGACGAGGACGGCGAGCGCGGCGGTCGTCGCCGTCGCAACCGCCAGCGCAGCCGTGACCGCAAGCGCGGGCGCGGCAGCGACGCCCCCAACGGCACCTCGGGCGGCTCGCAGCGCGACGACGACGAGGGCTACTCCGACGAGGACGTGCTCGTGCCGGTCGGCGGCGTGCTCGACCTGCTCGACAGCTACGCCTTCATCCGGACCACCGGTTACCTGCCGGGCCCGACCGACGTCTACGTGCCGATGAGCATCGTGCGCAAGCACGGCCTGCGCAAGGGTGACGCCGTCACCGGTGTCATCAAGGCTCCCGAGGACGACGGGCACAACCAGCACACCGTCTCCGCGACCGGCAACAAGCGCGACCGCGGCAAGTTCAGCGCCCTGGTGCGCCTGGACAGCGTCAACGGCCAGCCCCCGGAGGCGGCGCGCAACCGCCCCGAGTTCTCCCGGCTGACCCCGCTCTACCCGCAGGAGCGCCTGCGGCTGGAGACCGACCAGAAGAACCTCACCACCCGGGTCATCGACCTGGTCGCCCCGATCGGCAAGGGCCAGCGCGGCCTGATCGTCTCCCCGCCCAAGGCGGGCAAGACGATGATCATGCAGGCCATCGCCAACGCGATCACGACGAACAACCCCGAGGTCCACCTGATGATCGTCCTCGTGGACGAGCGTCCGGAGGAGGTCACGGACTTCCAGCGCAGCGTCAAGGGCGAGGTCATCGCCTCGACCTTCGACCGCCCGGCGACCGACCACACGATCGTGGCCGAGCTGGCGATCGAGCGGGCCAAGCGCCTCGTCGAGCTGGGCCAGGACGTCGTGGTGCTGCTCGACGGCATCACCCGCCTGGGCCGCGCCTACAACCTCTCCGCCCCGGCCTCGGGCCGCATCCTCTCCGGCGGCGTCGACTCCTCGGCGCTCTACCCGCCCAAGAAGTTCTTCGGCGCGGCGCGCAACATCGAGAACGGCGGCTCGCTGACCATCCTCGCCACGGCGCTGGTCGAGACCGGCTCCAAGATGGACGAGGTGATCTTCGAGGAGTTCAAGGGCACCGGCAACATGGAGCTGCGGCTCTCGCGCCAGCTCGCCGACCGCCGCACCTTCCCCGCGGTCGACGTCAACGCCTCGGGCACCCGTCGTGAGGAGATCCTCATGAGCGGCGAGGAGCTCAAGATCATGTGGAAGCTGCGCCGGGTGCTCTCCGCCCTCGACCAGCAGCAGGGCATCGAGCTGCTCATCGACCGGCTCAAGAAGACCCGCCACAACTACGAGTTCCTCACCCAGGTCCAGCAGACCGCCTCGGCCCGCCTGGACGACGAGGACTGACCAGCTGCTCCATCGGCGGCGGGTGCGGAATTTTGCCGCCCCGCCGCCGGTTTGGCAGAATGTCCCAGTTGGCCCACCGGTTCACGGCGCGCACCCGGCGCTGCCGACCCGGGGGAACCACCACCCTAGGAGAATCATGAAGAAGGACATCCACCCGGCGTACGTCGAGACCCAGGTGACCTGCACCTGCGGCGCGACGTTCACGACCCGCAGCACTTCGACCTCGGGCAAGATCAGCGCCGACGTGTGCTCCAGCTGCCACCCGTTCTACACGGGCAAGCAGAAGATCCTGGACACCGGTGGTCGTGTCGCCCGCTTCCAGGAGCGCTACGGCAAGAAGGCCGGCAAGTAAGTCTTCCGACGCCGGCCCCGTGACATCGTCACGGGGCCGGCGTTCGCCTTTTCCCGCACCTTCCCCCACGACGCCCCGCCCTCCGACGGGCACGCAGCGAAAGAGGTATGGCGTGAGCACCTCACCCTTCGGGTCGGCCCGCCCGCTCCTCGACGAGCACGCCGAGATCGAGCGGCAGCTCGCCGACCCCGCGGTGCACGCGGACCCGACGGCGCTCAAGCGCCTCAACAAGAGGTATGCCGCGCTGTCGCCCACCGTGGCGGCCTACCGTGCGTGGGAGCGCGCCACCGACGACCTCGAGGCCGCCCGCGAGCTCGCCGCCGACGACCCGTCCTTCGCCGAGGAGATCCCCGCGCTGGAGGAGGCCGCGGCCGCCGCCACCGAGGTGCTGCGCCGCCAGCTCGTGCCCCGCGACCCCGACGACGACCGCGACGTCATCCTCGAGGTCAAGGCGGGGGAGGGCGGCGAGGAGTCGGCGCTCTTCGCCGGCGACCTGCTGCGGATGTACCTCCGCTACGCCGAGCGCCGTGGCTGGCGCGCCGAGGTGCTCGACGGCACGCCGTCGGACCTCGGCGGCTACAAGGACGCCCGAGTCTCGATCTCGGCCACCGGCACGCCGGCTCCGGGCGAGGCGCCGTGGGCCCGGCTCAAGTACGAGGGCGGCGTGCACCGTGTGCAGCGCGTGCCGGTCACCGAGAGCCAGGGCCGGATCCACACCTCCGCGGCCGGGGTGCTCGTCATGCCCGACATCGACGACCCCGCCGAGGTGGAGCTCGACCCCCACGACCTCAAGATCGACGTCTTCCGTTCCTCCGGCCCGGGCGGGCAGTCGGTCAACACCACCGACTCCGCCGTGCGCATCACGCACCTGCCGACCGGTCTCGTCGTCTCCTGCCAGAACGAGAAGTCGCAGCTGCAGAACAAGGAGTCCGCGCTCCGCGTGCTCCGCGCCCGGCTGCACCAGATGGCGGTCGAGGAGGCCGAGGCGGCGGCGAGCGAGCAGCGCCGCAGCCAGGTCCGCACCGTCGACCGCAGCGAGCGCATCCGCACCTACAACTTCCCCGAGAACCGCATCGCCGACCACCGCACCGGCTACAAGGCCTACAACCTCGACCAGGTGCTCGACGGCGACCTCGACCCGGTCGTGCAGTCGGCCGTCGACGCCGACGAGGCCGCCCGGCTGGCCGGTCTGGACGGCGCGTGAGGATCGACCAGGTCCTGCGGTCCGCCACCGCGACGCTCTCCGGCGCCGGGGTCGCCAGCCCGGCCGTGGACGCCGAGCTGCTGCTCGCCCACGCCAGCGGCCGTGAGCTCGGTGACCTCCGGCGGGCCCGCATCCTCGGCGAGGAGCTGCCCGAGGAGACGCGAACGGCCTACCTCGAGCTGGTGGAGCGCCGTCGCCGCCGGGTGCCGCTGCAGCACCTGACGGGCTCGGCCCACTTCGGTGGGGTCGACCTTCACGTCGGGCCGGGCGTCTTCGTGCCCCGGCCCGAGACCGAGGTGCTCGTCGGGCTCGCGCTCCGCGCGCTGGACGGACGCGAGGGGCCCACGGTCGTCGACCTGTGCACCGGCAGCGGCGCGATCGCGCTGGCCGTCGCCCGCGCGCGACCCGACGCCCGGGTGGGGGCCGTCGAGCTGTCGGAGGAGGCGCACGCCTACGCCTCGCGCAACGTGGAGGCGGCCGGCTCGGGGGTGGAGCTGCGCCTCGGTCGCGCGCAGGACGCCTTCGGCGACTGGCTGGGGCAGGTCGACGTCGTGACGAGCAACCCGCCCTACATCCCGCCGGACGCCGTGCCGATCGACGTCGAGGTGCGCGAGCACGACCCCTCGCTGGCGCTCTACGGCGGGGGCGAGGACGGGCTGACGGTGCCGGTCGAGGTGGCCGCCCGCGCGGCCGAGCTGCTGCGGCCGGGCGGGGTGCTGCTCATGGAGCACGCCGACGTCCAGGGCGAGGCGCTGCCGGCGCTGCTGGCCGCCCAGGGGGCGTGGCGCGAGGTGGAGGACCACCGCGACCTCGCGGGCCTGCCGCGCGTCACGCGCGCCGTCCGCGCCTGACCGCCGGGTCCGGACGCGGGTCCGCCCCGGGTGCCCTGCGGCACCCGGGGCGGACCCGTGTGTGAACTGGGGCGAAAGCCCTCAGAAGATCCAGATCAGCAAGGCGATGATGAGCAGGATGCCCACGATCGTCCAGATCAGTCCGCTTCCGCGCATGAGTCACTCTCCTTCAGGGGTCGTCGGCGCTTGTGCGCCGCCGGCGTGAGAGAACTCTTGCGGAGCCAGGACAGGCCTGCAACCTCAACGGACACCCCCTGTCCAAGGTTGCGACCGAGGACGGCACTTCCGGCCCGCAATGACAGACTGGTCCCCGGACCGGTCGGCGGACCGGACGAGGAGCAGGACACCCGAGGAGGAGCCCCCATGGCCGATGGCGCCGCGCCGTCGCTGCAGGACAGGCTGTACGACTGCACCGACCCGCAGGCCCGCACGGAGGCGGTCGAGGCCGCCGCGGCCGCGGTGCGCGACGGCAAGGTGGTCGTGCTGCCCACCGACACCGTCTACGGCGTCGGTGCCGACGCCTTCGACGTGGTGGCCGTCGCCATGGTGCTGGCCGCCAAGCACCGGGGCCGGGACATGCCCCCGCCCGTGCTCGTGCCCAACCCGCGGACCGTCGACGGCCTCGCCGTGGACGTCCCCATGTACGCCCGCATCCTCATGCGCCAGTTCTGGCCCGGGCCGCTCACCGTCGTGCTCAAGGCCCAGCCCTCGCTCCAGTGGGACCTGGGGGAGACCAACGGCACCGTCGCGCTGCGGATGCCCGACGACCAGGTCGCGCTGCAGCTGCTGGCCGACGTCGGCCCGATGGCCGTGACGAGCGCCAACGTCACGGGGCGCCCGGCCGCGACCACCGGCCGGGAGGCCCTGGACCAGCTCGGGGGAGCGGTGAGCGTCTACCTCGACGACGGTCCCCGCACCGGCGGGCTGCCCTCGACCATCGTGGACTGCACCGGCGAGGAGGCGGTCGTGCTGCGCCACGGCGCGCTGGGCGCCGACCAGCTCCGTCAGGTGATCGGCACGACCGTCCTGCACGACAGCCCCGAGGCGGCCGCTGCCGCGCACGCGGCAGCGGTCGAGGCGCACGTCGACGAGCAGGCGCAGGACACCGACGAGGAGCCTGGAGACGAGGGCGCCACGGGCCGGGAGCCAGCCCGTCTCGTCGGCAGCGTGGTGCCCAGCGGCGTGACCGTCCCGCCGGGCTCCGTGCGCACCCTGACGCCCTGACGGCGCGGCCCCGACCACCCCCTAGAGTGGCTCCCATGACCACCCCGGTGAACCCTGACACCTACTACGGCCCGAGCTTCGGGGCCCTGCTGGAGCAGGACCCCGAGATCGCCGAGCTGCTCGTCTCCGAGCTCGACCGCCAGCGCAGCGGCCTGCAGCTCATCGCGAGCGAGAACCAGACCAGCCCCGCCGTGCTCGCGGCCCTGGGCTCGACGCTGTCCAACAAGTACGCCGAGGGCTATCCGGACGCGCGCTACTACGGCGGCTGCTCGGAGGTCGACAAGGTCGAGAAGCTGGCGATCGAGCGGGCCAAGGCCCTCTTCGGCGCCGACCACGCCAACGTCCAGCCGCACTCCGGCGCCAGCGCCAACCAGGCCGTCTACGGCGCCTTCGCCTCGCCCGGCGACACCGTGCTGGCGATGTCGCTCGACCACGGCGGCCACCTCACGCACGGGTTCAAGGTGAGCTTCTCCGGCAAGTGGTTCAACGCCGTCCACTACGGCGTGCACCCCGAGACCGAGGACATCGACTACGACCAGGTCGAGGCGCTTGCCAAGGAGCACCGCCCCAAGATCATCCTCGCGGGCGGCTCGGCCATCCCGCGCCTCATCGACTTCGAGCGCTTCCGCGCCATCGCCGACGAGGTCGGCGCGATCTTCTGGGTCGACGCGGCCCACTTCATCGGTCTCGTCGCGGGCAAGGCCATCCCCTCGCCGGTGCCCTGGGCCGACGTCGTCTCCTTCACCACCCACAAGGTGCTGCGCGGCCCCCGCGGCGGCGCGATCGTGTGCAAGGAGGAGCACGCCAAGAAGATCGACCGCGCGGTCTTCCCGATGATGCAGGGCGGTCCGCTCATGCACGGCGTCGCGGGCAAGGCGGTCAACTTCGCCGAGTGCGCCACCCCGGCCTACCAGGACTACGCGCGCCAGGTCGTCGAGAACGCCGCCGTGCTGGCGCAGTCGCTGGGGGAGAAGGGCATCCGCCCCATCACCGGCGGCACCGACACCCACCTGTCGCTGCACGACCTGCGCGGCGTCGGCGTCACCGGCATCGACGCCGAGGCCCGCTGCGACGCGGCCGGCATCGTGCTCAACAAGAACGCCATCCCGTTCGACCCCGAGAAGCCCAACGTGGCCTCCGGCATCCGTGTCGGCAGCCCCTCGGTGACCACCCAGGGCATGGGGACCGAGGAGATGCGCGTCATCGCCGACCTCATCCACCGCGCGGTCACCGAGACCGACGGCACCCCGGACCACCCGGTGGCCGTCGAGATCCGGGCGCAGGTCACCGAGCTGATGACCGCCCACCCGGCCTATCCGGAGCCGGCCCAGGCCTGACGTCCGGAGCGCGCCCCGCGGGTCGGGGCGCGCACCGGCGGGGCGGACGGCAGGAGAGGCGACGTGCGCGAGTTCCTACTGGTGCTGCTGACCGCGGCGGTCGTGACCTACCTGGCGACCCCGCTGGTCCGGCGCCTCGCCCTCGCCACCGGCGCCATCACCGCCGTCCGCGACCGGGACGTGCACACGGTGCCGATCCCGCGCCTGGGCGGCGTCGCCATGCTCGTGGGCTTCGCCGCCGCCGTGGCGCTGGGGGAGCAGCTGCCCTATCTCGGACAGCTCTTCGACTCCTCGCCCCAGCTCTGGGGCGTGCTGCTCGCCGCCGCGATCATCACCCTCCTGGGCGCGCTCGACGACATCCGCGAGCTGGACTGGATGACCAAGCTCGCCGGGCAGGTCATCGCCGGCGGCGTCATGGCGTTCTTCGGCGTCCAGCTGCTCTCCCTGCCCATCGGCGGGGTCACGGTGCTGCCCGAGCCGGTCATGGTGACGCTGACGATCCTCGTCGTCGTCATCTCGACCAACGCCGTCAACTTCATCGACGGCCTCGACGGGCTCGCGGCCGGGGTGGTCCTCATCGCGGCCTCGGCCTTCTTCGGCTGGTCCTACCTGGTGAGCGCCAACTTCGACCCGCCCAACGTCTTCTCGATGGCCACCTTCATCAGCGCGGCGCTCATCGGAGTGTGCGCGGGCTTCTTGCCGCACAACTTCCACCCCGCCCGCCTCTTCATGGGCGACGCGGGGGCGCTGCTGCTGGGCCTGCTGCTGGCCGCGGCCACGATCTCGATGACGGGCTCGGTCGACCCGAGCTCCTCGCTCGCCAGCGCCTCCGCCGCGGCCGCGCTGCTGCTGCCGCTGGCGATCCCGGTCGCCATCCTGGGGCTGCCCTTCGTCGACATGGTCCTGGCGGTGCTGCGCCGCACCCGCGCCGGTCAGCTGCCCTGGAAGCCCGACCGCGGCCACCTGCACCACCGCATGCTCGACATCGGCCACAGCCACCGCCGGGCGGTGCTCCTCCTCTACCTCTGGGCCGCCCTCATCGCGGTCGGCTCGGTGTCCTTCGCCTACCTCCCCGCGTGGGTCTCGGGCATCGGCATCCTGCTGCTCCTCGTGGTCGCGATCGTGCTCACGCGGCGGCCCTGGCAGGGTGGGCCGAGGGCCTCCCCACCTGCGGTTTCGCCGGACGGACAGACCTTGTGATAACTTTCACAAGCGCTGCCCGCCGACCCGAGGAGCCCTCTGCATGACCTCCCCCGCACCGACGCGCCCGCGGCGGACGCCGCTGCGTTCGATGCTGCTGGGCGGCCTGGTCCCGAGCGCCCCCCTGGTGGTCCTCGTGCCGCTGCTGACGTGGGCCGCCGCCGGCCCCTGGGCTGCCGTCTCGGCGCTCCTGGGCGCCGTGCTCTCCGTCGTGGTCTTCGTCCTCGGCGTGGTCGGCATCAAGGGCGTCCTCACCGGCCCCACGGCCTCGACGATGGCCGGTGCCTTCGGCGTCTTCGTGCTCCAGCTCGCGGCCCTCGCCGCCGTCATCTGGTCGCTCGGCCAGACGACCTGGCTCGAGGTGGTCCCGCTGGCGATCGCCTTCATCCTCGTCGGTATGGTCTTCCAGGCCGGCCTGGTCGTCGGCTACCTGCGGATCCGCACGCCCCTCGACGTCACCCTCCCGGGGGAGACCCGATGAGCGAGCAGCCCCGCGACGAGGCGCCCGACCCCTCGGTCGAGCGTCCCACCCCCGTCCCGTCCCCCTACGGCGGCTCCGAGGCCGACGTCCCCGGCATGGCCCGGCAGACCGACCTCGGCAACGCCGTGATCGCCTACCTCCTCGCCGGCCCGCTGACCTTCGGCGGGCTGGGGTTCCTGCTGGACCGGCTGCTCGACACCTGGTTCGTCATGCCGGTGGGGGTCGTCGTGGGGATGGTGCTGTCCTTGTACGTGATCTGGCTCCGGTACGGTAGGTCATGACGTCCGTGTGCCGTTCGGAGCCATCGGCGTCCTTCCCTGCTGGGGAGCTCGCCCCGACACCCGTCGAAACCTGTGAGAAGGAGTACGCGTGAGCGCGACCGCTACGGCCGCTGGGCTGATCGTGCCGATGGCCGAGGATTCCCACTTCCCGCCCACGCCGGGTGACTTCTGGCAGCCCCTGTTCGCCATCCCGGGCACGGACTACTACTTCACCCGGCCGATGCTGCTGCTGGCCATCGCCACCGTGGTCCTCATGGCCTGGCTGTGGCTGACCACCCGCCGCGCGGCCATCGTGCCGTCGAAGAGCCAGTGGGTGACCGAGCAGGTCTACAACTTCGCCCGCAACGGCGTGGCCCGCGACATGATCGGCAGCAAGGACTTCCTGCCCTTCGTGCCGTTCATCTTCTCGCTGTTCACCTTCATCCTGCTCAACAACCTGTTCGGCATCATCCCGCCGTTCCAGAACCCCACGATGGCGCGCGTCGGCTTCCCGATCGCCCTGACGCTCATCGTGTACGTGGTCTACCACTGGGTGGGCATCCGCAAGCAGGGCGGCGTGGGCAAGTACCTCGGCTCGCTGCTCCCGGGCGGTCTCCCCGGCTGGATCAAGCCGTTCATCCTGCTGCTCGAGCTGATCACCTTCTTCATCACGCGGCCGCTCACGCTGGCCCTGCGACTCTTCGGCAACATGTTCGCCGGCCACATGCTGCTGGTGGTCTTCATCATCGGCGGCTGGTACCTCTTCAAGACCTACGACCCGGCGCTCATGGCCGTCGCGATCCCCGCGTGGATCCTCGGCGTCGCGCTGACCGCCTTCGAGGGCCTGGTCCAGTTCCTCCAGGCCTACGTCTTCGCCCTCCTGGCCGCCTCCTACATCGGTGGCGCCCTGGCGGACGAGCACTGAGCGGATCCCGCTCCCGCGGCCCCGGCCGCGACGCCCGACCCCACAACTGAATAGCTACGAAGCCTCCGGCGTGGCGCCGCCTCGCCGGGACATCACACAGAAAGAGATTCGACGTGACTGGTGACATCACCCTTCTCGGCTACGGCGTGTCCGCCATCGGCCCGGCCATCGCCGTGGGTCTGATCTTCGCTGCCTACATCAACGGCGTCGCCCGCCAGCCCGAGGCGCAGGGCAAGCTGCAGCCGATCGCCATCCTGGGCTTCGCGCTCGCCGAGGCGCTGGCCATCTTCGGCCTGGTCCTCTTCTTCATCGCGTTCTTCGTCAGCTGACGACGCCGCTTCCGCCCATTCCAGACCAGTTCCGCTGCGCTCCCGGCCTGACCGGCCGCGCAGGGAACACGTATACGTGAGGAGCCGCGCGTGGACTACACCACGATCGCGTCGGGCGTCCTGAAGGCAGCCGAGCAGGCCCAGCCGATGGGCGCCGGGGAGGACGCCGTCCCGATCCTGCCCTACCTGCCGGAGCTCGTCTTCGGTCTGATCGTCTTCGGCCTGTTCTACTTCTTCGTCGCGAAGAAGATCGTGCCCAGCCTCGAGAAGGTCTACGCCGAGCGCACGGCCGCGATCGAGGGCGGGATGCAGGCTGCCGAGCAGGCCCAGGCCGAGGCGGCTGCCGCGAAGAAGCAGTACGAGGACCAGCTGGGCGAGGCCCGCGCCGAGGCCGCTCGCATCCGCGAGCAGGCCAAGGAGCAGGGTGCCCAGATCGTCGCGGAGATGCGGGGCCAGGCGCAGGCCGAGGCCGCTCGCATCACCGAGACGGCCCACAAGCAGATCGAGGCCGAGCGTCAGCAGGCCCTGGTCCAGCTGCGTGGTGAGGTGGGCGAGATCTCCACGGCCCTGGCGAGCAAGATCGTCGGGGAGTCGCTGGAGGAGGAGGCCCGTCAGCGCGGGATCGTCGACCGCTTCCTGGCCGACCTCGAGGCCGGCTCGGTCCGCCCGGAGAAGCTGGGCGCGAACGGCGAGCAGGGTTCCCTGTGAACACCGGCTACCGCAGGGCCTACCAGGAGGCCGCCTCGGCCCTCGAGCAGGTGCTGCAGGCCGGCGACGGGACCCGCCTGGCGGAGGAGCTGTGGGCGGTGGCCACGACCGTGGACGCCAACCCGGTGCTGCGCCGCAACCTCGGGGACCCGTCCCGCGAGGGGCAGGACAAGGCCGCGCTGGCCGAGCGTCTGCTCTCGGGCAAGATCCACGACGAGGCCCTGGCGGTCGTCCGGGCCGTCGTCGCCCAGCGCTGGCCCGAGCCCGCTGACCTGGTCAGCGCGCTCGAGCAGCTGGCCGTCGAGGCCAACCTCGCCCACGCCCAGGGCCTCGGCCGTCTGGGCCAGGTCGAGGACGAGCTGTTCCGTTTCGGTCGGATCGTCGAGGCGACGCCCGACCTGCAGGCCGCGCTGAGCAACCGGCGCGCCGACGCGGGCAGCAAGGCGACGCTCGTCGACCGGCTGCTGTCGGTCAAGACGGCGCCGGAGACGGTCCGCCTGGCCAAGATGGCGGTCGCCAGCACCCGCGGGCGCCGCTTCGACCACGCGCTGAAGGCCTACCTGGAGCAGGCGGCTGCCCGCCAGGACCAGGTCACGGCCACCGTCGTCAGCGCGGTGCCGCTCACCCCCGAGCAGCACGACCGGCTGGCACGCACGCTCAGCGCGCAGTACGGCCGCCAGGTCCACACCAACGTGGTCATCGACGAGGACGTCGTCGGTGGCATCCGGGTGGAGATCGGCGACGAGGTCATCGACGGCACGGTCCGCCACCGGCTGGCCGACGCCCGCCGGCGGATGACCAGCTGAGCACCACACCCCCCGGCACCCCCACCGCATACCCCACCCCAGCCACTGGTCCGCAGATGACGAGCACGGACCGACGACGAGGAGAAGAGACATGACGGAGCTTTCGATCCGTCCGGAAGAGATCCGCGACGCACTGGACCAGTTCGTCCAGTCCTACGAGCCGAGCGCCGCCTCCCGCGAGGAGGTCGGGCGCGTGGTCGACGCCAGCGACGGCATCGCCCACATCGAGGGCCTGCCCTCGGTCATGACCAACGAGCTGCTGCAGTTCGAGGACGGCACGCTGGGTCTGGCGCTGAACCTCGACGTGCACGAGGTCGGTGTCATCGTCCTGGGCGACTTCTCCGGCCTCGAGGAGGGCCAGCCGGTGCGCCGCACCGGTGAGGTCCTGTCCGTGGCCGTCGGCGACGGCTACCTGGGCCGCGTCGTCGACCCGCTGGGCAACCCGATCGACGGCCTGGGCGAGATCCAGACCGAGGGCCGCCGTGCGCTGGAGCTGCAGGCTCCCGGCGTCATGGCCCGCAAGTCGGTCCACGAGCCGCTGCAGACCGGCATCAAGGCGATCGACGCGATGATCCCGGTCGGCCGTGGTCAGCGTCAGCTGATCATCGGTGACCGCCAGACCGGCAAGACCACGGTCGCGGTCGACACGATCCTGAACCAGAAGGCCAACTGGGAGTCCGGCGACCCGAACAAGCAGGTGCGCTGCATCTACGTCGCGATCGGTCAGAAGGGCTCGACCATCGCCGGCGTGCGCGGCACCCTCGAGGAGAACGGCGCGCTGGAGTACACCACGATCGTGGCGGCCCCGGCCTCGGACGCGGCGGGCTTCAAGTACCTAGCCCCCTACACCGGCTCGGCCATCGGCCAGCACTGGATGTACCAGGGCAAGCACGTCCTCATCGTCTTCGACGACCTGTCCAAGCAGGCCGAGGCCTACCGCTCCGTGTCGCTGCTGCTGCGCCGTCCGCCGGGCCGCGAGGCCTACCCGGGCGACGTCTTCTACCTGCACTCGCGGCTCCTCGAGCGTTGCGCGAAGCTGTCCGACGAGCTCGGCGCCGGCTCCATGACCGGTCTGCCGATCATCGAGACCAAGGCCGGTGACGTCTCGGCGTACATCCCGACCAACGTCATCTCGATCACCGACGGCCAGATCTACCTGCAGGCGGACCTGTTCAACTCCAACGTCCGCCCGGCGATCGACGTGGGTGTCTCCGTGTCCCGCGTCGGTGGTGCCGCGCAGATCAAGGCGATGAAGTCGGTCTCCGGCCGTCTGAAGGTCGACCTCGCGCAGTTCCGCGAGATGGAGGCCTTCGCGATGTTCGCCTCCGACCTCGACGCCGCGTCCAAGGCGCAGCTCGAGCGCGGTGCCCGCATGGTCGAGCTGCTCAAGCAGCCGCAGTCCTCCCCGGTCCCGGTCGAGGAGCAGGTCGCCGTCATCTGGGCGGGCACCAACGGCCACATCGACGAGGTGCCCGTCTCCGACGTGCGCCGCTTCGAGGCCGAGTGGATCGACTACCTGCGCCGCAACCAGCAGGCCCTGCTCGACGGCATCCGCGAGAGCGGCAAGCTCGGTGACGACACCGAGGCGACCCTGCTCGACGCCATGAAGGCCTTCAAGCAGGAGTTCCGCGCGGACGACAGCCACGAGGTCAAGGCCGGCTCCGACGAGGACTTCGAGAACATCGACGGCCTGGCGGAAGAGGACGTCGACCAGGAGCAGATCAAGGTCCGTCGCCGCTGATCACCGCAAGGTATGCCGTGAGCCGGGTGGGCGCGGGCGCCCCGCGCCCACCCGGACGGGCACCTTTCCCGAGGGCCTGACGGCATACCCGACGGCCAGCACCGACACCACCAACGACTCCAGCCGAACAAGAGAGGCGAGATATGGGAGCGCAGCAGCGGGAGTACCGCCAGCGCAGCCGGTCCGTCCAGTCGACGAAGAAGATCACGCGGGCGATGGAGCTCATCGCCGCCTCGCGCGTGGTCAAGGCCCGCCAGCGCGTGGCCCAGACGACCCCGTACGCCAACGCGATCACCCGCGCGGTGTCGGCGGTCGCCAGCTACTCCGACGTGGACCACCCGCTGACCACCGAGCGCGAGAACGTCAAGCGCGCCGGCGTCCTGATCATCACCAGCGACCGCGGCCTGGCCGGTGCCTACTCGGGCAACGTGCTCAAGCGCACCGAGCAGCTGCGCGAGCTGCTGGTCGAGGACGAGGGCAAGGAGATGGTGCCCTACCTCACCGGGCGCAAGGCCGAGGGCTACTACCGCTTCCGCGGGCGTGACTTCGAGCAGTCCTGGTCGGGCTTCTCCGACGCCCCCACCTTCGAGGTGGCGCGCGAGATCGCCGAGCGGCTCACCGCCGACTTCATCGCGGGCTCCGAGAACGGCGGCGTGGACGAGCTCCACATCGTCTCCACCCGGTTCGTCAACATGGTGACCCAGGAGGTGCAGGTCGTGCGCCTGCTGCCCCTGGAGGTCGTCGAGGACGACTCGCCGGTGACCGACGAGGACATCTACCCGCTCTACGAGTTCGAGCCGGACGGTCCTGCGGTCCTCGACGCGCTCCTGCCGAAGTACGTGACGTCCCGCATCTGGAACGCGCTGCTGCAGGCGTCCGCCTCCGAGCTCGCCGCCCGCCAGCGGGCGATGAAGTCGGCGACGGACAACGCCGAGGAGCTCATCAAGACCTACACCCGGCTGGCCAACCAGGCTCGCCAGGCCGAGATCACCCAAGAGATCAGCGAAATCGTGGGCGGCGCGAGCGCCCTCGCCGACGCCAAGTGAGAAGGAAGCACTGACATCATGACTGCTACCACTGACGCTCCGGTGCAGGAGCAGACGCAGGGCGGCGTGGGTCGCCTGGCCCGGATCATCGGCCCGGTCGTCGACGTCGAGTTCCCGCCCGGGCAGATGCCCGCGCTCTACAACCTGCTCAAGACCGAGGTCACCATCGGTGACCGCACGAGCACCATCAACCTCGAGGTCGCCCAGGACATCGGCGACAACATGGTCCGCGCGATCTCGCTCCAGCCGACCGACGGCCTCGTCCGCGGCGCGGCGGTGCAGGACACCGGCGGCCCGATCATGGTCCCCGTCGGCGACGTGACCCTCGGCCACGTCTTCAACGCGACCGGTGACGTCCTCGACCTCCCCGAGGGCGAGACCCTCGAGGTCACCGAGCGCTGGGGCATCCACCGCCAGGCGCCGGCCTTCGACCAGCTGGAGTCCAAGACCCAGATGTTCGAGACCGGCATCAAGGTCATCGACCTGCTGACGCCCTACGTGCAGGGTGGCAAGATCGGCCTGTTCGGCGGCGCCGGCGTGGGCAAGACGGTGCTCATCCAGGAGATGATCGCCCGTGTCGCCCGCGACCACGGTGGTGTGTCGGTGTTCGCCGGTGTCGGCGAGCGCACCCGTGAGGGCAACGACCTCATCGTCGAGATGGAGGAGGCCGGCGTTCTCGGCCAGACCGCCCTCGTCTTCGGCCAGATGGACGAGCCGCCGGGCACCCGTCTGCGCGTCGCGCTGTCCGCGCTGACGATGGCGGAGTACTTCCGTGACGTCCAGAAGCAGGACGTGCTGCTCTTCATCGACAACATCTTCCGCTTCACCCAGGCGGGCTCGGAGGTCTCCACCCTCCTCGGCCGTATGCCGTCCGCGGTGGGCTACCAGCCCAACCTGGCCGACGAGATGGGCATGCTCCAGGAGCGCATCACCTCGACCCGTGGTCACTCGATCACCTCGATGCAGGCGATCTACGTGCCGGCCGACGACTACACCGACCCGGCCCCGGCGACCACCTTCGCCCACCTGGACGCGACGACCGAGCTCTCCCGCCCGATCGCCTCGATGGGTATCTACCCGGCCGTGGACCCGCTGGCCTCGACCAGCCGGATCCTCGACCCGCGCTACATCACCCGCGAGCACTACGACACCGCGGTCCGGATCAAGTCGATCCTCCAGCGCTACAAGGAGCTGCAGGACATCATCGCGATCCTCGGTATCGACGAGCTCTCCGAGGAGGACAAGATCCTCGTCGGTCGCGCCCGTCGTATCCAGCGCTTCCTGTCGCAGAACACCTACGTCGCCAAGCAGTTCACCGGCATCGAGGGTTCGACGGTCCCGCTGGCCGACACGATCGAGGCCTTCACCAAGGTCGCGGACGGCGAGTACGACCACGTGCCCGAGCAGGCCTTCTTCATGTGCGGTGGCCTCGACGACGTCGAGCGCCAGGCCGCCGAGCTGGAGAAGAACAGCTGAGCACCTGACACAGGTATGACGAAGGGCCGGCGGTCGACGACCGCCGGCCCTTCGGCGTCCCGGGGGAGGGGCGAGGACGCGCACGCCGCTGGTGAGCGTTGCGGGGCGCGTCGGACATGCCTCAGCGCCCGGCCGGTTGGGGCCGGGCTCGGGGCGTGGTCATCTCAGGTGCCACCTCACCCCGAGCTCGGTCACGGTCGCCGTCAGGTTGCGGTCGTGCACGAACGTGTGGTGCCTCGGACACAACAGGGCGTAGTTGCTCAGGTCTGATCGCCCGCCCATCGCCCAGGGCACGACGTGGTGGGCGTCGCACCAGGTCGCGGGCACGGTGCACCCCGGAATCGTGCACCCCCGGTCCCGAGCGGCCAACCTGACGCGCTGTGCGGGGGTGACGAGGCGCTTGCGGCGGCCCTGGTCCAGGATCTCGCTTGGTCCGCCGAGGACGACGGGGATGATGTCGGCCTCACAGGCCAGCTTGCGGATCGCCTCCGCCCGCACCGGGGTCCCCGCCAGGGTCGAGCCGACACCGGGCAGGTGGCCACCGGTCTCGGACAGCTGCCGCTTGAGCGTCTCGAAGTCGAGCGTCACCATCAGGGTGGCCTTCGGGGTGGTCGGCTGACCGGCGGTCCCCGCGACACCACGGCGGAGCACGGTCAGGAACGCGTCGTACTTCCGCTGGGTCGCCGTCCGCAGATCCAGCTCGCCCGTGGCGTCCTGCTCCTCCTTCGACGCCGGCGCTGCGAGCGGGGAGTCGATGATGGCCTTGGCGGCTTCGTAGTCGGCGTCGTCGCCGAAGGTGATGATCCACCGCTTCACCGACCCGTCCGCCAGGCTCGACTCGTGGATCCCGCGCATGGCGTGCTTCTTGCGGGCCTTCGCCTCGTGGTCCCGCTCGTCCACGCAGGACGCGACGAGCCGGTCCACGATCCTGCCGATGTCCTTGTCGTCGAACACCGGGTCGGACCCGGCGTCGGCGAGCAGCTCGACCGCGGCGGCGTACTCCTCCGGCGGCAGGCCCGGCCGGACCCGTTGCAGGGCCCGGTGCAGCCTCGCCGCCCGCGCCAAGCTCATGTCACCGGACTTGACGCGTTCGATCAACGGTGCGTGCACCGGCTCACGACCGGCCTGCGCCAAACGGGCCAGGTCCATCAGCGCCCGCCGCTCCAGGTCGGGGCACTTCAGCGCGAGCCAGTCCACCACCGAGAACCCCTCGGCCAGGTGCAACCCCCGGTCCACGGCCTCCGTGGCCATCACCAACCGGGACCGCTCCAGATCCGACACCGCCCGGGAGATCCACCCGAGGGACTCCACGACGAGGTCGTCCTGCACCAGCTCCGGCCGGCTTACGTCAACCGGAAGGTCCGCCGCGACCCACCCGCGGTCGGGCCGGTCCGCCTGCAGCCAGGAGTGACCGGCCGCCGACTCCGTCCCCCTCGGCGGCCGCACCGTCCCCAACGGCTGCTGCATACCTCGATCATATGTTCGAACACCGACAGACCTGCGCACCTGGACCGGCGCGTCGCCAACCGGCCCACGAGTGCGCCGCGCCAGGCGTCCACCCGATTCCCCGTCCTACGCCCGGTCGTAGCACAATGGATCTCGTGATGACCGTCGACGAGGCCGCCCTGGCGGCCGCCCTCCGCCGTCTGCCCGAGAACCCGCGCGTCGTCGCGTCGGGGAACCACAGCCTCCCGTGGGAGCTCGTGCGCATCGTCGACGAGCACGTGGAGAGCTACGTGCTCAACTGCCTCAACGGGCCGCCCGGCCTGCCCGAGCGCGAGGGCGTCGTCATCGAGACGAGCTTCGTGGGGGCGGGTCAGCGCCGTCACCCGGGCCTGCGCTACGTGCCGTCCCGCCTCTCCCTGGTGCCGGTCCTCTTCGCCCGGACCCTGCCGGTGGACGTGGTGCTGCTGCACTGCGCCCCGCCGCGTGACGGCGTGCTCTCGCTCGGCATCGAGGTCAACATCCTCCCGGCGGCGATCGAGGCCTGCCGCGAGCAGGGCGGGCTGGTCGTGGCGCTGATCAACGACAAGATGCCCTACACCCACGGCGACGCCCTCGTGCCGATCGAGCACGTGGACCTGGCCATCGAGACCAGCACCCCGCTGCCCACCCCGCCCCCGTCGCCCCCGCTCGGTGACGACGTGCGCACGATCGGCGAGCGCGTCGCGGCGATGGTCCCGCAGGGCGCCACCCTGCAGATGGGCATCGGGGCGGTCCCGGACGCCGTCCTGGCCGCCCTCACGGGCCACCGCGGGCTGCGGCTCTGGACGGAGATGTTCTCCGACGGCGTGCTCGCTCTCGACGCGGCCGGCGCGCTCGACACCGAGCATCCGCTGACGACGTCCTTCCTCTTCGGCTCGCAGGACCTCTACGACTGGCTCGACGGCAACCACCGCGTGCACCTGCTGCGCACCGAGCGCACCAACGACCCCGCCCTCATCGCGCGGCAGCGCGCCATGACGTCGATCAACACGGCGCTGGAGGTGGACCTCTTCGGGCAGGCCAACGCCTCGCGCATCGACGCCCGGATCCACAGCGGCTTCGGCGGGCAGACCGACTTCATCGTCGGCGCCCTGCACTCCCCGGACGGACAGGCGATCCTGGCGCTGCGGTCCTGGCACCCCAAGGCCGACGTCTCCTCCATCGTGCCGCTGCTCGACGAGCCGGTGACCTCCTTCCAGGCCTCTGCGATCGTGACCGAGCAGGGCGTGGCCCCGCTCTTCGGCCGCAGCGAGAAGGAGCAGGCCGCCACCCTCATCGACCACGCCGCGCACCCTCGCGTGCGGGCCGAGCTGTGGGAGGAGGCCGCGGCCCTCGGGCTGGCCTGACGGGTGGTCGCGCGCCCGCCCCGGAGGGGTCCGGTCGCGCCTCGCGGGACCGCTAGACTGGAGGGACCGTCTGGCCGAACACCCGAGAGGACAACACCGACGTGAGTGCACTGAAGGTCGAGCTGGTCGCCGCGGACCGCAAGGTCTGGGAGGGCGAGGCCTCCATGGTCAGCGCCCGCAGCATCGAGGGCGAGCTCGGCATCCTCCCGGGTCACACGCCGCTCCTCGGCGTCCTCGTCACCGGCGACGTCCGCATCGCCACCGGCGGTGGCACCGAGACCGTCACCATCGACAGCGGCTTCCTGTCGGTCGACCACGACCGCGTGGTCATCGTCGCCGACAACGTCGACGCCGCCGGCCTGGCCTCCGCCCCCACCGCCTGAGGCACCATGTCGCAGAGCCTCGTCCTCGTGATCCTGGCCGCCGTCGGCGCGCTGGTGATCCTGGGCCTGGGGCTGGCCATGTTCCGTCGCTTCGGCGACCAGGGCCTCGTCTGTCCGCCGATGCCCGTGGCCTACCGCGGCACCCCGTCCGAGGGTGCCTGGCGCCGCGGCACGCTCCGCTTCACCGAAGACCGTCTGGCCCTCCGCGGGCCGGGCGGTCTTTCCGCGGGTCCGTGGATCCGCGGCAACCTCGACCTCGGCGTCGCCACCACGGTCACCGGCACCGCCGCCCGCGAGATCGGCCGTGAGGGCCTCATCGAGGTGCCCGTCAGCTACGGCAGCTCCACCTTCGACCTCGCCCTCGACGAGCAGCACTACACCGCGCTGCGCGCCTGGGTGGAGGCCGTCCCACCGGGCTGGATGAGCAACGTCGCCTGAGGCCCCCGCAGAGACACAGTCTCCCGAGGGCCCTCTCCCGTCTCCCGAGCGATTTCCCAGCCGTCTCCCCGAGCGGGTTCGCGCCAGGACGGCGGTCGCGATCGTTCCCGACGCGCTCAGCCCACGGGCACCGGCGCCGGCGCCTCCGGCCCCGTGTAGCGGGCCGAGGGGCGGAAGATCCGCGGGCTCGTCGTCTGCTCGAGGATGTGCGCGCCCCACCCGACGATCCGCGCCGTGGCGAAGGTCGGGGTGAACATCTCCCGCGGGATCCCGCACCGCTCCATGACCACGCCCGCGTAGTACTCCACGTTGGTGTGCAGCTCCCGGCCCGGCTTCAGCTCGGCCAGCGCCGAGACGACCTCGGCCTCCACCTGCACGGCGAGGTCCACCAGCGGCCCGCCGAGCTCGAGCGCGATCTCGCGCAGCATCGCCGCCCGCGGGTCCATCGTCCGGTAGACGGCGTGCCCGAAGCCCATGATCCGGTCGCCGGCGGCCACCCGCTCGCGCACCCAGTCGCGCGCCCGGTCGGGGGTCCCGATCTCGTCGAGCGCGTCGAGCGCCCGATCGGGGGCGCCGCCGTGCAGCGGCCCGGCGAAGGTCCCGATGGCCCCGACGACCGCGGAGGCGACGTCGCTGCCGGAGGAGGTCACCACGCGGGCGGTGAACGTCGACGCGCTGAAGCCGTGGTCGACGGTGCTCGTCAGGTATGCCGTGATGGCGTTCCGGTGCGCGGGCTCCGGCTCGCGCCCGCTCAGCATCCACAGCCAGCTGCCGGCCGCGCCCAGCTCGGGGCGCGGGGCCAGCGGCTGCTCGCCCCGCCGCAGCCGGTGCAGCGCGGCCTGGATCGTCGGGACCGACCCGACGAGGCGCAGCACGTCGGCGCGGACCTGCTCGGGGTCGGCGCCCCAGGTCGGCGCGAAGCCCTCGATCGCGCCCAGGTGGGAGACCGCGGTGCGGAGCCGGGCGAGCGAGGCGCGGTCCGGGCCGGACCGCGCGATCGCGGGAAGCAGCGCCTCGAGCCCGGCCGGCAGGCCGGCCGCGTCCGCCAGGCGGGCGGCGAAGGCGCGCGAGCGTTCGGGGTCGGGCAGCTCGCCCTCGAGCATGAGGTGGCACACGTCCTCGAACGAGCGGGTCCTCGCCAGCTCGACCGCGGAGTACTGCCGGTAGTGGTAGAAGCCCTCCGAGCCGCGCACGTCCCCGGTCGTGGTGTCGGCGACCACGACGCCCTTGAGACCGGCGGGGGCGAGAAGTGTCTGTTCCATGTCGATCAGCGTCGCGCTAGTGTTGATGGCGTGTCAACGTTGATCCGATCAATATGTGTCGTGGTTTCCCGCCCCGGGAGGGGGCCCGGCCGCTGTCCGACCACCCCGACGGCACGGCATACCCCGGCGGTGCGATGAGCCGCCCCGCCGCCACCCTCACCACCGCCCAGGTCGCCGGCCTGCTCGGGGTCAAGGTCGAGACGGTCTACGCCTACGTCAGCCGCGGCCTGCTCGAGCCCGTCCGGCGGGGTGGCCCGGGCGGCAGCCTCTTCGACGCGGCGGCCGTCCAGGCGCTGCGCGGCGGCCTCTCACGCCCGGCACGCCGCGCCACCGGCGACCCCGTCGAGGTCCGCACCCAGTTGACCCGCATCGAGGGCGACCGGCTGTCCTACCGCGGACGTGACGCCGTCGAGCTGTCGCGCACCGCCTCCTTCGAGGAGGTGTGCGCGCTGCTGTGGGCGACGGACGCGGCGCAGGCGCGGGAGCCGGGGGAGAGCTCGCGGGCGACCCTGGAGCGCCTGCGGCAGGCGCTGCCGCCGCGCACCGGGGTGCTGGACCGGCTCAAGCACGCGGTGCTCGTCGCCGGCGCGACCGACCCCGGGCGGCACGACCGGCGCCCCGAGGCCGTCGTGCAGGCGGGGGAGCGCAGCCAGGGGTTCATGCTCGCGGGGCTCGGCGGCCCACCGGGCGGCTCGGTCGCGGAGGCTCTTGCAGCCGGCCTCGGCGCCCCGGACGTCGCCGACGTGGAGGCCGCGCTCGTGCTGCTCGCCGACCACGACATGGCGGTCTCGACCACCGCGCTCCGTGTCGCCGTCTCCGGCGGTGCCGACCTCTACTCCGCGCTCCTGGCCGCGCTCGCCACCGCCGACAGCCCGCTGCACGCCATGGCGCCCGCGACCGCGGTCGGCTGGGTGCGCGAGGCGCTGGACGACCCGCACGCGGTGCTCGGGCAGGCGCTCGCGTCCGACCGACCGCCGATCGGCTTCGGTCACCGTGTCTACCAGCACGTCGATCCGCGGGCGGAGGAGCTCTACCGGCGGGTGACGGCCCGGGCTGACCGGGCCGTGACCGATGCCGTCGACCTCGTCCGCGGAGAGCTCCTCGAGCGGCGGGGCTGGCCGATGACGGTCGACCTCCCGCTCGCGCTCTGGACGGTCGTGGAGGGCCTGCCCCGCGACGCCGGCCCGGCCCTCTTCGCCACCGCGCGCACCGCGGGCTGGACCGCCCACGCCCTCGAGGAGCTCGAGGAGCCGGGTATGAGGTTCCGGCTCACCGGCATCTACACCGGCGAGCGCTGAGGCCTACGCCTCGTCGGTCGAGGCGGAGCGTCGGCGCCGCTTCTCGGGAGCCTCGACGCGGCCGCCGCCCGGCTTCCACAGCACGTCGCCCTCCGTGCCCAGGTTGGCCACGCGGGCGAGGATGAAGAGCAGGTCGGAGAGGCGGTTGAGGTATTTCGCCGCCAGCGGGTTGACGCCGCCCTCGCCGCGCGGGGCGTCCTCGGCGGCGGGCTGGTCGCCGTGCGCCTCCAGGGCCGCCCAGGCGGCGCGCTCGGCCCGCCGCGCCACGGTGCGGGCGACGTGCAGGTGGGCGGAGCCGAGGGTCCCGCCCGGCAGGATGAAGGAGCGCAGCGGCTCCAGCTGCTCGTTGTAGTGGTCGCAGTCGGCCTCGAGCTCGTCGATCCACTCCGCCTTCACCCGCAGCGGCTCCCAGTCGTAGCTGGAGCGCAGCGGCATCGACAGGTCGGCGCCGACGTCGAAGAGGTCGTTCTGGATGCGGGTCAGCGTGGCGACCATCTCCTCCGGGAGCCCGCCCGCGGCGACGGCCACCCCGATGAGGGAGTTGGTCTCGTCGCTGTCGGCGTACGCCACCAGACGTGGGTCGTTCTTGGAGGTGCGGCCGTTGTCGCCGAGCCCCGTCGTGCCGTCGTCGCCGGTGCGCGTGTAGATCCGGGTGAGGTTGACCATGCAGGCATGGTGCCACCGACCGGCGTCCGGCTGGCCGCCGGGGCGCCCCGCACGATGACGGGGCCCGGCGGGAGGTGCCTCAGCGCGGCTCGGGGGTGTCGTCCGCCGACCCGGTGGCGTGGATCTGCTCGGCCGTCTCGCGGAGATCGGCGTCGTCGACCTCGATCCCGGCCTTCTCCATACCCTCGGCGAGCTCCTCGCGGACGGTCTCCTCCTCGGCGCCGTCCTGCCAGGACTCCACCCGCTGCACCACGTGCTCGGCGGCCTCCTGCTTGGCCTGCTGGACCTCGTTGCTGTCGTGCTCGCTCTGGCTCATCGCTCCACCGTAGGCAGCGGTGCGCCGCCGCGCGTGCCGGAGCGACCCGACCGCTCAGGTGACGAGCGTGGCCGCCGCCCGGCGCGGGTCGGCGCCCGCCTCCAGGGTGCCGTCGGGGCGCAGCAGGGCGCCCCCGACGCCGCCGAAGTACATCGACTGCGGCGGGTGCTCGTGCCGGGGGAGGCCGGCGGCGTCCAGGCTCGCGGCGAGGACCTCGTCCTGCTCGTGCTCGATCCGGTCGGTGCCGTCCTCCAGCCGCCGCGGGTGCATCCGTGGCCGGTCGATGGCGGTCTGCAGGCTCTCGCCGTGCCGGGCGACGTGGATGATGACCTGCGCCAGCGCCGTCGTGATGCGGTCGGCGCCCGGGGTGCCGATGGCCAGCACCGTGCCGTCCTCGAGGCGCGCGGTGGTGGGGGCCATGTTGGACGCCAGGCGGGTGCCCGGCGCGAGCGCGTGCAGCCCCAGACGGTTGAGCTCCAGCTCGCCGAGCGCGTTGTTGGCGGTCAGGCCGGTGCCGGCGATGGTCATGCCCGACCCGTAGCCCGCCGAGGCGGTGAGCGCGCACGCCATGCCCGACTCGTCGACGACCGAGACGTGCGCGGTCGACGCGGACGTGGGCAGGCCCGTGGCGCCGATGGTGTGGAGGGTGTCGAGCAGCTCGGCACCCGCCGCGGCGAGATCGGCGGCCGTGTCGATCCGGTCCAGGCGGATGTCGAGCACGTCCTTCATCACGGTCGCCGCGCGCGCCGGGGTGATCTCGCTGTCGCTGGCGTGCAGCAGCCGCAGGATGGCCGTGAGCACCGGTCCACCGATCGACGGCGGCGGGTTGCAGGCGAGGTCCCAGTGCCCCAGGCGGCTGCGGAGGGCGGGACGCGCCACCGCCCGGTATGCCGTGAGGTCGGTCGCGCCGAGCAGGCCGCCGCGCTCGCGCATGTCCTCGACGATGCGACGGGCGATGTCGCCGGTGTAGACGGTCTGCCACCCCTCGGCGCCGATCTGCTCCAGGGAGGAGGCGAGGGCCTCGTCGCGGACCGGGTGCCCGACCTCGGGGGCGGCGCCGTCGACGGTGAGCAGGGCGCGGGTGGCCGGGTCCCAGGCCAGGATCGTGTCGGCGACGAGCACGAGGTAGGACTGCGCGGTGCGGCTCAGCGCGAAGCCGGCGCGCGCCGTGTCGGCGGCCGGCTGCAGCAGGGCGGACCAGGGCGCCGCGCCGTAGCGCTCGTGCGCCATGCCCATCCCGGCGAACATGCCCGGCGTCGCGACCGAGCCGGGGCCGACGTAGGTCGTCATGCCGCCGCCGTAGTCGGAGCGCACCTCGATCAGCCCGGCGCCGAAGCGCTCCCCGGGCTGGTCACGCCCGGGCATCTCGACGTTGGCGTCGATCACGACCGGGTCGCCGTCGACGGGCCAGACGTTGAGGTAGCAGCCACCCAGCGGCGCCACGATGCCCGGTTCGGTGATCGTCGCGCTGACCATCGCGGCGATGGCGGCGTCCACGGCCGTGCCGCCCGCGGCCAGCGCCTGCTCGGCCGCGCTCGTGGCGTGGGCGTTCGGGGCGGCGATCGCGGCGCGACGGACCATGTCCCCATCCTGCCCCAGAGCCCGTGCCGCTGTCCCGGGCGAGCGGAGGCTCCTAGAAGAGGCGGGACTCCGCGTCGTCGCGACCCCGCAGCGCCTCGTAGTCGAGCGTCACGCAGCGGATGCCGCGGTCGGTCGCCAGCACCCGCGCCTGCGGCTTGATGACCTGGGCGGCGAAGACGCCCTGGACGGGCGCCAGGTGGGGGTCGCGGTTGAGCAGCTCGAGATAGCGCGTCAGCTGCTCGACGCCGTCGATGTCCCCGCGGCGCTTGATCTCGACGGCGACGGTCGCCCCGGTGGCGTCCTTGCACAGGATGTCGACCGGGCCGATGGCCGTGGGGTACTCGCGGCGCAGCAGGGTGTAGCCCTCGCCGAGGGTGGAGATGTGCTCGGCCAGCAGCGCCTGGAGCTGCGCCTCGACGCCGTCCTTGACCAGGCCCGGGTCCACCCCGAGCTCGTGGGAGCTGTCGGAGAGCACCTCGTGCAGGCGGATGCGGAGCAGGTCGTCGCGCTTGGCGTGCTGGACCAGCCAGACCGCCTCGACACCCTCCTGCCGCTCCATCTCGTCGGGCTCGACCTCGGCCATCGAGCACGGCGGGGCCATCCAGTTCAGCGGCTTGTAGGAGCCGCCGTCGGAGTGGACCAGCACCGACCCGTCCGCCTTGACCATGAGGAGACGGGTCGCCAACGGCAGGTGGGCCTCCAGGGCCCCCTGGTAGTCGACGGAGCAGCGGGCGATCACGACACGCACGCGGGCCACCCTAACCCCGGTGGGGGCCGGGCCCCGCGCCACGGGCGGTGGGGCGGTCTGGCAGGATCGGGGCATGCGTGAGATCAGCACCGTCGGCGTCATCGGACTGGGCACCATGGGTGCCGGCATCGTGGAGGTCTTCGCCCGCGGCGGCCTGACCGTCGTCGGCGTCGAGACCACGCAGGAGTTCGCCGACCGCGGTCGCGCGATCCTGCAGGCCTCCACCGACCGCGCCGTCGCCCGGGGCAAGCTCGACGAGGCCGGCCAGGCCGAGATCCTGGGCCGGATCACCATCAGCACCGACCTGAACGACCTCGCAGAGGCGGACCTCGTCGTCGAGGCCGTGCCGGAGGTCATGTCGATCAAGCACGACGTCTTCGGCACGCTCGACGGCATCGTCGCGCAGGACGCCGTCCTGGCCTCCAACACCTCCAGCCTGTCGATCACCGAGATCGCCGCCGGCACCGCCCACCCGGAGCGCGTCGTCGGCATGCACTTCTTCAACCCGGCCCCGGTGCTCAAGCTGGTCGAGGTCATCACCACGGTGCGCAGCGACCAGGCCGTCGTCGACGGCGTCGTCGAGCTCTCGCGCCGCCTGGGCAAGAAGCCCGTGGTCGTCGGCGACCGCGCCGGCTTCGTCGCCAACTACCTCCTCTTCGGCTACTTCACCTCCGCGCTGCGGATGCTCGAGCAGGGCCACGTCTCCCGCGAGGACCTCGACACCGCGATGCGTGTCGGCGCCGGCCTGCCGATGGGTCCCCTCACCCTCGTCGACCTCGTCGGTCTCGACGTCTGCCACCACATCGGCGAGGTCATCTACGGCCACACCCGCTCGCCGATGCACGCCCCGAGCGCGATGCTCGGCCGGATGGTCACCGCCGGCCTGCTCGGTCGCAAGAGCGGCCGCGGCTTCTACACCTACGCCAAGCCGGGCAGCGGCCAGGTCGTGCCCGACGAGCTCACCCCGGCCGAGGCCGCCCCGTCCGGGGTCACCTCCGTGGGTGTCGTCGGCGACGGCGCGCTCGCCGAGGAGCTCGTCGAGCGTCTGGAGAACGGCGGGTATGCCGTGGTCCACGTCTCCGAGGCCGACGACTCCGACGCGCTCGCGGCCCTGGCCGGCGTCGGCGTCGTCATCGAGGCGCAGGACCTCGAGGCCGAGGTCGACCTCGACGACCTCGAGGACGACGACGAGCTCGAGATCCCCGGCCGCGACATCGACGACCTCTTCGCCGAGCTCGGCGAGATCACCGGCCCCGACACGGTCCTGGCCACCGTCAACAGCGCGGCGGCGGTCGCCCTGGGCGCGCTGTCCGGCCGCCCGGAGCGCACCCTGGTGATGCGCGTGCACGCCCCCACCGGCAACGGCCAGGTCATCGAGATCGGCCGCACGACCGCGACCGACGACGCGGCGGTCGCCGTGCTGCGCGAGCTGGTCACCAAGGTCGGCGCCGAGCCGGTGGTCTGCCGCGACCGCGCCGGCCTCGTCGTCGACGCCCTGCTCGTGCCGCACCTCAACGACGCCGTCCGGATGCTCGACGAGGGCTACGCCGACGTCGAGGACATCGACACCGCGCTGCAGTACGGCCTGGGCTACCCGGCCGGCCCGTTCGCGATGATCGACGCGATCGGCGCCGACGAGGTGCTGGCGGTGTGCGAGGAGCTGTCCTCGGGCAGCGCGGGCCTGCCGCGCGAGGCGGTCGAGCCGTCCCCGCTGCTGGTCGAGCACGTCATCCTGGACCGGCCCTTCACCTCCTGACGGTCCCCGTGGGACGTTCCAACCGTCCCCGGCGCTCGGGCCGGCCGGTCCGGGGGAAGGGGGCGTCAGGCGGCCCACCCCCGCTGCGGCGCGACCCCGGCGCACCCGTCGAGGTGCGCTGGGCCGGGCAGGTGTGGGCGGCGCGCCAGGTGCGCCCGAACGACACGGGCCGGGTCTACCGGTGCCCGGGCTGCCAGGGCGAGGTGGGCGCCGACGTGGCGCACACCGTCGTCTGGCCCGCCGACGCGATGCACCAGGTCGACAACCGGCGCCACTGGCACACGGTCTGCTGGGCCGCGCGCGAGCGGCGCCGGCCCGGCGGCTCGTGGGCCTGACGGCCACACGGCCCCACGGCGCGGAGGAGGAGCAGGCCTAGAGCCGCTCCTGCCGCGGCACCAGCACCTCGTGGTAGATGAGGAGCAGGCCGGCCGCGACCGGGATGGCGATGAGCGCGCCGAGCACGCCGAGCAGCGTGCCGCCCATGAGCACGGCGACCACGGTCACCGCCCCCGGCACCGAGACCGTCCGCCGCATGATGTTGGGCACGATGACGTAGTTCTCGAACTGCTGGTAGATGACGTAGTAGACGAGCACGATGAGCGCCGTCGTCGGGCTCACCGTCAGCGCCGCGAGCGCGACCACGAGCGCGCCCATCGTGGCACCGACCAGCGGGATGAGGCCCAGCAGACCGACGAGCACCGCGAGCGTCTCGGGGAAGGGGACGCCGAGGATCCGCATCATCACCCAGGAGCAGATGGCGTTGATCGTCGCGACCGCGGTCTGGCCGAGGGCGTAGCCCCCGACCCGCCGCATGATCTCCTCGGCGATGGCGCTCACCCGGTCGCGGCGGCTGCGCGGGAGCAGGTGGTAGGCCGCGTCCTTGGCCCGCGGGAGCGTGACCAGCAGGTAGAGGGTGAGGATGACGGACGTCAGGACGCCCACCAGGCTCCCGGCGACCCAGCCCGCGGCACCGAGGACGCCGCCGAAGATCGTCGAGATCGTGGCGCCGTCGGTGGCGAGCCGCTCGACCTCGGCGGTGATCCGCTCGGTGACGCCGTACTGCGCGTCGAGGTCGGCGATCCACGGGTCGTCGGCGAGCTGCTGGACCAGCTCCGGGGCCCGGTCGACGAGCGTGGCGGCCTGCGAGGCGATGGGCGGGACCACGAGCATCCCGATGGCCGTGAGGACCCCGACCAGGCCGAGGAAGACGACCACGACCGCGCCCGGTCTGCCGAAGCCGCGCCGGGCCAGCCACTGCACCACGGGCTCCAGCGCCAGCGTGGCGAAGAGGGCGACGAGCAGGAAGGTGAAGACCGACGTCAGGCGGGTGAGGTTCTGGACCAGCACCCAGGCCAGCAGCGCCCCGAGCGCGAAGCTGAAGCCGACGTAGAAGGGCGAGGACGCGAACCACGGAGCCCGGGCGGCCGGCTGGTCGAGGGGCTGTCCTGCCGGGGCGTTCGCGGGCGGGGTGGCCCGCACCTGCTCGCGCAGCTCCCGCTGCAGCCGGTTGCTCTCGGCGAGCAGCGTGAGCTGGCGCTCGCGGTAGTCCTGCCAGCGCTGGACCGCCGCGCGGCCCGCGCGGGCGCCGCGGACGGGGGAGAGGCGGCCCCACCTGCCCCCCGCCGCCAGCTCCTCGGACGCGTCGTCGGCCGCCCCGGTCCCGGGCTCGGCGTGGGCGCCGCGCGACCCGGCCGGCGCGGGGCCGGTCCCCCCGGTCGGCGGACCGTCGGTGACGGGCGCGCCCGGCTCCTGCGAGGCCGCGGGCTCGTGCGGCCCGTCGGCACCCGCCGCGGGCCCGACCCCGGCGCCCTCGCCCGCGCCGGGCCCGGCCGGGCTGGCCCGGCCGACGTCGGAGGAGGTCACTCGGCGGGCTCCACGAGCTCGACGAGGACGCCGCCCGCGTCCTTGGGGTGGATGAAGTTGATGCGGGACCCGGCGGTGCCACGTCGGGGCTCGTCGTAGAGCAGGCGCAGGCCGCGGTCGCGCAGGACCTGCGAGGCCTTCTCGACGTCGGCCACGCGGTAGGCGAGCTGCTGCAGGCCGGGGCCGGAGCGGTCGATGAACCTGGCGATCGTCGACTCCGGGCCGGTCGGCGCCAGCAGCTGGAGCAGCGTGCGGCCCTCGCCGTCCTCGGGGCCCACCGCGACCATCGCCTCGCGCACCCCCTGCTCGGCGTTGACCTCCTCGTGGACGAGCCGGTTGCCGAGCACCTCGGTGTGGAAGGCGAGGGCGGCGTCGAGGTCGGGCACGGCGATGCCGACGTGGTCGACGCCGAGCAGCAGCGGCTGCAGGTCGTCGAGGACGGTGGACTCGGTGCCGGTGCCAGGGGTAGCGCTCATGCGGTCAGCCTAGGGCCGATCCCCGACACCGCGGGAGTGGGGCCGCACGGTGTCGCCCGGGCACCGGAGGGCGGCCCCGGGCGCAGGTCTACAGTGCGCAGCATGGCCGACCTGCTCGTGCGCGACGTGCGCCTGGTGCCCCTCGACGACGCCCCCGGCGCATCCACCGAACCGGTCGACGTGCTCGTGCGGGACGGCGTGGTCACGGCGGTCGGGGACGAGGCGCAGGACCGGGCCGGGGCGACCTCGGGCGGTGCCGTCCCGGAGCTCGACGGGCAGGGCCGCTGGGCGGTCCCAGGCCTGTGGGACCAGCACGTGCACATGACCCAGTGGGGCCTGGTGCGGGCCCGGCTCGACACGTCCGGCACCGCGTCGGCGCACGAGGTCCTCGACCGGGTCGCGGCCCGGCTGGCGGAGGGGGTCGGGGCGACCGGTGTCCTCGTCGGCTACGGCCACCGCAGCGGGCGCTGGCCGCAGCCCGCGACCGTGGCGGCGCTCGACGCCGTCGTCGGGGACGTGCCGGTGGCGCTCATCAGCGGCGACGCCCACCACGGCTGGCTCAGCTCGGCGGCCCTCCGGCTGCTCGGCGGCCCGCAGGTCGAGGGGGTCGTGTCCGAGGGGGAGTGGTTCCCTCTCTACGACCGGCTCCGCGAGCTGCCCGGCGCGTCCGAGGAGGCGGAGCACGCGGTGGCCGGTGCCGTCGCCGACGCCCTCGCGCGCGGGATCGTGGGCATCGTCGACCTGGAGTTCGGTCGGCCCTGGGAGCAGTGGCGTGCGCGGACAGCCGGGTCGACCCCGCCGCTGCGGGTGCGCACCGGCGTCTACCCCGAGGGGCTCGACGACGTGCTGGCCGCGGGGGCGCGCACCGGTGACCCGGTCCGGGCGACCGACGGCCTGGTGGCGCTGGGCCCGTTCAAGGTCATCACGGACGGCTCCCTCAACACCCGCACCGCCTGGTGCTGCCAGCCCTACGCCGACGCCGCGGAGCTGACGCACCCCAGCGGCGCCCCCAACGTGCCGGCCGACCAGCTCGTCGAGCTGCTGCGCCGGGCCACCGAGGGTGGGCTGCACGCCGCCCTCCACGCGATCGGCGACGCCGCGTGCGCGGCCGTGCTCGACGCCTTCGAGGCCACCGGGGCGACCGGCTCCGTCGAGCACGCCCAGCTGATCGACCTCGCCGACCTCCCGCGCTGGGCGCGGCTGCCGGTCCGGGCCAGCGTGCAGCCGGCCCACCTCCTCGACGACCGCCCGGTCACGGAGCAGTGCTGGCCCGACCGCACCCACCGGTCGTTCGCGCTGCGGAGCATGCTCGACGCCGGCATCGAGCTGGCGCTCGGCTCCGACGCCCCGGTGGCGGCGCTCGACCCCTGGCTGGCGATGGCCACCGCCGTGCACCGCGGGCCCGTCGACGGACCGTCCTGGCATCCCGAGCAGCAGCTCTCGCCGCGCGAGGCGCTCGCCGCCTCGGTCGACGGCCGTCGGGTGGCACCGGGCGCGCCGGGCGACCTCGTGCTCCTCGACGTCGACCCGCTGGGACCGCCCGGCGCGGGCTCCGCGGAGCTGGCCTCGGTGCTGCTGGGCATGTCGGTCTCGGCCACCGTGCTGGACGGCTCGGTGGTGCACGGCGGCTGACGTGGGGGAAGCCGCGCGCCCCTCCCTCCCGTGGTCGGGAGCGCTCCGCAGCCGCACTACGATGGCCGGAGAACCCCGCTCCCACCACTGCCGCTGGAGGACAGCCATGAGCACCGACCGCACCACCTCCGTCATCGTCGCCGGAGCCCGCACCCCGATGGGCAAGATGCTCGGGTCGCTGTCCGGGCTGAGCGCCGCCGACCTGGGTGGCGTCGCGATCAAGGGCGCCCTGGACAAGGCCGGGATCTCGGGCGACCAGGTCGACTACGTGATCATGGGCCAGGTCCTCACCGCCGGCGCCGGGCAGATCCCCGCCCGCCAGGCCGCCGTCAAGGGCGGCATCCCCATGGACGTCCCCGCGCTGACCATCAACAAGGTCTGCCTCTCGGGCATCAACGCCATCGCGCTCGCCGACCAGCTCGTCCGCGCGGGCGAGGTCGAGATCGTCGTCGCCGGCGGCCAGGAGTCGATGAGCAACGCCCCGCACCTGCTCGAGAAGTCGCGCCAGGGCTACAAGTACGGCGACGTCACGGTGCGCGACCACATGGCCTACGACGGCCTCTGGGACGCCTTCACCGACCAGGCCATGGGCAACCTCACCGAGGACGCCAACGTCGCCGACCGCGCCTTCACCCGCGAGGAGCAGGACGCCTTCGCCGCGCGCAGCCACCAGCTGGCGGCCACGGCGTGGGAGCAGGGCCTGATGGACGACGAGGTCGTCCCGGTCGAGATCCCGCAGCGCAAGGGCGACCCGGTGGTCTTCCGCGCCGACGAGGGCATCCGCGCCCAGACGACCGTCGAGTCGCTCGCGGCGCTGCGCCCGGCGTTCCGCAAGGACGGCACGATCACGGCCGGCTCGGCCTCCCAGATCTCCGACGGCGCCGCCGCCGTCGTCGTCATGAGCAAGGCGAAGGCCGAGGAGCTCGGCCTGACCTGGATCGCCGAGATCGGCGCGCAGGGCATGGTCGCCGGCCCCGACTCCACCCTGCAGAGCCAGCCGTCCCGCGCCATCGCGGCCGCCTGCGCCAAGGAGGGCATCGCCCCCACCGACCTCGACCTCGTCGAGATCAACGAGGCCTTCGCGGCCGTGGGTCTGGCGTCCACCCGCGAGCTGGGCATCGACCCCGAGAAGGTCAACGTCAACGGCGGCGCGATCGCCATGGGGCACCCGATCGGCATGTCGGGCGCCCGCATCGTGCTGCACCTGGCGCTGGAGCTGCAGCGCCGTGGCGGCGGGGTCGGCGCGGCCGCCCTCTGCGGCGGCGGCGGTCAGGGCGACGCGCTGATCGTGCGGGTCCCGGCCCAGGCCTGAGCAGGACGATCGTCGCGCGGCGGCCGGGTGCGCCCGGCCGCCGCGTCGCACGTCGAGCAGAGACGAGGTCGAGGTAGCGATGCGTTCACGCCGGACGGTCGACGTCCCCACGCTGGTCCGCGAGGCCCGGGAGGGCAGCCCCCGCGCGCTCGGGCGGCTGCTGACCCTCGTCGAGAACGCGGCTCCCGAGCTGCGGGAGATCATGGCGGCGCTCGCGCCGCACACCGGCCGCGCCCGGATCGTCGGGCTGACCGGCAGCCCCGGCGTGGGCAAGTCCACGAGCACCTCGATGCTCGTCAGCGTGCTCCGCAGGCGTGACCTGCGCGTCGGCGTGCTGGCGGTCGACCCCTCGAGCCCGT
Organism: Ornithinimicrobium humiphilum; assembly: GCF_006716885.1. Classification (NCBI taxonomy): domain Bacteria; kingdom Bacillati; phylum Actinomycetota; class Actinomycetes; order Micrococcales; family Ornithinimicrobiaceae; genus Ornithinimicrobium; species Ornithinimicrobium humiphilum. The sequence continues at coordinate 915,959 of NZ_VFPU01000001.1, forward strand.
TCTCCGGCGGCGCGCTGCTGGGCGACCGCATCCGCCTCGTCGAGCACGCGCTGGACCCGCAGGTCTACATCCGTTCGATGGCCTCCCGCGGGCACCTCGGCGGTCTGGCCTGGACCACGCCCCAGGCGATCCGCGTGCTGGACGCCGCCGGCTGCGACGTCATCCTCGTGGAGACGGTCGGCGTGGGGCAGAGCGAGGTCGAGATCGCCGGCCTCGCCGACACCACGATCGTGCTGCTGGCGCCCGGCATGGGCGACGGCGTCCAGGCGGCCAAGGCCGGCATCCTCGAGATCGGCGACGTCTTCGTCGTCAACAAGGCCGACCGCGAGGGCGCCCCGGCGACCGTCCGCGAGCTGCGCCACATGATCTCCCTCGGCGACCGCACCGAGCCCCACCTGTGGCGTCCGCCGGTCCTGACGACCATCGCCGACCGCGGGGAGGGCGGGGACGAGGTGCTCGAGGCCCTCGACTCCCACTGGGCCTGGCTGCAGGAGCACGGTCAGCTCGAGGAGCGGCGCCGGGCCCGTGCGGCCGGCGAGGTGCAGGCGCTCGCGCTGGAGCAGCTGCGCTCGCGCATGGGGAGCCCGACCGAGGGCGTCCTGCGCGAGGTGGTCGACGAGGTGCTGGCGGGCCGGCTGGACCCCTACGCCGCCGCCGACCGGGTCGTCGCCGACCTCGCCTGAGGTCCGCCACCCCTCGGGGTGCGCGCCCGCGCACCCACGGGGGCCCACCGGACCCGCCCACCCGGGTAGGCCGTCGCCCCCGGTGCTTAGGGTTGGGGCATGGCTCTCTTCGCGTTCTCCGTCGCCCCGACCGCCTCCGACGAGACCGGCTCGGTCAGCGCCGCCGTGGCCGACGCGCTGCGCGTCGTGCGCGACTCCGGCCTGCCCTACGAGCTCACCTCGATGTTCACCACGATCGAGGGGGAGTGGGACGAGGTCATGCCGGTCATCCGAGCCGCCTGCGACGCCGTCGCGCAGCACGGCCCCCGCGTCTCGCTCGTGCTCAAGGCCGACCTGCGCCCCGGGCACACCGGCCAGCTCACGGCCAAGGTCGACCGGGTCAACGCCCACCTGCAGGAGGGCTGAGATGCCCGACGCCTCCGCCTACCTCCTCCGTCGCCCGACGCGCAGCGACACCGTCCCGTTCTCGACCCTCCACGTCGAGATCTGGCGGGCCACCTACCGCGGCGTGATGGACGACGAGGTGCTCGAGGAGCTCCAGCCGTCCAGCTTCGCTGCCCTGTGGATGGCGGTCGGCAGCGGCTACGACGAGGGCACGGTCCCCGACGACGGACGCGGCTTCTGGGTGGCCACGCTGGAGGAGCAGCCCGTCGGCTTCCTCTTCTTCGGTCCCGGTCGTGACGAGGACCGCCCGGTGGAGCAGCAGGTGCACGCGCTCAACGTCCACCCGGACCACCACGGCACCGGCGTCGCGCAGCGGCTGATGGACGAGGGGCTCGGCCCGGGCGCCGCCTACCTCTGGGTGGCGGAGGGCAACGGCCGAGCCATCCGGTTCTACGAGCGCAACGGCTTCCGCCTCGACGGCACCTCCGCGGACCGGGAGGACGGCGTGGTCGAGCTGCGGATGGTCCGGCCGGCCTGACGCGCGGCCGGCTCAGCCGACGAGCCCCGCCAGGTGGAGGACGAAGAGCACCGCGAAGCCGGCGAGGAAGACCAGGCCCACCCAGGCGAGGACGCGCAGCACCGGTGAGAGCGACCGCGACTCGCGCAGCAGGCTGAAGTTGAGCCAGGCGAAGACCGGCGCGGTGACGAAGGCGCTGATCATCGCGAAGTTGAGCATGGTGGCGAGCTGGTCGCTCATCCACAGCACGATCCCGAGCGCGACGACGCCGATCGCCAGGATCCATCCGTCCTTGCCACGCCGCTCCAGCCGCTCGCGGCCCCGCAGCAGCCGGATCGACTCGCCGATCAGCCGGGCGTAGCCGTCGATCACGGTGATGACCGTGCCGAACATCGCGGCGAAGGCGATGAGGGCCATGAGGGGCACCGCCCAGCCGCCGATGGCGTCGCCGTACATCGACATCAGCTGCGGGATGTAGGCACCGCCGGCCATCTGCAGCTCCTCGTCGTTGCCGTACTGCACGAGCACGCCGAGCGCGAGGAAGAAGAGCGCCAGCACCGCCGACGTCACGAAGCCGACGTTGAAGTCGAAGAGCACGTCGCGGGTGGCCAGCCGTCGGTCCTGCTGCTTGGCCTTGACCCACAGCGAGTTCATCGCGCTCACCTCGATCGGCGCCGGCATCCAGCCGACGAGCGCCACGAGGAAGGGCAGGGTCGCGAGGTTCCACGGGGAGGGGTCGACGAAGGTCGCCTCCCGCACCGTCGGGTTGGTGGCGGCCGTCGCCACGGCCACGACGGTGCTCACCGCGAGCGTGACGACGATGACCTTGGTGACCCCGTCGAGCGCCTTGTAGTGCCCCGCCAGCAGGAGGACCAGCGTCACGCCCACGACCACCACGGCCAGCAGCGGCACGCCGAGGCCCCAGCTCGCGGGCAGCAGGAAGGACAGGATCACCACGCAGAGCAGGACCACACCGGCCGCCGAGACGACGCCGGCGAAGAGGGACAGGGCCAGGAAGACCCACAGGTAGGCCCGTCCCTTGCGGGCATAGCCCTCGACCAGGCTGAGGCCGGTCTCGGCCGCGAACTGCGGCCCGGACCGGAAGAACGGGTACTTGAGCAGGTTGGCGAGCACGATCACCAGGGCGAGCTGCCAGCCGAAGAGGGCCCCGGCCTGGGTCGAGGAGACCAGGTGGGAGGCCCCGATCGCGGCGGAGGCCGCGAGCAGCCCGGGTCCCAGCGCGGAGACGCGCGTGCGCCAGGTGCTCTCCGGCTCGACGGGGGTGACGGAGGTCGGCGTGGGTGACATGCGGCTCGACGCTACCCGACCTCCGCCGGCCGCGTCGGCACCTCGCGAGGGCGCGTGATAAGCAGGAGGGGTGAGCGAGCTGCGGACCTTCTACCCCCCGATCGAGCCCTACGACACCTTCCACCTGCCGGTGGGGGACGGGCACGAGATCTACGTGGAGCAGTCCGGCAATCCCGAGGGCAAGCCGGTCGTCTTCCTCCACGGCGGGCCGGGCAGCGGCACCAGCCCGAACCAGCGCCGGGTCTTCGACCCCGAGCGCTACCGCATCGTGCTGCTCGACCAGCGGATGGCGGGCCGGTCGCGGCCCTCGGCCGCGACCACCCTCGACCCGGGGGTCTGGGCGACCAACACCACCTGGCACCTGGTCGCCGACATCGAGGCCGTCCGCGAGCACCTCGGCATCGACCGCTGGCAGGTCTTCGGCGGCTCGTGGGGCTCCTGCCTGGCGCTCGCCTACGCCGAGACCCACCCCGAGCGCGTCACGGAGCTGGTGCTGCGCGGCATCTTCACGCTGCGCCGCCGGGAGCTGGCGTGGACCTACGAGCGCGGTCACCTCGAGCACGTCTACCCCGACCTGTGGGCCGAGTTCGTCGCGCCCGTCGACCCGGCGCGCCGCGACGAGATGCAGATCGCCTACCACGAGCTGCTCTTCGACCCCGACCCCGCCGTGCACCTGCCGGCCGCGAAGGCGTGGAGCGGCTTCGAGGCGCGGATCATCACGGTGCAGCCCGACGAGGAGGGCTACCGGAAGGCCGTCGAGGACGCGCAGGCCGTGTCCTTCGCCCGCATCGAGAACCACTTCTTCGTCAACTCCGGCTGGCTGCGCGAGGGCCAGCTGCTCGACGACGCACCCCGGCTCGCCGACATCCCGACCGTGATCGTGCAGGGCCGGCTCGACATGTGCACCCCTGCGAGGACGGCCTTCGAGCTCGCCGAACGGCTCCCCGGGGCCGATTTCGTCGTCGTCCCGGACGCCGGGCACGCCTTCTCCGAGCCCGGCAACCTCGACCGGCTGGTGCGCGCCACCGACGCCTTCGCGTCGCGCTGACCAGCGCGGACACCGCCCGGGGCCACGTGCCGTGGGCGGTCCGGCGTGCGCCTGGGAACTTCCTGATTTGGCACAGGCAGAACGGGTGTTTACCGTTTTGTTATGAAGTTTTCCCGAATGACCGCTGCCGTGTGCCTCTCGTCGGCGCTCGTCCTGGCCGCCTGCACCGGGGCCGACGAGCCCGCCAACCCGGGTGGCACCTCGGCCGACGGCGCGAGCGCGACGACCGCCGGTGACGGCGACGCCGCCAGCGCGACGGCCGACGGCGAGGCCGTGACCGCGACGGCGGACGACGCCTCCTCCACCACGGAGATGACGACCGACGAGGCATCGGCGGCCCTGTCCGTCGACGCCGCCGAGTCCGTCGCCGCCACCGTGCTGGAGGCGCGCTACGAGTCCTTCAAGGGCGACGGCGAGGACGTCCGCGACGCCCAGCGCCAGGCCTTCATGGGGTCGGCGCGCACCGCGGCCGAGGCGGCCGACCAGCTGGAGTCGGTCTTCGGGGCGCCGGAGGAGGCCGAGGCCGAGTCGGCCCCCGAGCCCAACGTGCTGGCGATCAGCCGCGAGGACGGCGAGCTGCCGCAGTTCATCCTCGTGCAGACCGTCCCCGAGGACGAGGTGCCCGTGCTGCACCTCCTCGAGAGCCGCACGGGCGAGGAGAAGGACTTCCGCATCATCTGGGAGGCCAGGATGCTGCCCGGCACCGAGGTGCCGACCTTCGACCGCCGCTCCGTCGGCTCGCCGGTGCTCCGCGAGGGCAAGGGCGACCTGCTCGCCAGCCCGCGCGAGACCCTCAAGGAGCTCGCGGCCTACATCAGCTGGCCGCAGCCCGACGACATCCCGGACTACCGGACCCACGGCTACAGCCCTGCCGTCCGCAAGGCCGCCGAGCAGCAGGCCGCCGCCGTCGCCGACCAGGCGACGCTGCGCGAGAAGAACTGGCTCGTCTCCGACGACACCAAGACCCTCCTCTTCGAGGACGGCTCGGCCTTCGTCATCGGCACCCTGCTGCGCGACACGACCTTCACCGTCAACGCCAACAGCGTGCTGACCCCGCCGGAGACCTTCGTCACCCTCGCGGACGACGACGAGATCACCGACGAGGCGGTGCTGCGAACCATGGTGTTCGTGGGCATGCGCGTGCCGGCCGAGGGCGTCGAGTTCAAGCCCGAGATGATCGCCGCCCGCGAGCAGCTCGTCGAGGCCTGGGGGGACTGAGCCCCCGCGCACCCCATACGCTGGGGTCAGGTGCGCACGCCGCACGACTGCCGCACGTTCCCAAGGAGCTCGTCTTGTCACAGCAGCCGTTCAGCACCGCCGCCCTCCGCGGCGCCGTCGACCTCTCCGGGCTCGGTGCCCGGGGCGCCCAGCGTCCCTCGGCGGCCCCCGCCGGTGACGCCGCCGGCGCGTCCGGCGCGAAGCCGTCCGGTGGCGTGCCCGGTCGCTCCGGCGCCCTGGTGGAGGCGACCGACGCCACCTTCGAGAGCGTCGTCAACGCCAGCCTCACGACGCCGCTGGTGCTGGTGCTCTGGACCCCGCAGGTCCCCGAGTCGCTGCAGCACCTGCGTGAGCTGGCCGACGCCGCTCGCGCCAAGCAGGGGCGCTTCCAGGTGGTGGGGGTCGACCTCGCCGCCAGCCCCGGCATCATGCAGGCGCTCACCCCGGTGCTCCAGCAGACCTTCGGCCAGGTCTCGGCGCTGCCCGTGGTGATGGGCCTGCTGAGCGGGCAGCCGATGCCGTTCTACCTCGGCGTGCAGTCGATGGAGCAGGTCGACCAGCTGCTCGACAAGTTCCTCGAGGCGGCCGTGGCCAACGCGGTCACCGGCCGGGTGGAGCTCGGTGCCGAGGATGCTGCCGACGACGAGGGCGACGAGCAGCTCCCGCCGTTGCACCAGGAGGCCTACGACGCGATCGACCGCGGGGACTGGGCCGCGGCGATCAGCGCCTACGAGCGCGCCCTGGAGCAGGATCCCTCCGACGAGCTGGCCCGCCTCGGGCTGGGCCAGGTGCGGCTCCTGGAGCGCACCAGCACGCTCGACCTCAGCGCGGTCCGGCAGGCGGCGGCCGAGCGCCCCGACGACGTCCGGGCCCAGATCGAGGCGGCCGACGTGGACGTCGTGGGCGGGCACGTCGAGGACGGCTTCCTGCGCCTGATCGACGTCGTGCGCCGCACGACCGGCGACGACCGCGAGGCCGCCCGCAAGCACCTCGTGGAGCTCTTCGACGTGGTCGGTCCGTCCGACCCCCGGGTCCAGAAGGCCCGTGGCTCGCTGATGAGCGCCCTGTTCTGAGACCGGCCGGCCCGGCCTGCGCCGTCGGCGCGGGCCGGGCAGACCGGCAGCACCCCGAGGAAGGATCCGACATGGCCAGGACCAACGGACTGATGCGCCCCCGTCGTGGACGCTGGATCGCCGGCGTCTGCGCCGCCCTCGCGGACCGTTTCGGGCTGCCGTGCCTCCTCGTGCGGGTCGGCTTCGTGATCTTCGGGATCGTGGGGATCGGCGAGCTGGTCTACGTCCTGCTGTGGATCATGATCCCCAGGGAGCGCTGAGCCCTCTTCTGCTCTGCCGTTCGGGGCAGGTGGGTTCGTGACCGCCGTCCCCGGTCAGTGCGAGCCGTGCCCCGGCACCCGGAAGCGTGCCACCTGCGGGTGCGTGACCGCGACCGCGAGCACGGCGACCACGCACAGCACCCCGCCGCTGAAGGCCGCCACGGCCGGTGACCACACGCCGGCGACCAGCCCGGCACGGAAGTTGCCCAGGTCGGGCCCGGCGATCCCGATGACGTGCTCGACCGAGGACACCCGCCCGAGGACGTGGTCCTCGGTGTCCAGCTGGACCATCGCCGCCCGCGAGGTCACCGAGGTGGTGTCGGCAGCCCCCGCCACGGCCAGGCAGGCCAGCGCGAGCCACAACGGGCTCGCCAGGCCGAAGCCGGCCACGGCCACGCCCCAGACGGTCGCCGCCCCGAGCTGGATCCAGCCCAGGTGCGCCGAACGGGTGACCAGCCCGGAGCATACCCCGGCCAGCAGCCCGCCGACGGCGACCGAGGAGAGGAAGAGGCCGAGCGTGGTCGGGTCGCCGCCGAAGCGCAGCTCGTTGATCATCGGGAAGAGCGCGACGGGGAAGGCGAACAGGGTCGCGGCGAGATCGACGGCGAAGCTGCCCCGCAGCACCGGCCGGCGCACGGTGATCCGGACCCCCTCGAGCAGGGAGCCGACGACCCGGCGCAGCCGGAGGGGGCGGTGGCCCGCACCTGCGGGAGCCTCGCCGTCCGCCTGCGCCGGTCCCTCGTGCACCGCTGCCGTGCCCTTCTCCTCCTGCGGCGGGACGGGCGGCATCGCCGGGAGCCGGTAGGCCGCCCACAGCGACACCAGGAAGCCCGCCGCGTTGAGGGCGTAGCAGGCGGCGACGCCGAGGGCCCCGATCGCCAGCCCGCCCAGGGCGGGGCCGACCATCATCGAGGCCTGGAAGCCCACGGAGTGCAGGGCGATGCCGGCGGCCAGCAGCGGGGCCGGCAGCAACCGCTTGACGAAGGTGCGACGGGCCGGGGCGCCCAGCGCCGCCGCCCCGGACTGCGCGGCCACCAGGGCCAGCACGAGCGGGAGCGAGCCCACCTCGAGCACCGCCTGGGTCGCGAGCGCGATCGCCACCAGGGCCTGCACGGCCGTCGTGCGCACCACGACCGCCCGGCGGTCGAGGGCGTCGGCCACCGCGCCGCCCAGCAGACCCAGGACGATCATCGGGACGGCCTGGACCAGGCCGATGGTGCCGACCCAGACGGGGCTGCGCGTCAGCTCCCACACCTGGAAGAGCACGGCCACGACCGCCATCTGGCCGGCCAACCCGGTCACCAGGCCGCTGGCCCACAGGCGGCGGTAGTCGGTGCTGACCCGCAGCGGGCGCAGGTCGAGCAGGCCCTTGCGGAGGCGGGTCACCGGTCCGCTGCTGCGGGGGCGTCGATGGTGGGGGAGGGTTCGCCCGGGGTGGCGACCGCCGGGATCGACGGGGAGGCGGCGTCGAGGTGCGCGGCGATCCGGTCGAGGAAGGGGCGGCGCTGCAGGGCCGCGACGAGGTCGCCCGCGGCGAGGCTCAACGGGTGCTCCAGCTCGTCGTCGAGCTCCCTGATCGCCGCCTCGGTGGCCCGCCACTCGGCCTCGAGCAACGGCACGAGGGCTCGTCCCGCGTCGGTCAGGCCGACGCGCCGGGTGCGGCGGTCCCCCTCGGTCGCGGGCTTGCTCGTGACGAGGCCGGCCGAGCGCATCGAGGCCACGGTCTGGGACACCGCCGAGTGGGTCAGGCCGAGGGAGCGAGCGAGCTCGACGATCGTCATCGGGCCCTCGTGGGCCAGCCGCAGCATCGGCCAGACGAACCGCTGCCGCACCCGGCTCTCGCCCCGCTCGGCGTAGAGCGTGGTGATCGCCTCGTCCAGGCCGCGCAGGGTGGCGAAGAGCAGGTCGAGGCGCCCGGGGACGCGGGTGGGGTCGGAGGTGGGCACCCGGCCAACTCTAACAGCGCTGTCAGATCGGGCCGGCGGAGCGGGCCCTGGTTGGTCCGCCGACCCACGACGAGGCCCCGCCCTCCGTGCGGAGGACGGGGCCCGGTCGTGCTCGGGAGCGTCGGGGGTCGCCGGTATGCGGTGCTCAGGCCTCCAGGGCCGCGTCGACGATCTGCTGAGCCTCCGCCTGCACCTGCGCGAGGTGCTCGGGTCCGCGGAAGGACTCGGCGTAGATCTTGTAGACGTCCTCGGTGCCCGACGGCCGGGCGGCGAACCACGCCGACTCGGTCGTCACCTTCACGCCGCCGATGGCTGCGCCGTTGCCGGGCGCCTCGGTGAGGATGGCCGTGACCGGCTCGCCGGCGATGCTCTCGGCCGTGATGTCGGAGGCCGAGAGCTTCTTCAGGCGGTCCTTGGCGGCCCGGTCGGCCGGGGCGTCGATCCGGGCGTAGGCGGGGTCGCCGTGCTCGGCGACGAGCTCGGCATACCGCTGGCTGGGGGTCTGGCCCGTCCTCGCGATGATCTCCGCCGACAGGAGCGCCAGGAGGATGCCGTCCTTGTCGGTGCTCCACACCGAGCCGTCCCGGCACAGGAAGGAGGCGCCCGCGGACTCCTCACCGCCGAAGCCGATCGACCCGTCGAGCAGGCCGTCCACGAACCACTTGAAGCCCACCGGCACCTCGACCAGCTCGCGACCGAGCGAGGCGGCGACCCGGTCGATCATCGAGGAGGAGACCAGCGTCTTGCCGATCGCGGTGCTCGCCGGCCACTCGGGCCGGGCCCCGCCGAAGAGGTAGTCGATCGCCACGGCGAGGTAGTGGTTGGGGTTCATCAGCCCGCCGTCGGCGGTGACGATGCCGTGCCGGTCGGCGTCCGCGTCGTTGCCGACCGCGACGTCGTAGCCGGAGCCCTCGGCCATGGTCCCGATGAGGGAGGCCATGGCGTTGGGGGAGGAGCAGTCCATGCGGATCTTGCCGTCCCAGTCCAGGGTCATGAACTCCCAGGTCGGGTCGACCCGCGTGTTGACGACGGTGAGGTCGAGGTCGTAGTGGTCGGCGATCATCTGCCAGTAGTGCACGGCCGCGCCGCCGAGCGGGTCGGCGGCGATGCGCACGCCCGCCTCCCGGATCGCGTCGATGTCGATGACCCGGTCCAGGCCGAGGACGTACTCGGCCATGAAGTCGTAGAGCTCGGCGGAGGTCAGGGCCTCCTCGAACGGCACCCGCCGCACGCCCTCGAGGCCGGCGCGCATGAGCTCGTTGGCCCGGTCGGCGATCCAGCCGGTGGCGTCGGTGTCCGCCGGTCCGCCCGACGGCGGGTTGTACTTGAACCCGCCGTCGCGTGGCGGGTTGTGCGAGGGCGTGACGACGATCCCGTCGGCGGTCCCCTCTGTGCTCTCGATCTCGCGGTTGTGGGCGAGGATCGCCCGCGAGACCGCCGGGGTCGGGGTGTAGCTCTCCTCCCCACCCACGTCGACCCAGACGTCGACGCCGTTGGCGACGAGCACCTCGAGGGCGCTGCGCCAGGCCGGCAGGGACAGCGCGTGGGTGTCCTTGCCGAGGAAGAGCGGCCCCTCGATGCCCTGGGCGGCGCGGTACTCGCAGATCGCCTGGGTGGTCGCGAGGATGTGGTGCTCGTTGAACGAGCCGTCCAGGGAGCTGCCGCGGTGCCCGGAGGTGCCGAAGGCGACCTGCTGGTCGACGTCCTCCGGGTCGGGGACGATCTCGGTGTAGGCCCGCACGACGGCGTCGACGTCGATGAGGTCCTCCGGCCGCGCCGGGGTGCCGGCACGCGACGAACGCCCCGAGGTGTCGTCCTCGGTGGCCACGTCGGCGCCCTCCGCCGCGTCGGCGCCCCCGGCGTCCTCGACCGTCTCGCCGGCGACGACCGCGGTGGCCGCGTCGGCCTCCTCGACCTCGACCGGGTCCGGCACCAGCCACACCGCCGCCATCGGAGGCACGGTGACGAGCGCCGAGAACGGCTGCCGCTGGTGCTCGTGGTCGTAGGCCTGGACGTAGCCGAGGTTGCCCTGGCCGGAGCCGCCGTAGTGCTCGGCGTCGGTGTTGAGCACCTCGCGCCAACGGCCGCCGTAGGGCAGACCGGTGTGCACCCGCTCCTGGGTGGTTCCGCTGAAGTTGATGACGACCGCAACGACCGGACGCAGGCCGTCCGGGCCCTCGTTGCCCCAGCGCAGGTAGGAGAAGACGTTGCGCGAGGCGTCGTCGGCGTCCAGCCACTGGAAGCCGTCCTCGTGGTGGTCGATCTGCCACAGCGCGGGCAGCTCGTCGTAGAGCCGGTTCAGGTCGCGGACGAGGTGCTGCACGCCGCGGTGCATCGGGTCCTCGGTGAGCTCCCACGACAGCGTGCCGCCGTCGGCCCACTCCTTGACCTGGGCGAACTCGGAGCCCATGAAGAGCAGCTGCTTGCCCGGGTGCGACCACTGGTAGGCGAGGAACGCCCGGGTCGTGGCGAACTTCTGCCAGGCGTCGCCGTACATCTTGCGCACCAGCGAGCCCTTGCCGTGCACGACCTCGTCGTGGCTGATCGGCAGGATGTACTTCTCGCTGAACGCGTAGACCAGGGAGAAGGTCAGCGCGTTGTGGTGGTGGGCCCGGGCGTAGGGGGACTGCGCCAGGTAGTTGAGCGTGTCGTGCATCCAGCCCATGTTCCACTTGAAGCCGAAGCCCAGTCCGCCCTCGTCGGTCGGCGCGGTGACGCCCGGCCAGGAGGTCGACTCCTCGGCGATCATCACCACGCCCGGGTTGCGCCGGTATGCCGTGGCGTTGGTCTCCTGCAGCAGGGCCACCGCCTCGAGGTTCTCCCGGCCGCCGTGGCGGTTGGGGATCCACTGGCCGGGCTCGCGCGAGTAGTCGAGGTAGAGCATCGACGCGACGCCGTCGACGCGCAGGCCGTCGGCGTGGAACTCCTCGAGCCAGTAGGTGGCGTTGGCGACGAGGAAGTTGCGCACCTGCGGGCGGCCGTAGTCGAAGATGTAGGACCCCCACTCCGGGTGCCAGCCCTTGCGGGGGTCCGGGTGCTCGTAGATCGGGGTGCCGTCGAAGCGGGCCAGCGCCCACGGGTCGGTGGCGAAGTGGCCCGGGACCCAGTCCAGGATCACGCCGACGCCCGCCTGGTGCAGCCGGTCGACGAGCAGCCGCAGGCCGTCCTCGTGGCCGAACCGGCTGTCCGCGGCGTAGTAGCCCGTGACGTGGTAGCCCCACGAGGGGCCGTAGGGGTGCTGCATGACCGGCATGAGCTCGACGTGGGTGAAGCCCATCTCCGCCACGTAGGAGACCAGCTGGTCGGCCAGCTCCTCGTAGCCCAGGCCCTGCCGCCAGGAGGCCAGGTGGACCTCGTAGACGCTCATCGGGCCGTGGTGGACGTCCGTCCGCGCACGCCGCTCCATCCACTCCCGGTCGTTCCACTCGTAGGTCGAGACGGAGACGACGGAGTTGTTGAAGGGCGGCACCTCGGTGGCACGGGCCATCGGGTCGGCCTTGGCGCGGCGGGTGCCGTCGGGGCCGGTGATGTCGTACTTGTAGTGCGCGCCGGCGCCGACGCCCGGGATGAAGATCTCCCAGACGCCCACCGTCTCGTGCACGTGCATCGCGTGGGCGTTGCCGTCCCAGCCGTTGAAGTCGCCGATGACGTGGACCGCGAGGGCGTTGGGCGCCCAGACGGCGAAGTGGGTGCCGGTGACCTCGCCGAGCTCGTCGCGCACGGTGCGCACGTGCGAGCCCAGCACCTTCCACAGCTCCTCGTGGCGTCCCTCGCCGATGAGGTGCAGGTCGAGCTCGCCGATCTGCGGCTGGTAGCGGTAGGCGTCGTCGACGACCCGGCGCGCGCCGCGCTCGGAGACGGCCAGACGGTAGTCGGGCACGTCCTCCTGCTGGACGACGGCGACCCAGATGCCGCCGGTCTCCTCGGTCATCGGCACCTCGGTGCCGTCGGCGAGCTGCACGGCGACGGCCTCGGCGGTCGGCTGCACGGTGCGGATGGTCACGTGCCCCTCGTGGGGGTGGGCGCCCAGCACGCGGTGCGGGTCGCGGTGCAGGCCGTGGACCACGTCGGTCGCCTCGTCGAGGTCGAGCGGCAGGGTGTGCGGCGGCGGGGGCTCCTCCGGCGGGGTGAGGGGGATGCGGCGCACCTGGGTGGCGCGGGTGCCCGGCACGGCGGGCTCGTCGTCCTCGAGGACGCTGCCGGTCACGACGGCGGGGGAGGCCAGGGCCTCGCTCCAGGCCCGCTCGCGCTGGACGACCGGGTCCACGGGTCGCCCGTCCGGGCCCAGCGCGGGGGTGGACCCGCTCGCGCCGGGGTAGTCCCACCGGACCTCGGCGGCCAGGCGGTCGACGGACGGCTGCGGCTCGGAGTCGGGCCCGCCCGGGGCACCGACCGTGCCGAAGGCGGTGACCATCTCCGGCGGCGGCGGCACGGGGGCGTGCGGGCGGCTGCCGCTGGCGGTGAACGGCGCAGGGGTATGCGGTGCACCCCGGTCCGCGGGCGCGCCGGCCTCGGACTCGCCCGTGGACGGGCCGGTGCTCGGGGCGACGTCCTCCGGGAGGGAGGCCAGGCCGGCGACGTCGGTCGCGGCGGCCCCGGAGCCCGGCGCCCCGACGACGTGGTGGGCGTCCGACGCGGCGGGGGCCGCGGGCACGGGGACGTCCTCGACGGGACGGGCGGCGCCCTCCTCGGGGGCGGCCTCGGAGCGCACCACGCCCTCGGCGTCGACCAGGGAGCCGGCACCGTCGGCCGGACCGTCCACGACGCCGAAGTCGGCGGGCACCGGCCCGTCGGCAGGGGCGGTGGCCTGCGTGCCGGGGTCGGCGTCGGGAGAGGCGAAGCCGATGCCCCCGGAGGTGCCGGCCTCGGACGAGCCGCGCGACCGCATACCCGTGTAGGCGGCCTCGGGCTCGGGGGCGCGGTGACGTCCGCCGCGGCCGGAGCGCTCCGGGCGACCGGTCTCGGGCGGGTTGCCCCCGGGCGCGGCGTGCCGACCCTGGGGCCGGCCGACGAGCCGCTGGACGGCCGCGACCGGGATCGGGGTCCAGTCGGGCCGGTTGCGCGCCTCGTAGACGACCTCGTAGAGGGCCTTGTCGAGCTCGAGGGCGTCGAGCACCCGCCGGAGGGCGGGGTCGTCGAGGTCCTCGCCGCTCTCGGCGGCCCAACCCTCGAGGTAGGCGGCGCGGGCGGCCTCGGCCCACTCCCGGCGCTCGCCGTCTCCGGCCAGCTCGACGGAGCCGGCCGCGTAGTCGAAGGAGCGCAGCATGCCGGCGACGTCGCGCAGCGCGAGGTCGGGGGCCACCCGCTCGGACAGCGGCCGCATGGGCTCGCCCTCGAAGTCGAGCAGCACCCAGCCCCGGCGGGGCACCTCGAGCACCTGGCCGAGGTGGAGGTCGCCATGGACCCGCTGCAGCGGGGGCGTGTCGAGCTCCTCGAGCGCGGCGTAGGCGTCCTCGACCCGTGCGCGGTAGGCCTCGAGCTCGGGCACCTCGGCGAAGGCGGCCTCGGCGCGGCGGCGCATGCGGTCGGCGAGGTCGGTGCGGGTGGCGGCGTCGGCGGGGACCGTGCCGAAGGCGTCGCGCAGCGAGGCGTGCACACGTGCGGTGGTGACCCCGAGGGCATGCGCCTGCTCGGTCAGGTCCTCGCCGGCGCGGGCGGCGTCGAGCGCCACCTGCCAGGCGTCGCGGGTGTCCTGGAGGAACTCCTGGACGTAGGCGAGGTGCCCGTCCGCGGGGGAGCCGTCGGGCTGGGTCCAGCCGCCCTCGAGGTAGCCGATCGGCCCCGGCACCATCCGGTTGCCCAGCGGCGCGATGGCGCTGGGCACGGTGACGTCGGGGTTCTCGCCCGGCTGCAGGACGCGGAAGATCTTGACGAGGACGGGACGGGTCTCGCCCTCCGGCTCGACGGCCACGGAGGTGTTGGACTGCTCCCCGCGCAGCACGCGGGAGGCACCGAGGCGCGGCGCGCTGCCGCCGGCGATGACGCGGTGCCCGTAGGTGCCGTCGGTCTCGCCCTCGGCGTAGACCTGCTCGAGCAGGGTCTGGACGAAGACCGGGTCGTGCGGGGCGTCGTAGACGTAGCGGGTGCCGAGCTCGGAGTGCTCGGTGACGGCGACGAGGGCGTCGGCCAGCGACTCCTCCGCCGCGGCGCGGTAGGTGAGCGGCACCTGGTAGACGATCTCCTCGTCCCCGGAGCGGTCGACGACGAGGTGGCCCTCGAGGCCGACCTCGCCGGCGGGGTCCTCCCACCGGTAGCCGCCGACGCGCTCGAGCACGGGCACGTGGCCCTTGCCGCGGTACCAGCGCTGGCGGGCGACCCACGCGGGCAGGAAGTCGGCGGGACCGGGCGACAGGGATGCCATCAGGAGTCCTCCTTGGCGAGGGTGGGGGACGCGGCCGGGGCCGCGGCGGCCGCCGCGGGCTCCAGGCCGAGCCAGAAGAAGTCGCGCGAGCCGAGGGTCAGCCGCACGGTGCCGTCCTCCTCGATGTCGGGGAAGCCGGTGCCCCCGAACAGGTCGCTGGTCACCGCGCCCGCCAGCGAGGGCGGCAGGGTGATGGTGGCCGCCTGCGGCCGCGAGGAGAGGTTGCTGACGCACAGCACGGCGGGGTGGCCGTCGCGCTCGCCGGCGTCGTCCTCGGGCAGCACGCGCACGAAGGCCAGGATGGTGTCGTTGTCGGCCTCGCACAGGTGGAACTCGCCCAGGCCGAAGACCTCGTGGGCCGCGCGGACCTGCAGCATCCCGCGCATCCAGTGCAGCAGGGAGGACCCGCTGGCCATCTGCGCCTCGACGTTGACCGAGTTGTAGTGGTAGACGAGCGAGGTGATGACCGGCAGGTAGAGCTTGCCGGGGTCGGCGGTGGAGAAGCCGGCGTTGCGGTCGGGTGTCCACTGCATCGGCGTGCGGACCGCGTCGCGGTCGTTGAGCCAGATGTTGTCGCCCATGCCGATCTCGTCGCCGTAGTAGAGGCAGGGTGAGCCGGGCAGCGACAGCAGCAGGGCGTTGATGAGCTCCAGCTCGCTGCGCGAGTTGTCGAGCAGCGGTGCCAGCCGGCGGCGGATGCCGACGTTGGCACGCATGCGCGGGTCGGGGGCGTACCAGCCGTACATGGCCGTGCGCTCCTCCGCCGTGACCATCTCGAGCGTGAGCTCGTCGTGGTTGCGCAGGAAGGTGCCCCACTGCGTCCCGCGCGGGATCGGGGGCGTCTCGTTCATCACCCGGATGATCGGCTCGGCCTTCTCCTCGCGCAGGGAGTAGAACAGCCGCGGCATGACCGGGAAGTGGAAGCACATGTGGCACTCGGGGGCGTCGTCGGTGCCGTAGTAGTCGACGACCTCGGCAGGCATCTGGTTGGCCTCGGCCAGCAGCACCCGGCCGGGATACTCCCGGTCCACCATCGCGCGCAGGTCCGCGAGGAACCGGTGGGTCCGCGGCAGGTTCTCGCAGTTGGTGCCCTCCTCCTCGAAGAGGTAGGGCACGGCGTCGAGCCGGAAGCCGTCGATGCCCATGTCCATCCAGAACCGGACGACGTCGAACATCGCCTCCTGGACGGCCGGGTTCTCGAAGTTGAGATCGGGCTGGTGGGAGAAGAACCGGTGCCAGAAGTACTGGCGCCGGACCGCGTCGAAGGTCCAGTTGGAGGTCTCGGTGTCGACGAAGATGATGCGCGCGTCGCTGTACTTCTCGTCGGTGTCGGACCAGACGTAGAAGTCGCCGTAGGGGCCCTCCGGGTCGGAGCGGCTGGCCTGGAACCACGGGTGCTGGTCGCTGGTGTGGTTCATCACCAGGTCGGTGATGATGCGGATGCCGCGTGCGTGCGCCTGGCTGATGAGCTCGCGGAAGTCCGGCAGGGTGCCGAACTCGGGCAGCACCGCGGTGTAGTCGGCCACGTCATACCCGCCGTCGCGCAGCGGGGAGGCGTAGAACGGCGGGATCCACAGGCAGTCGACCCCGAGCCACTGGAGGTAGTCGAGCCGGCTCACCAGACCGCTGAAGTCGCCCGACCCCGACCCGGTGGAGTCGTCGAAGGCCCGCACGAGCACCTCGTAGAAGACGGCCTTGCGGAACCAGTCGGGGTCGTTCTTCAGACCCGGCTGGTGCAGGTTGAGCCCTCGCATCGTGTCCTCTCAGTCCTTCGTCACGGAGATGATGTGCAGCGGCTCCTCGCCGTAGCCCGGTCCGAGCCGGACGTAGGGCGAGTCGTCCCACGTCCACCGCTGGCCGGTCACCAGGTCGTGGGCGGTGAAGCTGTCGTGCCAGCCCAGGCCCTGGCCGAGCGCCGGCAGCGACAGGTGCAGGCGGGTCTCCCGCACCGTGAAGGGGTCGAGGTTGGCCACGACCAGCACGGTGTCGGACTCCGACCCGTCGCCGGCCCCGCCGCCGTGCTTGGAGAAGACCAGGACGTTCTCGTCCTCGGCGTGGTGGAAGGTGATGTTGCGCAGCCAGTGCAGCGAGGGGTGCTCACGCCGGACGCGGTTGAGCATCGTCAGCCAGCCCGTGAGGTCAGGACGCCCGGGGACGGGGTCGTCCCAGCGGCGGTCCTTGTACTCGTACTTCTCGTTGTCGACGTGCTCCTCGGCGCCGGGACGCGGGATGTGCTCGACGTGCTCGTAGCCGGTGTAGATGCCGTAGGTCGGGACCAGCGTGGCGGCGAGCGCCGAGCGCACCAGGTGGGCGGTGATGCCGCCCTGCTGCATGTAGGGCGTGAGGATGTCGTGCGTCGTCGGCCAGAAGCTGGGGCGCATGTAGTGCGCCGTCTCGGTGGCCAGCTCGGTGACGTAGTCGCGCAGCTCGCCGGCGGTGTTGCGCCAGGCGTAGTAGGTGTAGGACTGCTGGAAGCCGACCTTGGCCAGGGTGCGCATCATCGCCGGGCGGGTGAAGGCCTCGGCCAGCCAGATGACCTCGGGGTGGTCGACCGCGACGTCGGCGATGAGCCACTGCCAGAACTCCACCGGCTTGGTGTGGGGGTTGTCGACGCGGAAGATCGTCACGCCGTGGTCGATCCACACCTGCACCACGCGACGGATCTCGGCGTAGATCGCCTCGGGGGCGTTGTCGAAGTTGAGCGGGTAGATGTCCTGGTACTTCTTGGGCGGGTTCTCGGCGTAGGCGATCGTGCCGTCGGCGCGGGTGGTGAAGAACTCGGGGTGCTCGGTGACCCAGGGGTGGTCCGGGGAGGCCTGCAGGGCCAGGTCGAGCGCGACCTGCAGCCCCTCCTGCTCCGCGCGGGCCACGAAGGCGTCGAAGTCGTCCCAGTCGCCCAGGTCGGGGTGGAGCGCGTCGTGCCCGCCCTCCTCGGCGCCGATGGCGTAGGGCGAGCCGGGGTCGTGCTCCTCGGCCGTGAGGGTGTTGTTGCGGCCCTTGCGGTTGGTCCGGCCGATCGGGTGCACGGGGGTGAGGTAGACGACGTCGAAGCCCATCGCGGCGATCGCGGGCAGCCGCTCCTGGGCGGTCTCGAAGGTGCCGCTGGTCCACAACCCCGTCACGGGGTCGCGGCGGGCGCCCTCGGAGCGGGGGAAGATCTCGTACCAGGCACCGGTGAGGGCCAGCTTGCGCTCCACCCACCAGGTGTAGGTGGGGCTCGGGCTGACGTAGTCACGCAGCGGGGCGGCCGCGAGGATCTCGCGGACCTCGGGGGTCAGGCCGGACGACAGGCGCTCGGGCACCGGGAGCGCGCTCGCGCGCAGCCGGGCGATGGCCTCCTCGAGGACCCGCTCGTGCTCGGCGGGGCGCGCGACCTCGTCCAGCGCCCGCTCCAGCACGCGCGCGCCCTCCTCGAGCATGAGCTCGACGTCGACGCCGGCCTGGATCTTGATCTGGCCGTCGTGGCGCCAGGTGGCGTAGGGGTCGGACCACCCCTCGACGCGGAAGCCCCAGACGCCCTCGCGGTCGGCCGAGACCGCGGCGCGCCAGTGGGACAGGCCCTCGTTGACGCAGGTCATCGTGACGGGGTGCTCGCCGCCGTCGGGGTCGACGAGGACGACGGTCGCGTTGACCGCGTCGTGACCCTCGCGGAAGACGGTGGCGGTGATCGTAAAGACCTCGCCCACCACCGACTTGGTGGGACGGCGTCCTCCGTCCACCACGGGCTCGACGTCGAGGACCGGGATGCGGCCCACGGGCGCCTGACCGAGGACGGTGAGCACCGACCTGTCGATCGGGGCGGGGCGGGGCGAGACATCGGCGGCGGCTGCGGGCGTGGTCGAGTGCTCGGTCACGCGCCTCACGCTACCCGTGAAAGCGGTCACCGGGCATCCCCACCGCGCCCCCACCTGCCCTGACGTGATCCCTACGCCGTGCCTGCAAGATCTTGCAGTGCGGTCCCCTATCCTTGCCCCTCGTGAAGGCTATTCGTCGGTTGCACGTCCGGACCGCCCTCCCCGAGACCCTCTCCCCGCTGCACGACCTTGCGCTCAACCTGCGCTGGTCCTGGCACCCGCCGACCCGCGACCTGTTCGCCGGTCTCGACCCCGAGCTGTGGGAGTCGACCGGGCAGGACCCGGTGGCGATCCTGTCCTCGCTGCGCAGCGAGGACATGGAGCGGCTGGCGGCGGACGAGGACTTCGTCGCCCGCGTGCGCGAGGTCCACGAGGACCTCCAGCGCTACCTGAGCACGCCCCGCTGGTACCACGAGCACGGCGCAGGGGAGCGCGACGGCCGCACCCTCGAGGCCATCGCCTACTTCTCCCCGGAGTTCGGCATCACCTCGGTGCTGCCGCAGTACTCCGGCGGCCTGGGGATCCTCGCCGGCGACCACCTCAAGGCGGCCTCCGACCAGGGCATCCCGATCGTGGGCGTCGGCCTCTTCTACAAGTCCGGCTACTTCGCCCAGCGCTTCAACGCCGACGGCTGGCAGCAGGAGTCCTACCCGGTCCTCGACCCGGACGACCTGCCCCTGTCGCTGCTGCGCGAGGAGGACGGCGCCCCGGTCGTCATCCGCCTGGCGATGCCCCACGGCGGCCACCTCGACGCGCACGTGTGGCGCGCCCAGGTCGGACGCGTGCCGCTGCTGCTGCTCGACTCCGACGTCGAGTCCAACGACCCCAGCCGTCGCGAGGTGACCAACCGCCTCTACGGCGGAGGTGGCGACCAGCGCCTCGAGCAAGAGATGCTGCTCGGCATCGGCGGCGTCCGCGCGCTGCGGGCCCACTCCCGCATCACCGGCGCCCCCGCGCCGACCGTCTACCACACCAACGAGGGCCACGCCGGCTTCCAGGGCGTCGAGCGGATCAGCGAGCTGGTGACCCAGCACGGTCTGGCCTTCGACGAGGCGCTGCAGGCCGTCCGTGCCGGCACCGTCTTCACCACCCACACCCCCGTGCCGGCCGGCATCGACCGCTTCGCGATGGAGGCGATCCACGCCCACTTCGGCGGCGAGGGCAACGGCCTGCCCGGCGTCCCCGTCGACCGGCTCCTGGCGCTGGGCGCCGAGGACTACGACGGCGGCGACCCCTCCCGCTTCAACATGGCCGTCATGGGCATGCGCCTGGGCCAGCGGGTCAACGGCGTGAGCAAGCTGCACGGCGCCGTGAGCCGGGAGATGTTCCAGGGCCTGTGGCCGGGCTTCGACGTCGAGGAGGTGCCGATCGGCTCGGTCACCAACGGCGTGCACGCCGGCACCTGGGTGGACCGCAGCCTCTACGACCTCGCCCGCGACCACCTCGGGCCCGAGGTGTCCGCGCGCTCGGTCTTCACCCGCATCCACCAGGTGCCGATCGACGCCTTCTGGGAGACCAAGCGCGAGCTGCGCCAGCAGCTCATCGAGGACGCCCGCGCACGCTTCCACCAGTCGCTGCTCGACCGGGGGGCGACCGCGGCCGAGCTGGGCTGGACCCAGGACATCCTCGACCCCGACGTGCTGACGATCGGCTTCGCCCGGCGCGGCGCCACCTACAAGCGCCTCACGCTCATGCTGCGCGACCCCGAGCGCCTCAAGAAGCTGCTCACCGACCCCGAGCGGCCGGTCCAGGTCGTCATCGCGGGCAAGTCGCACCCGGCCGACGACACCGGCAAGGCGCTCATCCAGCAGATGGTCCGCTTCACCGACGACCCCGAGGTCCGCGGCAGGATCATCTACCTGCCCAACTACGACATCGCGATGGCCCAGCGCCTCTACCCGGGCTGCGACGTCTGGCTCAACAACCCGCTGCGCCCCTTCGAGGCGTGCGGCACCTCGGGCATGAAGGCCGCGCTCAACGGCGCCCTCAACCTCTCGATCCTCGACGGCTGGTGGGACGAGTGGTACGACGGCCAGAACGGCTGGGCGATCCCGACCGCCGACGGCGTCGAGGACCCCGAGCGCCGCGACGACCTCGAGGCCTCCGCCCTCTACGAGCTGCTCGAGAAGACGGTCGTCCCGACGTTCTACGACCGCGACGAGCAGGGCCTGCCCCAGCGGTGGCTCGAGATGGTCAGCCACACGCTGTCCACGCTCGGCCCGAAGGTCCTCGCCGACCGCATGGTCCGCGACTACACCGAGTCCCTCTACTGGCCGGCCGCCCACGCGGCCTGGGCGGTCGAGGCCGACGGGTACGCCGGTGCGCGCTCGCTGGCGGCCTACGTCGACAAGGTGAAGGCCAACTGGCGGCACGTGCGCGTCGACCACGTGGACGCCGAAGGCCTGGCGGACGCCCCGCAGATCGGTGACGAGATCGCGGTGCACGCCTACGTGGCGCTCGGCGACCTCGACCCGCGCGAGGTCCGGGTGCAGATGGCCTACGGCCGGGCCAACGCCGAGGACACCATCACCGACCCGGAGTACGTCGACCTGCAGCCGACGCAGTCCTACGAGGAGGGCCGCCACCGCTTCGACGGCCGCCTCCGCCTCGCCCGCACGGGCGCCCTGGGCTGGACGGTCCGGGTGCTGCCGCGGCACGAGCACCTCTCGTCCGACGCCGAGCTGGGGCTCGTCACCCTGCCCTGACGCGGCCCCGACGACGCCGACGGCCCGGTTCCCCTCACGGGGAGCCGGGCCGTCGCCCGTTCCGGTATGCCGTCGCCCGGGTCCGCGTCGGGGTCGGCCCCCGCCGTCAGGCGGGGGGCTCCTCCAGCTGGCCGACCAGCACGGTGAGGCTCGTCGCGGGGACGGCCCACGGCATACCCGGCTCCAGCTCGTCGCCCTCGGGCAGGGACGCCGCGCTGCTCCAGCGGACCGTCCAGGCCTGCACCCCGTCGACCGCCGGCGGGGCCACCTCGGTGCCGGAGGAGCCGGCGTGCAGGACGAGGGCCACGGCCTGCCGGTCGTGCTCCTCGTGCAGCGTGTCGTAGAGCGCCACCACGGTCCGTCTGCGCGGGTCCTCCCACGCCTGGTGCGAGACGCTGCCACCGTCCTCGGCGTACCAGCGCAGCCGCGTCCGCCCCGGCTCCGGCTCGAAGGTCGGCAGCAGCGCGGGACGCAGGACCGCCAGCTCGCGCCGCAGGGCCACGAGCGTCCGGGCGTCGGCCAGCAGCTCCTCCTGCCAGGGCTCCAGCCGCCAGGACACCCAGGAGAGGGCGTTGTCCTGGTTGTAGGCGTTGTTGTTGCCCTGCTGGGTCCGGCCGAGCTCGTCGCCGGCGACGATCATGGGCACACCGGTGGACAGCAGCACCGTGCCGAGCAGGTTGCGCATCGAGCGGCGCCGGTCCTCGAGCACCCGGGCGTCGGTCGTCGGGCCCTCGACGCCGTGGTTCCAGGAGCGGTTGTCGCCGTGCCCGTCGCGGTTGTCCTCGCCGTTGGCGTGGTTGTGCTTGTGGTCGTAGGCCGTGAGGTCGGCGAGCGTGAAGCCGTCGTGGGCGGTGACCATGTTGACCGAGGCGGTGGCGCCCCGGTCGGTGCCGACGACGTCGGCGGAGCCGGCGATGCGGGTGGCCAGCTCGCGCACGCCGTGGCCGGCGTGGCCCTCGCGCTCGCGGGCGACGTCGGCGAGCCAGAAGGTGCGCACGGTGTCGCGGTAGCGGTCGTTCCACTCCCGGAAGGGCGGCGGGAACTGCCCGGTGCGCCAGCCGTGCGGACCGACGTCCCAGGGCTCGGCGATCAGCTTGACCTGCGAGAGCACCGGGTCGGTCTGCAGCGCCACGAGGAAGGGGTGGTCGGGGGAGAAGCCGTGCGAGCCGCGCGCCAGGGCCGGCGCGAGGTCGAAGCGGAAGCCGTCGACGTGGTAGTCCTCCACCCAGTGCCGCAGCGAGTCGAGCACCATCCGCACGACGAGCGGGTCGCGCAGGTCGACGGAGTTGCCGGTGCCGGTGACGTCGGCGTCGCGGCCGTGCGCGTCGAGGCGGTAGTAGGTCTGGTTGTCCAGGCCGCGCCACGACAGCGTGGGCCCGCCGGTGCAGGACTGCTCGGCGGTGTGGTTGTAGACGACGTCGAGCAGCACCTCGATGCCGACGGAGTGCAGCGCGCGCACCGCCCCCTTGAGCTCGTCGACCACGCCCTGCGGGTCGTTGGCGGAGGCGTAGCCGGCGTGCGGCGCGAAGAACCCCAGGGTGTTGTAACCCCAGTAGTTGCGCAGGCCTCGCTCCACCAGCGCCGGCTCGGAGGCGAAGGCGTGCACGGGCAGCAGCTCCAGCGAGGTCACACCGAGACCGGTGAGGTGGTCGAGCACCGCGGGGTGGCCCAGCGCGGCATACGTGCCCTGCAGCTCGGGCGGCACCTCCGGGTGGCGCATGGTGAGGCCGCGGACGTGAGCCTCGTAGACCACCGTGCGCGACCACGGCACCGCGGGCGGCTCGTCGTCGCCCCAGTCGTAGGCGTGGTCGACGACGACCGAGCGCGGCACGAGGGCGGCTGAGTCGCGGTCGTCCCGCTCGTCGGGGTGGTGCCGGCCGTCGGCGTCCACCACGTGGCCGTAGACCTCGGGCTCCCAGTGCACCCAGCCGTCGACCGCCCGGCCGTAGGGGTCGAGCAGCAGCTTGGCGGGGTTGTGGCGGTGGCCGGCCGCCGGGTCCCAGGGGCCGTCGGCCCGGAAGCCGTAGCGGGTGCCCGGGGCGAGCAGGCCCTCCGGCACGACGTCCCACCAGATGCCGGAGACGTGCCACCGCAGGGGCACGCGGCGCTCGCCGTCGGGGGTGTCGACGCACAGCTCGACGGCGGTGGCGTGGCGGGCCACGACCGCCACCTCGGTGCCGAGCTCGGAGGTGGTGACGCCCAGCGGCGGCGGGCTCTCGGGGCTGCGGCGCGGGCGCGCGGGCGGGACCATGCGCCCCAGGGTATGCAGCGCGCACGGGTCCCCGTGGGACCCCGCCGCGGGCGCCGCGCACCGCCTCCCACCGGGGCGGCTTCGGCCGTCCTGGCCTGCCGGGTACGTTGGGGCCATGACCGATCCCACGTCGTTCCCCAACTTCCCGCCGCCGCCGCAGGACCGCCCGCTCTCCGGCCGCGTGATCGATGCGCTGCAGGACATGAACCTCAGCCCCAACCTGGACCCCGAGGGCGACGTGTCCTTCGAGATCAACGACCAGAAGATGTTCGTCAAGGTCGTCCAGGGCGAGCAGTTCGACATCATGCGGGTCTTCGGGCAGTGGCAGGTCGCCAGCACCGTGCCGGCCGACATGCTGACGCGCCTCAACGGCTGCAACGACGTCACGCTGGGCGTCAACCTCGTCAAGGCCGGCATCGCCGGCGGCAACCTCGTGCTCGCCGTGGAGCAGATCATCGCCCGCCAGGAGCAGCCCAAGCCCAAGCTGCAGATCGCGACCGGCCTCATCCTGCAGGCGCTGTCGCTCTGGCACCGCAACGTCGTCGCCAAGTCCCAGGCCGAGCAGGGCCTGGAGCCCGAGCTGCCGGAGAACGCCCCCGAGGGCACCGCCGTCGGCCCGTGGCTGTCCATCGGCTCCGCCGGCCAGCAGGGCTGGGGCGCCGCGACCCCCGAGGAAGGTGAGAAGTGAGCCGTACCGTGAGCACGGCCAGCGAGTTCGTCCGGGTGGAGATCGACTCCAGCATCGCCACCATCCGGATCGACCGGCCGAAGATGAACCCGCTGTCGATCGAGATCCAGGACGCCATCGGTGAGGCGGCCAGCATCGTCTCCGCCGACGACGAGGTCGCGGCGGTCGTGGTCTACGGCGGCGAGAAGGTGTTCGCCGCGGGCGCGGACATCAAGGAGATGCAGGGCATGTCCTACACCGACATGGTCCAGCGCGCCCCGCTCATCCAGGCCTGCTTCACCGCCGTCGCCCGGATCCCCAAGCCGACCGTCGCCGCGATCGAGGGCTACGCCCTGGGCGCCGGGTGCGAGCTGGCGATGTGCTGCGACTTCCGCGTCGTCGCCGAGGACGCGCGCCTCGGCCAGCCGGAGATCCTGCTCGGCGTCATCCCCGGGGCCGGCGGCACCCAGCGCCTGGCCCGCCTCGTCGGCGCCTCCCGCGCCAAGGACCTGGTCTTCACCGGCCGCATGATCGACGCCCAGGAGGCGCTGGCGATCGGCCTCGCCGACGAGGTCGCCCCGGCCGGTGGCGCCTACGCCGCCGCCGTCGCCCGCGTCGAGCGCTACGTCCACGGCCCGGCCTTCGCGCTGCGCGCCGCCAAGGAGGCCATCGACCGGGGTCTGGACAACGACCTCGAGACCGGTCTGGCGATCGAGGCGATGCAGTTCGCCGGCGTCTTCGCCACCAAGGACCGCGAGATCGGCATGACGTCCTTCGTCAAGGACGGTCCGGGGAAGGCCTCCTTCGAGGGCCGCTGACCCGTCCGACCGCCGCCAGGCCGGGTGCTCCACGACGGAGCACCCGGCCTGCGGCATACCGGGGGTGTGGGGGTGGGAGGGCGCTCGTGGGCGGCTGTCGAACAGAGTGGTGGGTTGTGGTCGCCAGAGCGACCACAACCCACCACTGCGTCGATGAGGTCGGTGGCCGGCAGTCGGAGGCCCCTGCGGGCCGGGGCGCCCGAGAGTGGGACGAGTTCGTGTCGTCATGGCGGCACGAACCCGTCCCATTGTTCGCACGAGGCGGCGGCCGACTGCTCCAGGAGGGAGCACCGGGTATGGCGTGGGCAGGGGGAACGCTCATCACTAGCTTGCGTCTCTGACTAGTCAGTCATACGATCTAGTCATGAGCGCGGAACAGTGGCCGAGCGAGTGGCTGCGCGGGGTGCTGGGCGTGTGCGTCCTGCGGATCCTGCTCGACGGCCCGAGCTACGGCTATGCCCTCACCCAGCGCCTCGCGGAGGCCGGCCTGGGCGCCGTCAAGGGCGGCACCCTCTACCCATTGCTCGGCCGCCTCGAGGAGGCGGGCCACGTCGAGGTCGAGTGGCGGCCCGGCGAGGGCGGTCCCGGCCGCAAGTACTTCGCGCTCACCGCCCAGGGGCGCCGCGAGGCCGCCGAGCTGGCCGCCCGCTGGGCCGCCTTCACCACGACCACCCGCGAGCTCACCGACGGTGCGCTCGCCCAGCAGGCAGGGAGCAGCTGACATGGACCACACCCCCGGACGGGCCCGCGGCAGGCTGGCCGAGAAGGTCGCCGGCGACCCCGCCGCCATCGCCCCGCACGTCGACCCGGACTGGCGCGAGGAGTTCGTCGTGGAGCTGCGTCTCCTCTCCGTCCCCGGTGCCAGGATTGGCGACGCGTTGCTGACCGTCGAGGCCCACGTCGTGGAGGCGGGGGAGCCCGCGTCCGAGGCGTTCGGCGACGCCCGGACCTACGCCCGCGAGATCGCTGCCGCCACGGGAGCCGCCGGCACCGGCTGGCGCGTCGGGGCCGCGACGGTCGTGAGCACGCTGCTCGGCCTGGTCGGGATGCTCGTCACCGTCGCGGCCTTCGGCGGCTGGCTGGACGGCGGACCGGTCGAGGTCACGACCGGCGAGCTGGTCGGCCTGGCGGTCCTGGTGCTGCTCGCCTCCACCCTGTTCCTCGACGCCACCCTGCGCGTGGTCGTGGAGCACCGCTGGCTGGCCCTCCTCGCCCCGGCGGTGCTGGTCGGCGTCGTCGTCGGCCTCTACGGCCTGTTCGCCGAGCCGCTCCTCACGGTGCCGGCCCTGCCCCTGGGGCTGGCCGGGGTCCTGCTCCTCGTGGTCAGCACGGTCGTCAGCTGGTTCGACGGACCCGCGGACGGCGACCGGATCACCGCCCCGGGTCAGGGGCGTGGGCCGGTCAGGGGCGTCCGGGTCTTCTCGGCCCTGGTGCTCCCGCTGATGACGCTCCTCCTGCTCGCCCTCACCTGGGCGCTGCACGCCATCCTCGGCTAAGTGCCTGCCGACCCCCGTGTTCGGGAACGCCTGCCGTGAGTGTCAAGATGGACCCCACCTGATTCCGCAACCACGAGGACGTGACAGATGAACATCGTCGTCTGTGTGAAGTACGTGCCCGACGCCCAGGGTGACCGGGGCTTCGAGGCTGACCACACCGCTGACCGCGAGTCCGTGGACGGGCTCCTGTCCGAGCTGGACGAGTACGCCGTCGAGGCCGCGCTGCAGCTGGTCGAGGCCGGCGAGGGTGAGGTCACGGTCCTGACGATGGGCCCGGACGACGCGGTGGCCGCGGTGAAGAAGGCGCTGCAGATGGGCGCGGACAAGGGCGTCGTCGTGACCGACGACGCGATCGCCGGCTCCGACGCGCTGGCCACCTCCCTGGTGCTCGCCGAGGCCATCAAGAAGATCGGCGACGTCGACCTGGTCGTCACCGGTCTCGCCTCCACCGACGGCGTGATGAGCGTCGTGCCCGCCATGCTGGCCGAGCGCCTGGGCCTGCCCCAGGTGACCTTCGCCTCCGAGCTGTCCGTCGAGGGCTCGACCGTGCGCGTCCGCCGCGACTCCGAGACCGACTCCCAGACCGTCGAGGCCTCGCTGCCGGCGCTGGTGAGCGTCACCGACCAGATCAACGAGCCGCGCTACCCCTCCTTCAAGGGGATCATGGCCGCCAAGAAGAAGCCCGTGGACACCTGGAGCCTCGCCGACCTCGGCGTGGACGCCTCGCAGGTGGGTCTCGACGCCGCGCTCTCGCAGGTCGTCGAGATCACCGCCCGCCCGCCGCGCGCGGCCGGCGAGGTCGTGACCGACGAGGGCGACGGCGGCGTGAAGCTGGCGCAGTTCCTGGCCTCCCGCAAGTTCGTCTGAGACCGACCAAGACCTCAAGGAGATAGCGCAGATGGCTGAAGTTCTCGTCCTGGTCGACCACGTCGACGGCGACGTCCGCAAGTCCACCCTGGAGGCCCTGACCGCTGCCGCCCGCCTGGGCGAGCCCGCCGCGGTCTTCGTCGGCGCCGGAGCCCCGGCCGCCGCCGAGACCCTGGGCGCGCACGGCGCGACCAAGGTCTACGCGGTCGAGTCCTCCGAGGTGACGGACCACCTCGTGGCCCCGCTCGCCGAGGTCCTGGCCACCCTCGTGGGTCAGACCTCCCCGGCGGCGGTGCTGCTGCCCTCCACCAGCGAGGGCAAGGAGGTCGCCGCCCGCCTCGCGGTCAAGACCTCCTCCGGCATCATCACGGACGCGGTCGACGTCACCCCCGCCGACGGCGGCGGCGTGCAGACCGTCCAGTCGGTCTTCGCCGGTTCCTACACCGTCACCTCCGTGGTGCGGCAGGGGTCCCCGGTGGTCACGCTCAAGCCCAACAGCATCCCGGTCGAGCAGACCGGCGGCGCCCCGGCGGCCGTCGAGACCGTCGACGTGCAGCTCTCGGACGCCGCGAAGGCGGCCCGCATCACCGAGCGCAAGGAGAAGGCCGCCAGCGGCCGTCCGTCCCTGACCGAGGCCGCCATCGTGGTCTCCGGCGGGCGCGGCACCGGTGGCGACTTCTCGCCGGTCGAGGCCTTCGCGGACTCCCTCGGCGCGGCCGTCGGCGCCTCCCGCGCCGCCGTCGACGCGGGCTGGTACCCGCACTCGGCACAGGTGGGCCAGACCGGTGTCCAGGTCTCCCCGCAGCTCTACGTCGCGGCCGGCATCTCCGGTGCCATCCAGCACCGCGCCGGCATGCAGACCTCGAAGACGATCGTCGCGGTCAACAAGGACCCCGAGGCCCCGATCTTCGAGCTCGTCGACTACGGCGTCGTGGGCGACCTCTTCACGGTCCTTCCGCAGGCCACCGAGGAGATCGGCAAGCTCAAGGGCTGACCGCCCCGCACGTCCCGACGCGTCCCGCAGGACCCGGCTCCGGCCGGAGGCCTGCGGGACGCGGCGTTCCCGGGCGCCTCTCCGCTCGCTCACAGGGAGCCCCGGCCCGTGCCCGCCGCCCAGGAGCCTCCCGGCAGGCGCACGTAGACTCGTCCGGTGCTGACTTCGACCTCCGTCTACCTCGACCACGCCGCCACCACCCCGGTGCTGGACGAGGTTGTCGAGGTCGTCGCCCGCACCATGCGCCAGGTCGGCAACGCCAGCTCGCTGCACGGCCCCGGCCGCGAGGCACGGCGGGTCGTCGAGGAGTCCCGCGAGCGGGTCGCCGAGGCGCTGCGGGTGCGCCCCTCGGAGGTGATCTTCACCTCGGGCGGCACCGAGTCGGACAACATCGCCGTCAAGGGCACCTACGCCGCGCGACTCCACGGCCCGGACGGTCTGCGGCGCGACCGCCTGGTCGTCTCCGGCGTCGAGCACCACGCCGTCCTCGACTCGGTCGAGCACCTCGTCCGCGCGCACGGCGCCCGCGTCACCTGGGTCGAGCCGGACGCCGAGGGCCTCGTCACCCCGCAGGCCTTCGCCACCGCGCTCGAGGCCGACGGCGGCCCGGAGAACGTCGCGGTCGCCAGCGTGATGTGGGCCAACAACGAGGTCGGCACCGTCCAGCCGGTGCCCGAGCTCGCCGCGCTCGCCCGCGCGCACGGCATACCGTTCCACTCCGACGCGGTGCAGGCGCTCGGCCAGGTGCCCGTCGACCTGTCCACCGTCGACC
This sequence comes from Ornithinimicrobium humiphilum, assembly GCF_006716885.1. Classification (NCBI taxonomy): domain Bacteria; kingdom Bacillati; phylum Actinomycetota; class Actinomycetes; order Micrococcales; family Ornithinimicrobiaceae; genus Ornithinimicrobium; species Ornithinimicrobium humiphilum. Next base: position 945,181 of record NZ_VFPU01000001.1, read on the forward strand.
TCGGCGTGATCACGGGCCACAAGATCGGCGGCCCCCTCGGGGTCGGCGTGCTCACGGCCGGCCGCGACCAGAAGCCGGTGCCGCTGACCCACGGCGGCGGCCAGGAGCGCCAGCTGCGCTCGGGCACCCTCGACACCCCCGGCATCGCCGGCCTGGCCGAGGCGGTCGCGCACGCGGCCGAGCACCAGGCCAGCCACGCCCGCCACCTCTCGGTGCTGCGCGACTCCCTCATCCAGGGCGCGCTGGCCATCGACGACGCCATCCGCGTCAGCGGCCGCTGGTCCCCGGGCGACGTCACCGGTCGCCTGCCCGGCAACGTCCACCTGCGCGTCGCCGACTGCGAGGGCGACTCCCTGCTCTACCTGCTCGACGCCGCCGGCATCGCGTGCTCCACCGGCTCGGCCTGCCGCGCCGGCGTGCCCCGGCCCAGCCACGTGCTGCTGGCGATGGGCGTCCCGGAGCGCGAGGCCGTCGGCGCCCTGCGCCTCACCCTCGGCCACGGCTCCAGCCAGGCCGACGTCGACGCCTTCCTCGCCGCCCTGCCCGCCGCCCTCGAGCGCGCCCGCCGGGCCCACGCCGCCTCCCGGAGCCGCGTGTGAGGGTGGTGGCCGCGATGAGCGGCGGCGTGGACAGCGCCGTCGCCGCTGCGCGCATGCTCGACGCCGGGCACGAGGTCGTGGGCGTGCACCTCGCGCTGGCCCAGTCGGCGGCGACCCTGCGCGAGAGCGCCCGCGGCTGCTGCACGATCGAGGACGCCGGCGACGCACGTCGGGTGGCGGACCGCCTCGGCATCCCGTTCTACGTCTGGGACATGGCCGAGCGCTTCCGCGAGGACGTCGTCGAGGACTTCGTCGCCGAGTACGCCGCGGGCCGCACGCCCAACCCGTGCCTGCGCTGCAACGAGAAGATCAAGTTCGCCGCGCTGCTCGACAAGGCGCTGGCCCTCGGCTTCGACGCCGTCGCGACCGGGCACTACGCCCAGGTCGTCGAGGTGCCCGCCCCCGACGCACCCGGCGGCGTGCGGCGCGAGCTGCACCGGGCCGTGGACGCCGCCAAGGACCAGTCCTACGTGCTCGGCGTGCTCGACGCCGACCAGCTCGCCCGCTCCTTCTTCCCGCTCGGCGACACGACCAAGCCGCAGATCCGGCAGGAGGCCGCCGAGCGCGGCTTCTCCGTGGCCAAGAAGCCCGACAGCCACGACATCTGCTTCATCTCCGACGGCGACACCCGCGGCTGGCTCGCCGGTCGCCTCGGCCGGCGCCCCGGCCCGGTCGTCGACACCGAGGGCACGGTGCTCGGGGAGCACGACGGCGCCCACGGCTACACCGTCGGGCAGCGCCGCGGGCTCGGCCTCAAGGTGCCGCCGCCGGACGGCTCCAAGAGGTTTGTCGTGTCCACCGACACCCGCACCAACACCGTCGTCGTCGGTCCCGAGGAGCTGCTCGGCGTCGACCTGATCACCGCCGACCACGTGCGCTGGTGCGGCCCCGCGCCGGAGGACGAGGTGCGCGTGGGCGCCCAGGTGCGCGCCCACGGGGCCGAGCACCCCGCCACCGCCCGGGTCGAGCGCGGCGACGGTGAGGACCGCCTCGTCGTGCGTCTCGAGGAGCGCGTCCGCGGCGTCGCGCCGGGGCAGTCGGTGGTGCTCTACGAGGGCACCCGGGTCGTCGGTTCGGGCACCATCGCGCGCGCCGGGCGCGCGGCAGCCGCCGACTGAGGACACCGCCCGGCGGCACGTCGTCCCCAGGGGACGGCCGCACGTCCGGCGTTCGGACCTGCCGGTGTGCGAGGATCGGCGGCGCGGTCGGAGAGCCCCTCCGGCCAGTCGAGCACAGCGACGAAGGAGTCCCAGATGTCCTACGAGTCCTCCCCGCCCCCGCCCCCCGGAGGCGGCACCCCCGGCTGGGAGCCGCCTCCCGGCGGCCAGGGCGGCTTCGGCCTCGGTGGCCCGGGCGCCGAGCACCCGGAGGGGCAGAAGCTCCTCATCACCAGCATCATCGCCCTGATCTGCTGCGCCCCGGTCAACATCTGGGTGCTCGTCAAGTCCAACGGCATCCTCGGGGCCCCCGGCGGCTACGACGTCAACAAGGTCAAGACCGCCCGCATCATCGCGATCGTCTCGCTGGTGCTGTGGGCCCTCGGCATCGTCTTCAACTGGTCGACCGGCGCCATGTCCAACTTCTCCGACTTCTGACAGGTCCCCGGGGGCCCGCCGTCGGGTGGGCCCCCGGACCAGCCGGCACCACCAGATCGAGACCAGGTATGACGAGCACCGCACCGCCCTCGCACGGCACCGCCGCGGCCCCCGACCGGGCCACCGGGCGGTGGCGCCGCCTGCGCACGCCGCTGCTCACCGCCGCCAGCGCCCTCGGCCTCTGCACCGCTGTTGCCCTGCGCGACCCCAACGACCCGGGCAGCTGGCTCACCTGCCCCTACCTGGCGACCACCGGCCTCGTCTGCCCCGGCTGCGGCACGCTGCGGGCGATCCACGCCCTCAGTCACGGCGACGTCGCGACCGCCTGGCAGCGCAACCCGGCCCTGCTGGTCGTCGGTCCGCTGCTCGTGCTCGTGTGGTTGACCGCCGTGCGACGCGCGTGGCTGGGCGTCCCGCGCCGCTGGACCCCGGGCCCCCGGCTGCTCGCCACGATCCCGGTCCTCGTCGCGGCCTACTGGGTGCTCCGCAACGTGCCCGGGCTGGAGTGGCTGGGTCCGGGAGCCTGACGCCCCGTCCGGGCCGCACCCGACCCTTGGAGGCCCGGCCGTCCGACCCGCGCAGGGTCCGCACCGCCGGCCGCGACTAGGGTTGGGGTCGTGCCCGACCCCAACCCGACGTCCTCCGAGCCCGCGCGCCCGACCGGCTCGACCGTCGACCCACGGGTCGTCGCCACCGGCGTCGGCTCCTGGCCCGGCACCGACGTCCGCGAGGCGCTGCGGGTGGTCCGGGGCGAGCTCGCCGACCCAGCCCCGGAGGGCGTGACCGGACTGCCCTACCTGCCCGAGCTGCCCGCGCGCGGACCCGGCAGCGACCTCGTCGGCCGCTCCGCAGGGCTCCTCGTCGACCTGCCCGTCGACCTCCAGCCCCAGGGCTGGCGGCTCGTCGACCGCCCCGGCCGCGACGCCGAGCGCACCGCCGCCTGGTGGCGCCAGGACCTCGACGAGCTCGCCGAGGCCTTCGACGGCTGGACCGGCCCGCTCAAGCTGCAGGTCGGCGGCCCCTGGACCCTCGCCGCGTCGCTCTGGCTCCCGCTGGGCGACCGGGTGCTCTCCGACCCCGGCGCCACCCGTGACCTGACCGCCTCCATCGCCGAGGGCGTGGCCGGCCACGTGGCCGCCGTCCGCCGCCTCGTGCCCGGCGCCGACGTCGTGGTGCAGGTCGACGAGCCGTCGCTGACGGCCGTCTCCCTGGGCCGCATCCGGTCCGAGTCGGGCTACCGCGTCCTGCGCACGCCGAGCACGGGCGAGCTCGTGACGTCGATGGCCTCCGTCGTGGACGCCGCGCGCGGTGCCGGAGCGGTGCAGGTCGCGGTCCACTCCTGCGCCCCCGACGTGCCGCTCCACCTGCTGCGCCAGACCGGCGCCGACGCGGTGGCGCTCGACGTCGCGCTGCTGTCGACCGCCGGCTGGGAGCGCGTCGCCGAGCTCCTCGACGCGGGGGTCGCGGTCTGGGCAGGCCTCCTGCCGACGGACGGCGACCCTCAGCCCGGACCGCGGGTCGACGCATTCGTGCGCCGCTGGCGCGAGCTCGGCCTGCCGGTCCGCGATCTCACCGGTGTCACCGTCACGCCGGCCTGTGGCCTCGCGGGCGCCGCCCCGGAGGGGGCCCGTGCCCTGACCGCCGGCACCGTGACGGCCGCCGCGCGCCTGGCCGACGTCGCGCTCGCCTGAGCGACCTGCACGCCGCGCAGCAAGGCGTCGACGACACCCGCGCGAACGGCATACCCACCTCCCGGCGGGTCCGTCCGACCCCGGTGGGACGATGTGCCGCGTGAACGAAGAATTTGCCCGGTGAGCCGCCGGACCGGGGCCCTGCCGTGGCAGGTCTGGTACGTCGCGCTCGCCTTCATCTGGGGCTCGAGCTATCTGCTCATCAAGCTCGGTCTGGGGTCGCTGACGCCCGTCCAGGTCACCGCGCTGCGCATCCTGTGCGGCGCGGCAGTGCTGGCGCTCCTGGTCGCGCTGACGCGCACCCGGCTCCCGCGCGGTCGCCGCACCTGGGGCCATCTGCTCGTGACCGGCACGCTGCTGTGCACGCTGCCGTGGTTCCTCTTCGCGGCGGGGGAGCAACGGGTGACCACGGCGATCGCCGGCATCTCCAACGCCACCACCCCCGTGGTCACGGTCCTCGCGACCGCGCTGCTGCTGCCGGGCGAGCCGGTCGGCCGGCGCCGCCAGCTCGGCGTGGCCATCGGTTTCCTCGGCGTCGTGCTCATCGCCCAGCCCTGGTCCGCCGAGCACGGCCCCGACCCGCTCGGCCTGGCGATGGTGCTGGCCGCGTCGGCGAGCTATGGCGTGGGCTGGACCTACGTGCGGCGCTTCCTGCGCGACGCCGACCCGGGCGGCTTCTCCATGCCCGCCGCCCAGTTGCTCGTGGCGGCCGCCCAGGTGCCTGTCCTGCTCCTGCTCGACTGGCTCGTACGCGGTGCGTCCGGCGGGGGCCCGCTCGCGCCGGGCGGCCCCGGTGCCGCCGACGGCGGCTGGTCGCTGTGGGGTCCGGTCCTGGCGGTCGTCGTGCTCGGCATCGTCGGCACGGGCCTCGCCCAGGCGATGCAGTATGCCGTGGTCCGCGCCGCCGGCCCCACGGTCGCCACCTCGGTGACCTACCCGATCATCGTCGTCTCCGTGCTGCTCGGCGTGGTCGCGCTCGGTGAGAGCGTCGGCCCGGTCGTGCTGGTCGGCGCCGTCGTGGTGCTGGCCGGGTCGGTCCTGATCACCGGTCCGCAGCGCCGCCCCTCCGCCCGTGCGGGCGACGCGCCGCAGGACGCCGGGCTGTCGGTGGAGCCTGCCAAGATGGACGGGTGAGCGAGAGCACCGCGGACCACCCGACCGTCCCCGTCGCCGACGACGTGCCGGAGGAGGCGCGCCACCGCTGGACCGAGCTGGCCGAGGAGATCCGGGGCCACCAGTTCGCCTACTACGTCAAGGATGCGCCGACGATCAGCGACGGCGAGTTCGACGCGCTGGTGCGCGAGCTGGAGGAGCTGGAGGAGGCGCATCCCGGTCTGCGGGTGCCCGACAGCCCCACCCAGGTCGTGGGCGGCACGTTCTCCACCGAGTTCCGGGCCGTCGACCACCTCGAGCGCATGCTCAGCCTGGACAACGCCTTCTCGACCGAGGAGGTGGAGCAGTGGGCCGAGCGCGTGGAGCGCGACGCCGGCGGCGCCGGGATCAGCTATCTCTGCGAGCTGAAGATCGACGGCCTGGCCGTCAACCTGCTCTACGAGGACGGCCGCCTGGTGCGGGCGCTGACCCGTGGCGACGGCCGCACGGGCGAGGACGTCACGCTCAACGTGCGCACGATCAAGGGGGTGCCCCACCAGCTGCGTGCGCCGGAGCAGCAGGAGGCCGAGGGCGTGCCGCAGGAGGGCGCCGTCGTCGAGGGCGGCGACGACACCGACGCGCCCGTGCCGATCCCGCGCCTTGTCGAGGTGCGGGGCGAGGTCTTCTTCCCGGTGGCGGCCTTCGAGGAGCTCAACGCCGCGCTCGTCGAGGCGGGCAAGCCGCCCTACGCCAACCCCCGCAACACCGCCGCGGGCTCGCTGCGGCAGAAGGACCCCCGCATCACCGCCCAGCGCGGGCTGCGGATGTACGTCCACGGCATCGGGGCCCGGGAGGGCTTCGACATCGCCAGCCAGTCGCACGCCTACGAGCTGCTCGCCGCCTGGGGCCTGCCGGTCTCCGAGCGCACCCGGGTCGTGCCCACGATCAAGGACGTCCTCGACTACATCGCCTACTACGGCGAGCACCGGCACGACGTCGAGCACGAGATCGACGGGGTCGTCGTCAAGGTCGACGAGGTCTCGGTCCAGCGTCGGCTCGGGTCGACCTCGCGGGCGCCGCGGTGGGCGATCGCGTTCAAGTACCCGCCCGAGGAGGTCACCACCACCCTCCTCGACATCCGCGTCGACGTCGGGCGCACCGGCCGGGTCACGCCGTGGGGGCTGATGGAGCCGGTGCAGGTGGCCGGGTCCACGGTGGAGCGGGCCACGCTGCACAACGCCTCGGAGGTGGAGCGCAAGGGCGTGCTCATCGGCGACACCGTGGTGCTGCGCAAGGCCGGCGACGTCATCCCCGAGATCCTCGGGCCGGTCGTCGACAAGCGCGACGGCAGCGAGCGCCCGTTCGTGATGCCCACCGAGTGCCCGTCCTGCGGCACGCCGCTGCGGCCGGAGAAGGAGGGCGACAAGGACATCCGCTGCCCCAACAGCGAGAAGTGCCCCGCCCAGCTGCGGGAGCGGCTCTACTCGCTGGCGAGCCGGGGCGCCTTCGACATCGAGGCGCTCGGCGGCGAGGGGGTCAACGCCCTGCTCGAGGCCGGCGTGCTGACCAACGAGGCCACCCTCTTCTCCCTGACGGCCGACGACATCCGCCGGGTGCCGCTCTACACCCGCGCCGCGAAAAAGAGCGACCCGGAGGACGCCGTCGTCGACGGCCGGGTGCTCTCGGCCAACGGGCTCAAGCTCGTCGAGAACCTGCAGCAGGCCAAGAACCAGCCCCTGTGGCGGGTGCTCGTCGCCCTCTCGATCCGGCACGTCGGGCCCACCGCAGCCCGGGCCCTGGCCACCGAGTTCGGGTCCATGGACGCGATCCGGTCGGCCAGCGTGGAGGAGCTGGCGGCGACCGAGGGCGTCGGTCAGGTGATCGCCGAGTCGGTCAAGGACTGGTTCGAGGTCGACTGGCACCGCGAGATCGTCGAGCGCTGGGCCGCCGACGGCGTGCGGATGGCCGACGAGCGCGACGAGTCGGTCGAGCGGACCCTCGAGGGCCTGACCGTCGTCGTCACGGGCTCGCTCGAGGGCTTCAGCCGCGACGAGTCCAAGGAGGCCATCGTCAGCCGCGGCGGCAAGGCCGCCGGGTCGGTGTCGAAGAAGACCGACTTCGTCGTCGTCGGTGCCAATGCCGGCTCCAAGGCCGCCAAGGCCGAGGAGCTGGGCCTGACCATCCTCGACGAGGAGCAGTTCGTGCGGCTGCTCGAGGGCGGCCCGGCCGCGCTGGGTCTGGGCGAGGAGGCCGAGGACGGCGACGGCGACGAGGGTGAGGGGGACGAGGGGTGAACCACCTCGACGACGCCGACGTCCTGTCCTTCGCCGACACCGCGCTCGACGGGATGCTGGCGCTCTGCCGCGAGCTGGGCGACGACCTCGTCAACGATCGGCTCGAGGCGCCCGGCAGCAACAGCCCCTACGCGATCGTCGTGCACTGCGCGGGCGTCATCGACTTCTGGGCAGGCCACAAGGTCGCCGGGCGGCCCAACCATCGTGACCGCGACGCCGAGTTCCGCGCCGCGGGGACGGTCGCCGACCTGGAGGAGCGTGTGCGGGCCGCCCGCGCGGTGCTCGCCGAGGCCCTTGCCGGCGCCGACTGGACGGCGCCGTGCCCCGGTCAGGACCGCCCCGAGACCGCGGCCCGACCCGCCGGCCGCACCCAGGGTGGTGCGCTGGTCCACGTGCTCGAGGAGCTGATGCAGCACCACGGCCAGCTGCAGGTGACCGCCGACCTGCTGCGCCACCGGGCCGCGACCGGCTGAACGGCGCGCGCACGACATACCCTGGAGACATGCGTCGCCGGTTGTGGATCGTCCTGCTCGTCCTCGTGGCGCTGGTCGTGGGCACCTCCCTCTGGCAGCGCGACTGGTTCTTCGCCGTCGGCTACGCCGTGGTCGGTCTCGCCCTCGTGTGGTGGACCGCTCCCTGGCGGGGCGGCCGCACCACCACCCACCAGGAGGTCCTCGCCATGCCCGAGTCCGAGCGTCAGGTGGTCATCTACTGGCGGCCGGGGTGCGGCTTCTGCCAGCGCCTCAAGGGCCACCTCGGCAAGGACGGCGAGCGCGCCGTCTGGGTCAACATCTGGCAGGACGAGGAGGCGGCCGCCTTCGTCCGCAGCGTCAACGACGGCAACGAGACCGTGCCGACGGTCGTGATCGACGGGGTGCCGCACACCAACCCGCAGCCGGCGATGGTGCTGGAGCGCCTCACCAGCGCCTGACCGGACGAGGGGACGGGGGCAGGAGCCCCGGCGGGTGGCACCTAGACTGGCCCCCATGTCCAACCTCTCGCGCGAGGACGTCGCGCACGTCGCCATGCTGGCCCGGATCCAGCTCGAGGAGCACGAGCTCGACACCCTGGCCGGGCAGCTCGACCAGATCGTCGGGTGGGTCGGCCAGGTCAACGAGGTCGCCGCCGCCGACGTGCCCCCGATGTCGCACCCGTTGCCCCTGGTCAACGTCACCCGGCCGGACGAGGTGCGGCCCAGCCTGAGCGCCGAGCAGGCGCTGGCCAACGCGCCCGACCCTGAGGACGGGCGCTTCGGCGTGCCGCGGATCCTGGACGAGGAGTGAGGACGGACATGACGCAGACCACCGACCTGACCCGTCTCACCGCCGTCCAGATGGCCGACGGCCTGGCCGCGGGGGAGTTCACCTCCGTCGAGCTGACCCAGGCCCATCTGGACCGCATCGAGCGCCTCAACCCCGCGCTCAACGCCTACCTGCTCGTCGACGCCGAGGGCGCCCTGGCCACCGCGGCCGAGGTCGACCGGGCGCGCGCGGCGGGCGAGAGCCTGCCCCGCCTGGCGGGCGTCCCCGTCGCCGTCAAGGACATCGCCTGCACCGAGGGCCTGACCACGACCGCCGGCTCCCGCATGCTCGAGGACTTCGTCCCGCCCTACGACGCGACGATCGTGACCAGGCTGCGCGAGGCGCGGATGCCCATCCTGGGCAAGACCAACATGGACGAGTTCGCGATGGGCTCCTCCACCGAGCACAGCGCCTTCGGCCCGACCCGCAACCCGTGGGACCTCGAGCGCATCCCCGGCGGCTCCGGCGGTGGCTCGTCCGCGGCCGTCGCGGGCTTCCTGGCCCCGCTGGCGATCGGCTCCGACACCGGCGGCTCCATCCGCCAGCCCGCGGCCGTGACCGGCACCGTGGGCGCCAAGCCGACCTACGGCGGGGTGAGCCGCTACGGCATCATCGCGCTGGCCTCGAGCCTGGACCAGATCGGCCCGTGCGCCCGCACCGTCGCCGACGCCGCGCTCCTGCACGAGGTGCTCGGCGGCCACGACCCGATGGACTCCACCAGCATCGACGCCCCGGTGCCGCCGGTCGTCGCGGCGGCCACCGGCACCCGCGACCTGACCGGCCTGCGCGTCGGTGTCGTCAAGGAGATCGGCGGGGAGGGCTTCCAGCCCGGCGTGCTGGCCCGATTCGAGGAGGCGCTCGACCAGCTGCGCGAGCTGGGCGCCGAGATCGTCGAGGTCTCCTGCCCGCACTTCACCTACGCGATGGCGGCCTACTACCTCATCCTCCCGTCGGAGGCGAGCTCCAACCTGGCCCGCTACGACGCCATGCGCTACGGCCGGCGCGTCGTGCCGGACGGCAGCCCGAGCGCCGAGCAGGTCATGGCCGCCAGCCGCGACGCCGGCTTCGGCGACGAGGTCAAGCGCCGCATCATCCTGGGCACCTACGCGCTGTCCAGCGGCTACTACGACGCCTACTACGGCCAGGCGCAGAAGGTCCGCACGCTCATCGCTCGCGACTTCGCCGCGGCCTTCGAGCAGGCCGACGTGCTCGTCAGCCCGACCGCGCCGACCACGGCCTTCAAGATCGGCGACAAGCTCGACGACCCGATGGCGATGTACCTCAACGACATCGCCACCATCCCGGCCAACCTCGCCGGCGTGCCCGGCATGTCGATCCCGGCGGGCGTCGCCGAGGAGGACGGCCTGCCGGTCGGCTTCCAGATCCTGGCCCCGGCCATGGAGGACCAGCGCATGTATGCCGTGGGCGCGGCCCTCGAGGCCCGTCTCGCCGAGGTGCAGGGCGGCCTGGTCATCGACCGCCTGCCCGAGGTGCCCGAGGCCGCCCCGGCGGCACCGCATACCCGCACCGACGAGACCGAGGAGGCGCGCGCGTGAGCGTGACCCAGACCAGCGCCCCCGTGGTGCCCTTCGACGAGGCGATGAGCCGCTACGAGCCGGTCATGGGCCTCGAGGTGCACGTCGAGCTGTCGACGGCCACCAAGATGTTCTGCGGCTGCGCCACCGACTTCGGCGCCGAGCCCAACACCCAGACCTGCCCGGTCTGCCTGGGCCTGCCCGGCGCGCTGCCGGTGGTCAACGCCACGGCCGTCGAGTCCGCGATCCGCATCGGCCTGGCGCTCAACTGCCAGATCGCCGAGTGGTGCCGCTTCGCCCGGAAGAACTACTTCTACCCGGACATGCCGAAGAACTTCCAGACCTCGCAGTACGACGAGCCGATCGCCTTCAACGGCTACATGGACGTCGAGCTGCCGGCGCTGGACGGTGAGGGCGTCGAGACCTATCGCGTCGAGATCGAGCGCGCACACATGGAGGAGGACACCGGCAAGTCGACCCACGTGGGTGGCGCGACCGGCCGCATCCACGGCGCCGACTACTCCGTCGTCGACTACAACCGCGCCGGCATCCCGCTCATCGAGATCGTCACCAAGCCGATCACCGGCGCTGGCTCCCGTGCCCCCGAGGTGGCGCGTGCCTACGTCTCGGCGCTGCGCGACCTGCTGCGGGCCCTCGACGTCACCCACGGCCGCATGGAGCAGGGCAACATCCGCTGCGACGCCAACGTCTCCCTCATGCCCGTCGGCTCGGACACCTTCGGCACGCGCACCGAGACCAAGAACGTCAACTCGCTGCGCTCGGTCGAGCGGGCGGTGCGCTACGAGATCACGCGGCACGCCGCAGTCCTCGACGCCGGCGAGAAGATCTTCCAGGAGACCCGGCACTGGCACGAGGACACCGGCATCACCACCGCCGGCCGTCCCAAGTCCGACGCCGACGACTACCGCTACTTCCCCGAGCCCGACCTCGTGCCCGTGGCCCCGAGCCGCGAGGACGTCGAGCGTCTGCGCGCCACGCTGCCGGAGAACCCGGCCGTGCGCCGCCGCCGGCTGCAGGAGGAATGGGGCTTCACCGACCTCGAGATGCGCGACGTCATCAACGCCCAGGCGGTCGACGTCATCGAGGAGACCGTCGCCGCCGGCGCCTCGCCCGCGGCCGCCCGCAAGTGGTGGTCGGGAGAGCTCGCCCGCCGGGCCAACGCCCAGGGCGTGGCCGTGACAGAGCTGGGCGTCACGCCGGCGCACATCGCCGAGCTGGACTCCCTCGTCACCGGCGGTCGCCTCAACGACTCGATGGCCCGCCAGGTGCTCGACGGCGTGCTCGCCGGCGAGGGCGGCCCGACCGAGGTCGCCGACGCCCGCGGCCTGGAGCTCGTCCAGGACGACGGCGCGCTGCAGGCCGCGGTCGACAAGGTCATCGCCGCCAACGAGGGCGTCGTGGAGAAGATCCGCGGCGGCAAGGTGCAGGCCGTCGGCGCGCTCATCGGTCAGGTCATGAAGGAGATGCGCGGCCAGGCCGACGCGGCCCGCGCCCGCGATCTCATCCTGTCGACGCTCGGTGTGGAGGGCTGACCCGGGCCACGCGCAGCTGATCGCACGACCCCTGCTCTCGTGGGTATGCCGTGCCCGTCCGACCCCTGCTCGGGGCCGGTACGGCCGCGACGTAGCGTGTGCGGGATGAGCAGGCAGCCAGTCGTCGCGGTCCCGACCATG